>CAJUQB010000016.1 GCA_910588285.1 uncultured Lachnospiraceae bacterium
GATAATTTTTCCCTAAAAAGAGGGTATGAATATTTTCTCGTTCACTTACACTCATAGCTTGCCTCCATATTCCGATTTGTCGAGTTAATTATACAGTACCAAGCGGCAGATTTCAAGGCATGGTATGAAATTTTATGATAAGCGCACAGGAAGGAACGGCAATGCCGCTCCTTCTTTTTTCGCCCCTTTTACATACCGGGAAAGGGGGCATGACAATGAATTTATTTGAAGCGGTCAAGGACGCCATACCAACAAGGACGGCGGCGGAGCATTACGGGATCGAGGTCAAGCGGAACGGCATGGCCTGCTGTCCGTTCCATGATGACAGGACGCCCAGCATGAAGGTGGATAAGCGGTTCCACTGCTTCGGCTGTCAGGAGGACGGGGATGTGATCGACTTTGTGGGCAAGCTGTTTGATCTCTCCCCCAAGAGAGCCGCCGAGAAGCTGGCGGAGGATTTCGGGGTGCGGTATGAGGGCCTGCAAACATGGCAGCCCCAGAGGAGGCCGTCCGTCATTTCCAAGTTGGCGGCGGCACAGGAGTACCGCAAAAAGGAAAACCGCTGTTACCGTGTACTGTGCGAGTACCTCCATCTGCTCCGTGACTGGAAGGAGCAATACGCACCAAAGCCGGAGGACGAGGACTGGCATCTTCTGTTCTGTGAAGCCTTGCAGAAGATGGACTATGTGGAGTATCTGCTGGACGAGCTGATCTCCGGCACTCTGGAGGAGCGCACTGCCATCGTGAAGGAAAAGGAGAAAGAACTGGACGGTCTGGAAAAGAAGATCGCCGCTTTCGACCACAGGGGGACAGCCGACCCGCAGAGGGACAGCTTCCCCGGGAAGATGCGGAGTGTAAGGCTCCCGGAGGAACTGGCAATGTGAGATCATGAATGAGGGAGGTGGGCTATGGCGGCAACACGGCTGATCGCGCTCCACATCAACAAGGGCAAGACTATCGCCCAGACGCTGGCGGACAGGACGGACTATTCCAAGAATGAGGAAAAGACCGAGGGCGGAAAATATATCTCCAGCTATGAGTGCGACGCCCGGACAGCGGATGAGCAGTTCCTTCTGTCAAAGCGGCAGTACGAACACATGACGGGCCGCCGCCAGAAACATGATGTCATCGCCTACCAAATACGCCAGTCCTTCAAACCGGGCGAGGTCACGCCGGAGGAGGCCAACCGTATCGGCTATGAGCTGGGGATGCGCTTCACGAAAGGCAAACACGCCTTTATCGTTGCCACCCACACCGACCGGGCGCATATCCACAATCACATCATCTTCAATTCCACCTCCCTGGACTGCACCCGGAAGTTCAGGGATTTCCATTTGTCCGGGCTGGCCCTGCAACGGGTCAGTGACCGGCTGTGTCTGGAGCATGGGCTTTCTGTCATAGTGCCGCGCCCCTACCGGGAACGAAAAAAGCGCACCGAGTACCCCAAGCGGACTTCCAACCGTGACGATCTGCGGGCAGCCATTGACGCGGCTATGCAGAGAAATCCGAAAGACTTTGAGGAACTGATCTCCTTCCTGGTGGAGGCCGGGTGCGAGTACAAACCGGGCAAGCGGCCTTCCATCCGATGCAGGGGACACGACCGTTTCTCCCGGTTCAGTTCGCTGAAAGAGGGCTATACGGTCGATGACCTGAAAGACGCTATTGCCGGGAAACGCCGGGAGCGGTCTGCGGGGAAAAGCCAGCAAGTCCACGACAAGAAGTTTTCCCTTCTCATTGACATTCAAGCGAAGCTGGACGAGGGGAAGGGCGCCGGATACCAGCGGTGGGCGACCCTCTTTAACCTGAAACAGATGGCACAGGTCATGTGCTTTTTGCAGGAGAATGAGATCGACAGCTTTGACGAACTGGCGGCGAGGGCGGATGCGTCAGTTTCCCAATTCAACGGTCTGGGGGACTCCATCAAGGCGGCGGAACAGCGGATGCAGGAGATCGCCGCATTGAAAAAACACATCATCAACTACTCCAAGACCAGGGAGGTCTATGTGGCCTACCGCAAGGCAGGGTACAGTAAAAAGTTCTTTGAGGGGCATCGGGAGGCCATCACGCTGCACAAAGCGGCGAAGGAGGCTTTTGAACAACTCGGCTTGAAAAAACTCCCCCGTGTCAAGGAGTTGAACGCCGAGTATGCCCAGCTTCTGGAGCAGAAACGGGCGGCATACCCGGCGTACCGAAAGGCAAGGGCGGAGATGCAGGAGTATCTTGTGGCGCAGAAAGTGGCGGCTGTCCTTCTGGAAAAGGAGAAGGAACAGGCGGCTATGGAGGAGCGGCGCAAGGAGGAACAGCGCACCGATCAGCACAGATGATCTTGGCGGGGCTGGCTTACAGGGATGTAGGCCAGCCCCGCTTTTTTCTTTTCCCCGGAAACACCGAGGCGGTCGTTTCCGGCTCCACGCGGGGCGCAAGCCCCGCCTGTCCCTGCGGAGCAGGGACAACAGCGTTCGGGAACCGAACGCGCAGCCAGCCCCGGCAACGGGGCTGTTCAAGGGGTTTGGGGTGCTACCCCAACAAGCAGAGAAACAGACATCCGGCGGCAACGCCGGATGTCTGTTTCGTGCATTTGTATATACAAATGCCCTGCTTGCCAAAGTTATACCAAATTGCGTAGCCCCCAGCTTGTGCAAATACCAAAAGCCCGCAAAACACCGGGGATGAGCGGGTTTTCCGCTTGTTTTAGTCTGCTCAAAACATACAATGCGGTTTCCGGCTTTCAGCAAAAATGCGAATGAGGGTATTGTTTTCCTCTGCGGAAATCGGTATAATATATCGTGTATAGCTGTGTGTGCTTTTTCAAATTGGGCTTGATGCTCAGACAAAATATAAAAGGTGGAACTACTTATGGCAAAATTTCAACTGAACCCCAACGAGACAATGATTGGTAGCGGACAGGTGGCGCTCCATCAAAAGCAGTTTCTCAACACAAAGCCCTTTAGCGGGAACATCTATATCACCAACCAGCGGGCCTGCTTTTATATCAGCATGGTCGGCAGCCCGGAAATGGATTTGCCCCTTTCGGAAATCAAGGGCTTTTCCGTTGGGAAAAAGGCGCTGTTTACGGCGGTGACGATCCACAGCCGGGCGGATGAAAATTATGTGTTTACCGGGTTCCCGGTCAAAAAACTGCAAGACTGGCTGAGGCAGGCCGGTGTCCGGGAGTTATAGTACAAGCAACGATATCGGCCTGCTTTGTTTGCGCGCAAATTGTCCGTTAGGACAAATGACTGAAGGCCAATGGAGGTATATTATGAGCAAATACACACTTGATACAGACTTCTCTGCTTTAAGCGGTCAAAAAGCAAATAACTGGATACTGAAATTTCGAGGTATAGCTGAAACTGCATTCAAAAATAGCGATAATCGCTCCCGGTTGCTTGGAAATTTACTTGTGATTGAGCGATATGTTCATACTCTCCAGCAGGGGCTGTCGGTTACAGGTAACCGGCCTACTACTGTTTTGATAAATGCACTTAATCTGCTTTGGAACTATGCCGAGGGAGCTGTTACAGCGATAGACTTCCAAGATTTCGCAAACAATATTTATGCCAGTACACTTGCATACCACTCCGATGAGGAATTATCAGATACACAAGAACTTTTTTATGAGCAAAATTTCGGGAATACAAAGTTAACCAGAGTTGAGTGGGAAATTATCACATGGGTATCGGCGCTTTTGATGGAATTGGTGGCAATCGAAGGTGGACATCTGGACTTTGAAGAGGTGGCATCCTATGAGCAGATTGGCTTCGCCAATTTTGATGATTTATGGGGTGTTTTAACCGATGCTTGTATTTATCTTTCTAACATATCACTTCCGTCCAGTACAGGCAGTGATTATGAAAAAGCAACTGAGCAGCTATATAAAACATCCCTCTTCTGTAATATCGTGCAAGACATTCAAAGCTGCTTGAAAACTGCAATCAATACTCCTTCAGAACAATATGCAGATTTGCGGATTAAATATCAGCATTGTACAATTCTTCCAACCGAATATGCGGTAGATTTAATAAATTTTCTGGGAAATTGAGAAGTGAAGATTGAAAATGTTCTTTAAGCCTCATCTGTCAACAAAACGCACTTGTGACTTAGGAGGGCGGTGCATACATGAAAAACAGTCAACACTCCATCCCCACCATCCTGCGGAATATCGTGTGCGCCGCCCTTGCGCTCTGGCTGATGCTGGCCGCGCCCACTGGCTGGCTGTACGACCTGTGGGCTGGCACAGGGACGGGGCAAGGCCAGCGGCCCGGTGAGGGCGTCCAGCAGCTCCGGCGGCAGGAGGACGTGTCATCATTCTTTTACGCCCAGACCCCGGCAACGGTGACAGGCGGCGAGCTGGTGGCCTGCCCGCTGGCCCGTCTGCGGGACGCGGCGCAGGAGGGGACGCACTATCACCGCAGCTATGGCGCAAAACGGGCGGTATCCGTTTCGGAATACATTTATGCCGACTATCCCCTCCCGCCTTGGCAGAGGATACTCCAGGGGCTTGTTGGCGGATATTATAACCGCTACTATCTGGCGGAGCTGGAGGACGGCTCCTGGCTGTGCGTGTACTTTGACGATTACCTGACGCTGACGGGCGGGGACGAATATCCCACGGGCTATCTCCGCTATACCACCACCGAGGAGCGCCGGGTGCTGAACCAGATGCAGGCGGACTATGACCTTGATACCGTCTATGTACTGGATATGTACCGGCATGGGAAAGTCAGTTGGATGCTGGATGTTCTGCTCCGGCTTGCGGTGCTGGCCGTTGTGGGCGTATTAGCATTGTCTGCCCGAAAGTTATGGAGCAGTAAAAGAGCGTTTGAGGAGTTTACTTAATGGACACCGAAAAATATTGGAGCACAACCGATCTAAACAAATTTGTCTATCAGCAAACAAAAGTGCTGTGTGAAACAAACGGCTTTGTATTGAGTCCCCGGAGAGCTAAAACCTTGGTACGCATCAAGGGACACCTTATACAAATCGTGCGCCCGGAGATTTCGTATTCACACACAGAAATTCGTTTTGGCGTATCTCCCACGACTTCTTTTATGGATGTTATTTTTGCAGATAATGTGGTCTTTCCCCGCAAAACAAATGATAGTAGTGTAAAGTTCTTTAACAACTATTACATGGTCGGCATTGACATGAATAACATTAAATGGGTCTATGACAGTGAACAGATGAAAGCGGTTTGGGATGAGGTAGTTGACCCGCAGATTAAAACAGAGGTAATCTCTGTTCTTGACACAATCAACTTTGAACAATATTCTTCTTTATGTGAACAACGGAGGTATGGCCCCCTGAGATGTGGGATAAATCCCGGCACTGACAATGCTGTATGGCATATGGCACGAGGGCATAACAGAATATGGGAAGGGAATATCACTGATAGCGTACCCATGTTGGAACGAGCATTGCAAGGAAATAAGAAATACCTTGATTTTTACAAAGACACCGGAGACCGTATTCAAGAGGAATATTCTTCTATACAAGAACTGCTTACAATCATTAAAAATGGTGGCGCTGACATGGAGGCCCAAGTTTTAGATTATATGCAAGGACTGGAACGAACCGCACTAAACAAAACATGGGGAGTTGCATTATCTCCAGAGGGTGAAACTATCCGACTAAAGAAAAAAGAACTTCTTTGAATATATACCATAGAATATTCCAGCCGCCAAGGTCAACGGCATATAAAAAACCGTTGGATGGGTGGCTGGCTATTGCGGAGGGAAACAGCACACTATGGAAACCGTCAGACGCGGCTATGAGCCGAAGGACGAAAAAGAGTTTGGCCCCAAGGCGGCGGGCAAGCTGAACGCCGCCGCACAGGAGCTTGTTTTCCTGATGGATCGGGGCTATGATACAAAGTCCGCCTCCACCTTTGTGGGGAACCACCATCTGCTCTCCGAGCGCCAGCGGCTGGCCCTGGCCCGGATCACCTCGACACAGGCCGCACTCCGGCAGCGGGAGGAAAAGCGGCTGCCCCATGCGCCGGACTCGCTGGTGCTGGACGGCTTTAACGTGATTATCACCTTGGAGGTGGCTCTATCCGGCTCCCTGCTCCTGGCGGGGATGGACGGCACGATCCGGGACTTGGCCGGGTTGCGGGGGAGCTACCGGGTGGTGGACAAGACGGTGCGGGCGGTGGAACTGCTGCTGGGGCGTCTGGACGAGCTGGGCGTGAAAGAGGCGCTGTTCTATCTGGACAAGCAGGTGTCCAACTCCGGCCGCCTGCGCTCGCTGCTGCTGGACAAGGGGTCGGCTCACGGCGTGGCGGTTCAGGTGGAGCTGCACCCCAGCGTGGACGGCCAACTCTCCCGCATGGAGCGGGTGGTCACATCGGACGCTATCATTCTGGATAAATGCGGTAGCTGGTACAACCTGCTCCGGGGGCTGATTGAGCAGGAGATACCTGACGCCTGGGTTTTTCGTTTGGATGGGATGTCATAGCAGAAAAAAGTCCGGGGGTGCTACCCCCGAACGATGCTGATGGTGTTCAAGAACAAATTTTGAATAAGGTGGGCAAATATGTCAGATCATCTTGTGAAAATAATACCTAAAGACCCGTTTTGTAAAGTTTCAAATGCAGCACTTCAATCAGCAAAATCATTCCTCGAAAAACAGATACGCTGTGATTCTGTTGAAATTGAGTTCAATGAAACGCCGATATTTGTTGATTGTGGCTCGAATCTGGAACATATTTCTTGCCCGAACTGTGGAGAAATGCTTGATTTCGGTTGGTGGGGCGAAGCTATGGACAAAGCCGCTGAAAGTGAATTTACATTAATGGAAGTTGAAATGCCTTGTTGTAGGAACATTATTTCGCTTAATGACCTAAACTATTATTTCCCCTGTGGATTTGCGTGTTGCTTAATTCAAATTTACAATCCAGAACAGAATATTGAAGATGAGATTATAGATGTAATACAAAATATTCTTGGTAGCTGTGTCTGCATCGTTGAGGCGCATATATAGTTCTACCTTGTCACTTTGTCGTAGCCAAAAAAGTT
The DNA here is from genome assembly GCA_910588285.1 of uncultured Lachnospiraceae bacterium. Lineage (GTDB taxonomy): Bacteria > Bacillota > Clostridia > Lachnospirales > Lachnospiraceae > 14-2. The sequence goes on from CAJUQB010000016.1 coordinate 7,017, forward strand.
CCTATCTTAATTTCGTCCCTACCAGATGGTAGGGGCATTTCTCATGAGAAAAAGGTACCTATGGCCAATACCTCCAGCAAGACCAAGACCACCCGCCGCCCAGACTGCGTGACCGAGGTACGCATGGGCAACATTGGCCTCACCGTGATTGCCGTTTCTGCCAGCGGCGCAGGCCAAGGGAATAATCTACCATGTAAAGTACAGGCATTCCTGCAATAAAAATCCAAAAATATTCGTTAACATAAAGAGAAAGCCCTATTGATGCCAGCTCAGCCATAAACGGCGAGTTAACAAAATCTGAACCTACTACATTCAAAAATAAAAACGACAATGTGATAATAAGTTCACAGGAAAGCCATAAAAAAGCCACCAAACAATAAACAATTCCACAAAGAGGCAGTTTGTTTCGATCTTCTGGAGCCGTTTCAGAGCTTTTTGATCTGGTACGCTGAGGGGAAATTAAAAGATTGCGTAACTTTGGGTGCTTTATTGTATAAAAAAATCTTGCTGACAGTAAAAAGGGGAAATAACAAGAGCAAAGTCGTTCCAGAAAAATCACTATTGCTACTTCTTCAATCCACAAAAAGAAGATAAGACATAAACTTGTTTCAATATTCACCCCAATACCCCCCTAATTATATTATGGAAAAAATCATCAATCAAAACTCCCGCCTCCCGTTTTATTTCTTGAGGCCAGTCCCTCAATGCATATCAACTTCCATCAGGAGCCGTCCATCCCCGCTCAATATTTTTCAAGAAATCTCCGTGGGAAACAATCGGGGACTCCAGCTTATACCCCTTGCGTTTCATCACCCGGAACTTGAAATCCAGCATCTCGGCCGGCACACAGAGGAGACTTGCCGCCTGGAAGAAGAACAGGTCATCGTTCAGGACTTCCAGCACGTCATCATCGGAAAGGAGCAGTTCAGAGGCAAAGATGTTCGCCTCGTACTCCCTGAAATCCACGGTATCAAACAGGACCATCTCATGGAAAGCCGCCATCGCCCCAGCCGAATTGTGCAGTACACAGTGTCCGATCTCATGGGCAAGGACGACCCTCTGCAATTCCTCCGGCAGGTCGCTGTTGATGGTGATGTGCTTCATCCGGCGATGCACGATAAAAAAGCCCTTGCAGCACCCCTCATAAAGCCCAAGAGATTCGTAACTGACGATGATCTTCATCGTCCTCGCCAGCCGGAACGGGTCGGTCTCATCGTACTTCCGCATGACCCGCTTGACTTCATCGGCAATATAGCTGATATTGATGGCAGACAACAGTTTCCACTTCCTCCCTGTCCCCGGATCGGGAACCTACACGGACGCCCCCGGCATACCAGCCGGAGCGCCAAGAAATCCTCTGACATATCAAGCCTTGCGCTTCTTCCTGCGGCCATAGGTCTCCTTTGCCGCCTCTTTACACTCCACATAGGCTTTCATCACAGCCTGGAAATAGGCGTCCTTTGCCTCCTGGCTGATCGTGCCTCCGGCGAACATCGCCTGGTTCTGGGCCAGCATCGCCTCAAGGTCCAGCGCCTCCCCGGTTCCAGCCTCCCGTCTCATCTGTTCAATATATTCCATGCGGTCGATGCCATACGAAGGGTCATCGACCGCATCGTTTTTTAGAAATTCCGTGGACACGCCGAGCGCCTTTGCCAGTTTATAAAGCTGCGCCGCATGGGGGAACCGTTCGCCGGACTCGTAGGTCACGACTGTCCGATACCCGATCCCCGCCCTTTCAGCCAACTGTTTCTGTGTAAGCCCTAAAAGCCCACGGTGTTCCTTGACTTTTTCCTGAAAGGATGCCATCTTTCTCTCTCCTCCGTTCACCAAACTTGCTGAATCTTGCCAGGGTCTATTGACAATCTTGCTTGTTCTTGCTATAATATCAAAAGCAAGAACAAGCAAGTAGTAGCAACTACAAGCAAATTATACCCAATGGATATACAGATGTCAAGGAGGAACTTGCTGGAAATAGCACATTTTTTAAGGATTGGACCGTTGGGACAAGCCGCCCTGCATCAGATGCGGGGCGCTTCTGTTCCGGCGGGTCTGCCATACAGGAGGTGGAAATTTTGAGGTCATGTTTTACGGTTGATGAAGTCGAGGAGCTGGCGGAGGTCATGGTGCGTCAGTATCTCGGAAAACAACAGGAGCCGCCGCTGCGGGTGGATATGGACGGTTTCCTCACGGGCTACCTGTGCCTGCCCCTGGAATACCACAGCTTTGCGGAGGATGACCTGGGCAAGATCGGGTTTATCTCGGACGGGGCCACCCCGCTCCTGATCCTCCTGGATCGGCGGACGGTGCAGAGGGTGTTCCCCAAGGGGACGGTGGTGCTGGAAAAGAGCCTGCAAAGCGAGAACGAGGAGGGCCGGAGGCGGTTCACCCTCGCCCACGAGGCCAGCCACTACATCATGGACAAGACGGTGGCATCGGCATCGTTCCGGCGGGAACAGGACAAAGGGGGCGCATACGGGCCGCAGGAGCTGCGGGAGCTTCTCAGCGTCCAGGAGGCAAAGGTGGACAGGCTGGCGGCTGCGCTGCTCATGCCGGCGTACATCGTGCGGAACGTGATAGGGCAGTTCGCCGGGACGGAGGCCATCTCCCTTTACGGGGACAATCTCCTCCGGCTGGAGGATAAGCTGCTGGTGCAGAAAATGGCCTGTGTGATGGGCGTGTCCTACACCGCTTTCCTGATCCGGCTGAAAGAGCTTCGGCTGGTGGAGCGGCGTGAGGTCTCCGAGTACATCACGCAGGAGATCGGCCTTGGAAATGGGGGGATGCGCCAATGAACGCTGTCAGGGCATACCACCAGTCCGCCGTGAGCGAGGAGAACCTGCATAAGCTCCGGCTTTCCAAGTCGGAGACGGAGGGGCTTTTCCTGCGGGACATCCACTGCCCCTACTGCGGCTATCTTGTGGAGCGTGTTTTCTCGGACATCACAGGCCACAAGATGATATTCTGCAAGAAATGCAAGGAGGAATACCCCGTAAACCTGGGGTACTTCCGGCGCGTCAGGCACGGACGCCCCCGCCCCCACACCGGCGGGAGGCCGCGCCAGCGCAGATAACTGAATAGATAAGCGATATGACTTTGAATCGAGCAAGCGGAGAGAGTCCGGCTGTGTGCCGGAGGAGACTGCCAAGCGCCGTACAAGGTTGGAATGGTTATGGGACGAACCCATCCATTCCGATTTGTACGGCGCTTTTTTTGTTTGCCCGATTGCCTTGTACCGCATTGGAAGTCCTGCCCCGCCTTGTTCGGGAAAGGACTTTTTATGTATTACAACACCTATGAAAGCGGAAAGCGGCTCCAGTCGCTCCGTAAAGAACACGGCATGACGCAGGTGCAGCTGGCGGAGGCATTGAACATCAGCCTGGATCATTTGAGGAAGATCGAGGGCGGACAGCGCGGATGCTCCGTGGATCTGCTGATCGTCCTCTCCGACACCTTTGGCGTGAGCCTGGACTTCCTTGTACTCGGCAGGGGCGGGAACGTCTCGGAGACAAAGGACAGGCTCCAGTCTCTGATAGACGGGCTTGCGGCCCTGAAAGAATCGCTGTAATTCCATGAACGCCGCCAGAGGACGGCGCAGACGGGGGCGCGGCGCAAGGGTAACGGGCTTTTGAGCAAGGCCGGGAGGGGGCTTGTATTCCCTCCCCGGCTGGACATTTAGATGATTGAAAGTTTTGTAGAATGGGTGTTTGCAGAGGAGGCTAATAGTTGGCCTATAATGCTATCCCATCCATAATCGTGTGACATGAGGATTTTTACTCCATTGAAAAGGAAGTTCTTTCAAAATATAATTGATATGACTAACTACATAATTAGCTTCCATTGTTGGTAGATACTGTTCAGCCCATTTTTTTATTCGGCAAAAATCAGATAGTATTAGTTCTAAATCGTTTCTTTGCAACCAAACACCATTTCCAAGCCTGCAAATATTAAGCTCTTTTAGAGCATACTCCCAAATTGCATTGAATTTTTTCTCGCTTGCCACAGGTATGCAGATATTGCTTGAAGTATCTTCTACATCAAATATTAAGACCGACATAGTTAAATATCCTCGTATTATGATTGCATCCAGTTTACCACAACAGCCGCCATCACTCTCCGCCAGGACTGCGTGACCGAGGTACGCATGGGCAACACCAGCCTCACCGTGTCTGGCTAACTTAATTAAAATGGCATAGAAACCATGAATGTAGACTTAGTAACATTGAATCAATACAAAACAGGAAAATATCCAGCAGAATGAATTTGTTAATTCGATGAATTGGCCAAATACAATTAGTTGGAAGAAAATTCGCATTCAATATCACAAAATAGCCACATATTGCTATTAGCGATAAATAATTTATGCATCCCCACAACCCCATTTGCGACCGTATAGGCTCAATATTTTCTTTTTTAGTACCAACACGAGGACTTATTAGAAGATGAGCGATTTTTTTGCTTTTGATTTGAAAGTGACACTTTGAATTGATTAAACTCGAATTACTTACAGCGGTCAAACGACACCAAAATATAGCGACATAAAAGTACCCTATTTCACGTAGTATTGTTCTCATATCCTATCAACTCCCAAATAGAACACTGACAAATTATTTACCATATATGAGTTTACCACAACAAGCTCCATATTTCCACCATTATCTATCAAACAATTTTCAAATATCAACCTCGCTCCTGCCAAAATTGGCGGGGGCGTTTTGACAGGAGCGTTTATGATCAACAATCAGTAAGGCCACAGCCGCCAGGACTGCGTGACCGAGGTACGCATGGGCAACACCGTCCTCACCGTGTCCGGCTGTTTCAATCGGGACACTCAAGTTTAATAGACGATTTGATTTTTCAGGGATAAATGTGTATGAGCTTTAACAACACATTAATTGATACAAATAAAATAAACAACAAAAATGTTGATAGCAACGCCACCACTAATAAAAATAGAAGTATTGTTTTTTTGACTTCTCTGTCTGTACTTTTTGGTATGCTGGTCGAGTATGTTTCGTTTGATGAAAAAGCGTATATTGCATAAAGCTGATGAGCAGTACGCACACTCAGTTTTGGAGAACATGGATATATGATTTTAATGTAATCTCCAATCTGAAAGGAAATTTCACAGTCTTTATCTTTTATGTAAAAGTTAGGATAAGAAAGATGCTCAAATTTTGTTTGTTTCTTTTTTGAGGAAAGCGGCTCAATCATATATACATTTCGAGATTTTTCTACTATGCAACCCGCTTTCACCAAGAAATTCCCAAGAAGAAGCCGCACAATTTCTTGTCCATATCGTTTTACATCTATGCAGGATATGCCAGCAAATATGGTGAAAGCTAAAGGTATTACAAATGCAAAAATCATTTGTGGACGATTAGATAATGATTTAGATAATACATAAACAGAGGGGAAAATCACAACAAAACAGTATCCCCCAATTCCGCAAATACGCAGAATAAACATACAGGTATGCTTGATTATAAAGTTTCTATAACTATCTTTATAAGAAAGCCGCTTCGTCCGCTTGACCATTATCCAAGTGCCTCCGTGTTATCTGTTCCTGATGTTTTACTTGTATCAATTCTACCACAACAGCCACCATTTTTCCACCAGGCATCAAAAAATTTCAAAGTGTCAACCTCGCTCCTGCCAAAATCGGCAGGGGCGTTTTTCGTGGAGCGACCCTAAAAACCTCGCTATAAAAGGCAGGATGCCCTCAGAGGGTCGGTTATGGGGGCAAAGATGCCCTCCCCGTCCCTCTGGAAAGGCCGGAATTTCCTCTAAAATTAAATCATCAGCCGGGGCGACCTGGCTGGCGGAACTTTGAAAACTGAATATCCAGCCATCAGGAAGTCTTGGAGACAAGACCACGTTACTGTCTGGAATAGCCTGTGCAGCGGAGCGCCACGATCCCCGGTTCCGGGAGGAGCGATACATCCGACTGAAAATGCCAAGTTGCTCTTGGTCCGGCGATAACAACAGACAGCGATAATGATACTTCCGTAACTCGCGGCCCGGCCACAATGAAGGCGGGGAGGTTAGACGCCTATGAGAGCAGCCTCGCAAGCTGACGAGCCTGATGGTTCCCACGGTTCCGGGGTGTCGAGGACAAATAGGGACTGAAAACACGCTTTATGACTTTTTAAGGCTGCCCCATACGCTTTTTACGCTGTGGGGTGGCTTTTACATACCCAGGAAAAGGAGGTTACTACTATATGGAAAACAATTTTCACGACTTTCACCGGGGCGAGATATACTTCGCCAACCTGGACCCCGTGTACGGGCATGAGCAGGGCGGCGTCCGCCCGGTGCTGGTCCTCCAGAACGATGTGGGCAATTACTATTCTCCCACGCTAATCGTCACGGCGGCGACCCGCAGGACGTTCAAGAAACCCACCCAGCCGACCCATGTGGTGCTGGACGATGCGGAGGGGCTTGACCCGTCCCTGTTCATGCTGGAGGTCATCCGCACCATCGACAAGCGGCGGGTGCATAACTATGTGGGGAAACTCACCGAGGAGCAGATGGAGCGCATTGACGCCGCCCTGCGGGTCAGCCTCCGGCTTGACGAGGACGCTTTCCTCCCCGTGGAAATGGAGGCGCCCTGATGGACAAGCTCATCATCGACCCGGAATTCCGGGACAAGATACCGCCGCTGACCGAGGAGGAGTTTACCCTGCTGGAGGAAAACATCCTGACCGATGGGGCGGTCTTTTCGCCCCTCATCGTCTGGGATAACACCATTCTGGACGGCCACAACCGCTATGAGATCATCCAGAAACACCCGGAGCTGACCTACGCCGTCCAAAGGCTGCCCTTTGACAATCGGTACGAGGCCATATCCTGGATTTGCAAGCACCAGCTTGGCAGGCGGAACCTGACGCCCCAGCAGAAGAAGTACCTGATCGGGCAGAGATATGATGCGGAGAAGATGGCGCAGGGCGGAGACAGGAAAAGTGGGGATGCAATATCAAGAGGTCAAATTGACCTCTTGATTTCACAAGGCAGTACAAACAATGCGACACGCAAGAAAATAGCTGCCGAATCTGGCACCAGCGACAGCTATGTAAAAAGGGCTGACCGCTTTGCCAAAGGTGTGGATGCCGCCGAGGAGGTTCTGCCCGGTATCAAGCAGGAAATCCTCACGGGAGCGATCAAACCCACGGAAACAGCGGTGGCCGCTGTCGCAAAGGCGGAGCCGGAGGAACGCCCCAGACTTGCCGCCGCCCTGAAAACGACCAAAGACGGCAGGGGTAATAAGTCAAAAAAATCTCAGCCTGTCTACCACAAGGCGCCGCCCGTACCCTCAAAGAGGGCGGAGATACAGAAAATCGCAGAAATCTCCGCAGAAATGGAGCGGCCCAAGGAACCCAGCACCGAGGAAAATATCATCTGCTCCCTGGACGGTGAGATCACATCGTTTATGGAGCTGTTTGACCACATTTTCCAAGAGTACCCACGGCTCGTATCGGATGAACGTTACAGGCATGAGGTCATCCGTATTTTGCAGAGATTAAAGCAATACATCGTAACGATTGAAGGAGGCTACACAGTATGAACATCAAGAACCATTTTTGCCGGGAGCTTCCCATCAACAGTGCGGAGCTTATCATTCCCCGCACTACTTATCAGCGCACCCTGAACGAGGACCGGGTCCGCAAGATCGCCGCCGAGTTCGATGAGCGCATCGCCAACGAGCCGAAGGTCAGCAGCCGGGGCGGGTGCTACTATGTCTTTGACGGCCAGCACACCATCGCCGCCCGGAAGTTCCTCAACGGCGGGCGGGACCTGCCCATCCGCTGCAAGGTGTTCTACGGCCTGTCCGAGCGGGACGAGGCTCTGCTGTTTGCCCAGCAGACGGGGGCGTCCGCCAACCTGACCGCCGGGGCGAGGTTCCGGGCGCTGGTTTACGGCGGGGACAAGGAGGCGCTGGCGTTCCAGAAAGTAACCGAGGCCGTGGGCCTGTGCGTGGACTGCAAGCAGACCAGGGGCGTGAAGCGGCTGGCCTGCATCAGCACCGCCTTTGAGCTTTACAAGAAAGTAGGCAGCGGCGTCTACCGGGAGGCCATGCAGACCATCGTGGACGCCTGGAAAGGCGACCCGGACTCCCTCCGGGCGGAGACCGTGCAGGGCATGGTGGAGTTTGTGGACCTCTACCACGGCGAGTACAGCCGCAAGCGTCTGGTGACGAGACTGCGCCAGACCGACCCGGTGGTGATCTTCCGGGAGGGGCGGGCCATGACCAGCCTGCCGGGGTACAAGCGGTATCTCTACCAGGTGTACCGCATCTACAACGGCTCCAGCGCCAAGACCGCCCTGCCGATGAAGTTCTGAGAGACCAGAGGAAAGCGTCTGCCTGACCGGGCGGACGCTTTTCTCTTTCCCTGTGAGGAGGTGGGATTTTGAAGATCGGCCTTATAGACGTGGACAGCCACCGGTGGCCGAACCTGTGCCTGATGAAACTGTCCGCCTACCACAAAGCCCAAGGCGATGCCGTAGAGTGGTGGCGGCCGGAGGGGCGGTATGACCTGGCATATAAGAGCCGGGTGTTCACCGACACCTACTCCAAGGACACGATCTCCGTCACCAATGCCGACCGGCTGATCTGCGGTGGCACCGGCTACGGGCCGGGGCCTGACCTGCCGGATGCCGTGGAGCATACCCGCCCGGACTACGGCCTGTACCCGCAGTTCCCCGATACCGCCTATGGCTTCCTCACAAGGGGATGCCCGAACCGATGCGGGTTCTGTATCGTGTCCGGCAAGGAGGGGGCGCAGAGCGTCCATGTGGCCGACCTCTCCGAGTTTTGGGGTGGGGAGAAAGAGATCAAGCTGATGGACGCCAACCTGCTGGCCTGCCGTGACCATGAGCGGCTGCTGGAACAGCTTGCCGCCAGCCGTGCCTATGTGGACTTCTCCCAAGGGCTGGACATCCGGCTCATCACGCCGGACAATGTGGCGCTCCTGAATAAGATACGGACAAAGACCGTTCATTTCGCATGGGACAACCCCAACGCCGACCTGACCGGCTTTTTTCAGCGATTTTCGGAGCTGTCCAAGATCAGGGACTTCCGGCGCAAGCGGGTCTATGTGCTGACGAATTGGAACAGCACCCACGAGCAGGACCTCTACCGGGTGGACACCCTGCGGCGGATGGGTTTTGACCCCTATGTGATGGTGTACGAGCGCCCTACCGCGCCGCCCATCACCCGCCACCTCCAAAGGTGGGTGAACAACAAGCGGATTTTCCGCACCGTGGAGAACTTTGCGGACTATGAGCCAGTGAAAAAACTGGGAGGGGAGGAAAAATAACCTTGTCCTATGCGTAGATAGCCTGTCCACTGTCATTTTCAGGATTGTCCACCCCATAAGATGTTGAAAGCAGCCAAACTGCAATACCCGGAGGATGGCGGGACCGTTCCACCGGGGGATTGGAGGTATCTCTATGACCGAAGCGATGAAGAATGTTGACCCCCGCAAGGTGGACCGGGCAACGCTCCGTGACCGCAGCACCGTCCGCATTGACCCGGACGCCCCCACCGAGGAGCGCATCCGTGCCTGGATCGAACAGATGGGCAACCCGTATGTCTACCTGGACGGCGGCGTGGTGGTGAAATTGAGCTTTGCGGACAAGGGCGAGACCATCGAGGACCGCATCAACGCCCTTTACCTTGCCGGGGCTTGACATCCTTGTGTATTTCGGGGTTCCGGCGCTATGATGCTCCCATAGCCGGGGACCCCGCCAAAAACGGGGGCTGGCTGACCAAAAAACGAGAGGAGGTTTCCCATGCCCCAAAAGATTTATAAGACCGGCATCTATGCCCGGTTATCCAAAGAGGATGCTGACGGCATCGAGAGCAACAGCATCCAGAGCCAGCGGGCCATCTGTCTGGCTTACATAGAAAGCCACGAGGACCTTGAGCTGGTGGACACCTATATTGACGATGGGCGGACAGGCAGCAACACGGACCGTCCGGGCTTTCAGAAAATGCTTGAGGATATGCGCTCCGGCCGTATCGACTGCGCCGTGAGCAAGGACCTGAGCAGGTTTTCACGGAACTATATCGACGCCGGGAACTACCTGGAAAAGATTTTCCCGGCGATGGGCATCCGCTATATCGCCATCAACGACAACTACGACAGCATGGCGCCCGGAGCGGGTTCCGACACCATCACCCTGCCGTTCAAGGTGCTGGTGAACGACATCTACTGCCGGGACATCTCCATCAAGATACGCACCAGCTTAGAAGTCAAGCGGAAAAAGGGCGAGTATGTGGGCGGTTTCGCTCCCTACGGCTACAAAAAAGCCCCGCAGGACAAGAACCGACTGCTGGTGGACGAGGACGCCGCCGAGGTCGTGACCATGATCTTCGGGATGTTCAAGGACGGGTTCCCCATCCTGAAGATAGCGGGGCGGCTCAACGCCAGCGGCATCCCCACCCCGATGGACTACAAGCGGATGCAGGGCGTCAACTTCCAGACGGCTTTCCGCACCAGGGAGCGGTCGGAATGGGAGTATGTGACCATCAAGCGCATCCTCTCCAACATCGTCTACACCGGGGTGCTTGTCCAGGGGAAACGGGGGACGCCCAACCACAAGGTACGCTCCGTCCGCCCTAAGGAGAAGGCGGACTGGGTACGGGTGGAGAACGCCCATGAGCCGATCATCTCCTGCACCGATTTCGAGGCGGTGGCGGAGCTGATGCGCCGGGACACACACTGCGTCTCCGGCAGCGACCGGCACAGCCTCTTTTCCGGGTTCCTGTTCTGCGGGGACTGTCAGGCATCCATGACCCGCAAGACGCAGAAACGGGGCGGCAAGCAGTATGTCTATTACAACTGCGGCGGCAACAAGCGCACCCATCAGTGCAGTCCCCACTCATTCAGCGAGGCAAAGCTGACGGACATCGTGTTCCATGCCATCCATGACCAGATCGAGGTGGTACTGCATCTGGATGAGGTCCTGCGGTTCATCGACACCCTCCCCCAGCGGGACCGCAGGGTGTTCAGCTACGAGGCGCAGATGACCCGGCTGGAGGAGGAGATACAGCGGTACAAGAAACTGGAGCTTGGGCTGTATGAGAACTTCGTGGACGGCATCATCAACAAGACGGAGTACACCGACTTCCGGGAGAACTACCGGGGGCAGATCGAGGAAAAACAGGCGGCGCTCCAGCGGCTGAAACGGGAACAGCAGGACGCCGCCGCGATGGGCAGCCAGAAGCGGGCATGGGTGCAGGTTTTCGCACAGTATGAGAATGTGCAGGAGCTTGACCGCCGCCTGCTGGTGGCCCTGGTGGATAAGGTTTTCATCTACGAGGATAAGCGTGTCGAGATCGCCTTTCGGTATCGGGATGAGTTCGACAGGGCATTGGAGATCGCAAAAAATTACGCCGGCCGTCAGGTTCCGGCGGCGGGCTGAGAGGGATAGATTATGGCACGAAAGAGCAGAAAAGCACAGGTGCAGGGTACACCTGTGGTGGAAATTAAAAAAGAAACAACGGCGCTGTCCACCGCCATCTACGCCCGTCTGTCCGTGGAGAACAGCGGCAAGGACGATGACGGGAACTCCCTGCAAAACCAGATCGACGTCTGCCGGGACTACCTGGACGGATGCCCGTGGCTCCGGCTCACGGAGGTATATTCCGACAACGGCCGGACGGGGACCGTGTTCGACCGTCCGGCGTGGAACCGCCTGATGGACGATGTGCGCTCCGGGAAGATACAGTGCATCGTAGTCCGTGACCTCAGCAGGTTCGGGCGCGACTATGTGGAGACGGGCAACTATCTGGAAAAGATTTTCCCGGCGCTGGGGACACGGTTCATCTCCGTCAAGGAGAACTTTGACAGCTTCACCGCCAGCGGCTCTACGGAAACCTTGTCGGTGAGCCTCCAGAACCTGGTGAACGCCATCTATTCCAGGGACATCTCCAAAAAGGTCTCCACGGCGCTCCGGGCGCAGATGGAGACAGGGACCTTTCGGAACCGCAACCTCCCCTACGGCTACCTCTGGAACGAGGATAAGACCGCCTATGTGGTGGATGAAGATGCCGCCGCTGTTGTCCGGCAGATTTTTGAGTGGAAACTGCAAGAGGTATCGGTCTACACCATCATCGACCGGCTGAAAGCGGACGGTGTGGAAAGCCCGGAGCGGCACAAGCGCAGGGTCGGCACACGCAACGGGGACAACATCCAGGGGCAGGGCTGGTGTCCCTCCACCATCCGGGCCATCCTGCAAAACCGGGCGTATATCGGGGAGATGATCTGCGGGAAGTCCGAGACGGCGCTCTACAAGGGGCTGAAAAAGCGGCTTGCCGCAAAGGAGAACTGGGTCGTGGTCTTGGACGCGCACCCGCCCATCGTCACCACCGAGGAGTTTGAGGCGGTGGAGCGGCAGCTGCAGGAGGGCAGCGCACACCGGGAAAGCACGATGGAGTGGTCGGCGGACATCCGGGCCGGGATGATCGACCTCTTTGAAAGGAAGATATTCTGCGGTGACTGTGAAAAGCGGATGTACTACAAGCGGCAGCGCATCCAGTGCAAGGGCGTTGTTTTCCGGGGCGTTTATGATTGCAGTACCCATATGCGCCGGGGGCATGACACCTGTTTCAGCCATTCCATCCGGCAGGACGCCCTCAACGAAAAGGTGTTTAACATTGTCCGTGACCAGCTCCGGGTGGCGCTCGACTATGAAAAGCTACTGAAAGCCATGCGGGGCAGCACCAGCGAGGCGAACGTCCGGGAGAAGTACAACGCGGCGGTGTCCAGCGTCAAGCTGAAACTGAACGCCCTGAAAAAGAAACGGACGGGCCTGTATGAGAACTATGTGGAGGGCATCCTGAACGAGGAGGAATACGCCTTTGCCAAGCAGACCTATGAGGAGCAGTACGAGGCCCTGAGCCGCCTGCTGGACGAGGCGGTGGAGCGCCGGGAGCGGTTCCTGCAATCCATCTCCCCGGAGAATAAGTGGCTCACCATGATGCGGGGCGTTTCCGAGGAGACAAAATTGACACAGGAGCTGGTGGACGCGATAATCAAGAGGGTGCTGGTCTACGACAAGGACCACATCGAGGTCGAACTGAACTATAACGATGTGTTTGAGGCCATGTGTGAGTGCGTTGAACAAATGAAGGAGGCGGGCTGAGATGACGGATCACAGGGTCGGCATTTATATCCGGCTCTCCCTGGCGGATGAAGATACCGGGAGCCGGAAAACAGAGAGTGACAGCGTGGGCAACCAGCGGGAGCTGATCCATCAGTTCCTGGACCGCCACCCCCAGCTGAAAGCCGCTCCCCGGTTTGAGTTCGTGGACGATGGCTACACCGGGACGAATGAGAACCGCCCCCAGTTCCAGGCGTTGATGCAGGAGCTTCGCACCGGGGCCATCAATGTGCTGGTCACAAAGGATTTTTCCAGATGCCACCGGGACTACACGCAGATGGGCAACTACCTGGAATGTGTTTTTCCGTTCCTCGGCGTCCGCTATATCTCCATCAATGACGGCTATGACAGCGATGACTACAAGGGCGTGACCTCCGGCATGGATGTGGTACTGCGGAACATTATCTATGAGGCGTACAGCAAGGACCTGTCCATCAAGACCACCACGGCGAAGATCATCATGATGAAGCAGGGCAAGTACATAGGCAGTTTCGCTCCCTATGGCTTTCGGTTCCACCCCACGGTCAGGAACAAGCTGGTGATAGACGAGGAATCGGCGGCAATCGTGCGGCGTATCTTTGATATGACCCTGCAAGGCTGCGGCAGTACAGAAATCGCCCGCCGCCTGAACAGCGAGGGCATCCTTACCCCCGGCGCGTACTTCCGCATGAAAAATCCGGGCAGCAACCGTTTCAAAAAAGCCTCTGAAAAGAACGGCTGGACGGCGGCAGCGGTGCTGAACATCCTCCACCAGTACGAGTACACCGGGGCGCTGGTGGGGCGCAAGCGGTACAAGGCCAGCCTCCACGAAAAGCGCACCGTCCCGCAGGACAGAGCCGACTGGATCATCTATGAGGGGGCGCATGACGCCATCATCAGCAAGGAGGACTTTGACCGGGCGCAGGAGGCCATCCGGCAGAGGCCGAGGCGGGCCAGGGGGCCGGCCCAGGAGTACCCGCTGAAAGGGCTTCTCAAATGCGGCAACTGCCATCGGACATTGAGCCGCATCCATAGTTCCGCCGGATATTACTACCGATGCACCAAGAGCAAGGCGGATGAGGACAGCGACTGTCCCAAGGGCAAGCTGTTCACCGAGAAAGAGATCGAGGGCATCGTGTTCCGGGCGGTCAAGCAGATGCTGACGGTATGCCAGGAGCGCAGGGCGCAGAAGTCCGCCCTGGTGCTGACCCGCAGGGAGCGTATCACCGCCTGTGTCGCGGAGCTGCAAAGGCTCCAGCAGGAACAGGAGCGGTACAAGCAGGAAAAACTCCGGGCATACGAGAATTTCAGCGGCGGCACACTGTCCAAGGACGCCTACCTGAAACAGCGGGCAGAGATAGACGGCAAGCTCTCCACCGTCAAAAGTGAGCAGGACAATCAGGAACAGCTTTTGACCGACTTGGAGCGCATGGCTTTTCAGGACAGCGCACGGGAGGACGATGTGTTCACCCCCTATGCCGGGGCAACGGAACTGACAGCGGAGCTGGCGGGAACATTCATCAAGGAGGTTCTGGTGTCCTCTCCCACGGAGATTGAGATTGTCTGGAAGTTTCGGGATGTGTTCGATATGCAGAGCGAGGATAAGTGATATAAGGGTTCTACTTCAAGATAAAGCGGATGCCGGAGGCGGTCTGAACAAGACTTGTTGGCCGCCTCTGGCATCCGTAAAAAATTTGGTGCTTTGTCAACACAAGGAGACCTCTCCCGCCTAGGGCGGGAGTATATAGAGACTGGCCGTTATATGCGCCGGGTATTCCCGGCTTACGGCGTCCGCTTTATCGCCATCAATGATAACGTGGACACGGAAAATGACACTGCCGATGACCTTACCGTCTCCGTCAAAAATATTATGAACGAGGCATACAGCCGGGATATTTCCGTAAAGACCCGGAGCGCCCTGGATGTGAAACGCCGCAGCGGTGATTTTGTCGGAGCTTTTACCATTTACGGCTATGTGAAAACCGGCGACAAGCATAAGGGCCTGGAAGTTGACGAATATGCCGCAGGCGTGGTGCGGGATATTTTCAGAAAGCGGCTGGAAGGATTCAGCGCTTCCCATATCGCGGATGAACTGAACCGGATGGGCATACTCTCCCCTCTGGCTTATAAGCGCAGCCACGGGATGCCCCATGCCAAAGGCGGCTATACGGACCGTAAGGACTGTAAATGGTCTGCGACTACGATTATCCGTATTTTGCAGGATGAAACCTACACCGGAACGCTGGTCCAGGGGAAACAGACGACGCCCCACTTCAAGCTGAAAGAGCGTGAAGACAAGCCTTCTTCCGAATGGATTCGTGTGGAGGGCGCCCATGAAGCAATTATCCAGAAACATGATTTTGACCTGGTGCAGAGGCTTCGCCGGATTGACACCCGGACTTCTCCCAAATCAGATAAGGTATATTTGTTCTCCGGCATTTTGATCTGTGGGTGCTGCGGCTGCCGTATGACCCGTAAGACGAACCGCTATAAGGATAAGGAATACCATTACTACTATTGTCCGACTGGAAAGAAGAACGGCTGTACTTCCTCCGTCATGTTAAAGGAAACGGACTTGATTGAGTGTGTGCAGGACAGTCTAAAGGGCCATATTGAAAATGTAGCTTCCCTGGACGCACTGCTGTCCAGTATCAGCCAGGAACGGATCAACCGGGAACTGGTTCAGGAATATACTGCGCAGATCAAGGCGAACGAAAAACAGCGGGCGCAGATTGAGGGTTTCAAGACAAAGCTCTATGAAAACCTGGTAAGCGGGATTCTTACCAAAGAAGAATATCTTTCCTATAAACGGAAATACAATGCCGACATTGAAATTCTGCAAAAAGCGATTGCCGAATGGGAAGAACGCCTGACGGATGTACTGGAGAACCGCAGCGAGCGGAACCGATGGATCAATCATTTCATGCAATTCTCCACGATGGAGGAAATTGACCGCCGTGCGGTCATGCAGCTTATCCGCAGTATTCGGGTGCTCGGCAAGGAAGAGTTACATATTGAATTCAACTACCAGGATGAATACAAAAAGGCCGTCGCACTGGCGGAGCAGATCGCGGAACAGGCCGCAGAAAGGAAGGTGAGCTAAATGGCAAGAAAAAGCAGGAAACAGACGGAAGCTCCTATGCCGGCACCGTCCTTATATGTATATGTGGCGCTGTATATCCGGCTTTCTGTGGAGGATAACAAGAAACGGGGCTGTTCTGTGGAGAACCAAAAGCTGGTGCTGAATGATTATCTGGCGGATAAACCGGATTTTATAGTCTATGACACATACATTGATAACGGCCTTACGGGTACGAATTTCCACCGTCCCGGATTCCAGCAGATGCTTTCGGATATTGAAGCAGGCCATATTAACTGTGTGATCGTCAAAGACCTTTCCAGGTTGGGGCGCAATTCCATTGATACCGGCTACTATATTGAGCAGTATTTTTACGCGCACAATGTCCGTTTTATTGCGGTCACAGACCAGTTTGACACGGCAGACCCCGGCAACCTTCACGGCGGCATTATGCTTCCTCTAAAGAATATGATAAACGAAGCCTATTCCCTGGATATTGGAAGAAAAATTAAGGCGCAGGCACGGCAGGCCATGAAAGACGGTGATTATATCGGCGCACGGGCGCCTTATGGCTACCGGAAAGACCCGAATAACTGTCACAAGCTGCTGATTGACGAGGAAACAGCTCCGGTCGTGAAACAGATTTTTGACTGGGCTTATGAGCGTGTGGCGTTGAACCGTATCGTCCGTAATCTCAATGAAATGGGAATTACGGCGCCGAGCCACTACAAAAAATCTACCGGCGAGATCACCAGCCCCGGCCTGATCGGCAGCGGAAAATGGCAGACCCGCACGGTAATGAAGATTCTGGAAAGCGAGGTTTATACCGGTGATCTGGTGCAGGGCAAGACAAAGATGGTGGATCATCAGCAGGTCACGGCCGATGACGACAACCTGATTATTGCCAGACACACCCATGAGCCGATTATCAGTCACGAACTCTTTACTGCGGTACAGGAATACCGGAAACAGGTCTGTGAGGAAAGCAGGGCTGTTCCAAAGCGGCCCTATACTCCGAACATTTTCAAAGGGAAGGTGTTCTGCGCCGACTGCGGCAGAAGCCTCCACCGGCAGCGGGCCGAGCGCAAGAAAGGCCCGGATATTTACTGGTTCCATTGTCTCACGAACAGCCGTGTAGCCAAAGATACCTGCAAAGGCGTGATGATGCAGGAGACAGAGCTGATTGCAACTGTCACCGCTATTTTAGAAAAAGAGCTTTCCGTTGCTTTGGGTATGTCTCTCCCTCTCTTTCAGTTGGAGGCAAGGCAGAAACAGAAAAAAGACGGTCTGAAATCCCAAATGTCTGCCAAACGGCAGGATATAGAGAAACAGCGGCGTCTGATTCGCGGGCTGTATGAAAACTTCGTACAGGGCATTTTAACCAGCGAGGAATATTTTGAACTGAAAGCAGGTTACGAGGGATCTATCACTGTTCTTTCCGGCGATATTGAGGCGCTTGAAAAAGGTATGGATGCCCTGGACGACCAGCTTGTACGCTACCGTGCAATGGAAAAAGACGCAAAATCACTGGCGCAGGACCATGTACTGACGGCGGAGCTTATTGAACGGCTGATTGACCGGATTGAGATCGACCACGAGCGGAATATCCGTGTTTCTTTCCGGTTTAAGAGCGAATTTCAGAGGGAGGCGGTAAAATGAAGCAGAAATATGTGATTGCCCTTTATATCCGCCTGTCTGTGGAGGACTTCAAGACGGAAAGTTTAAGTATTCCCAACCAAAAGCTGCTCCTTCGGGAAAAGGCCATGTCGCTGCAGGAATGGGATAACAGCGAAGTCCTGGAATTTGTTGATAACGGCCATACAGGAACCAACTTTGAACGTCCTGCGGTACAGGAGCTTTTGACAATGGTGCAGGCCGGAAAGATTGACTGTATCATCGTGAAAGACCTTTCCCGTTTTGGCCGCAACAGCATTGAGACCGGCTATTTTATTGAGCGGGTGTTTCCGCTCTACCATACCCGGTTTATCTCTGTGAGCGATGATTTTGACACCGCCAATTTCAAAGGAGATACCGGAGGAATCGACATAGCCTTTAAGTATCTTATCAGCGAGTGTTACAGCCGGGATATGTCCATGAAAACGAAAAGCGCTAAATACGCAAAGATGCGCCGGGGCGAGTACCAGAGTGTCATTTGCCCTTATGGCTACCGCAAGAGCACAGACGGGCGCATGGAGCCGGACGAGGACGTTGCAGGGATTGTCCGGCAGATATTTGAATGGGCGGCTGACGGCAATACAGCCGCAGAGATCACGAGAAAACTGTACGCCCTGAAGATTCCTACGCCCGGAGAATACCGGAGGGATAAAGGCAAGGATCACTACAATGTTTCCCGGACGCACGGCGTCTGGAACAGTTCAACGGTTTTGCGGATGCTGGAGGATCAGCGGTATATCGGCACCTATGTGATCGGCAAGCGCAAGGTACAGGAGATTGGCAGCCGCCGCATGAAGTTAAAGGATGAAAGCGAGTGGTTCAAAATCCCAGACCACCACCCGGCAATCGTAAGCAGGGAACTGTTCGAGAAAGCCAATGCTTCAATCAGGCGTTTCTCACTTCCCAATAAAAAGCGGCGTGACTACCTTTTCCGTGGAAAAGTATTCTGCGGCTGCTGCGACCATGCCATGTCACTTAGAAATGGAGCGTGGTTTTACTGCCGCCATTCCGAAGTGGCAGAAAATCTTCCCTGTCACGGGGTAAGGGTAAAAATGGCTGATCTGGAGCAGGCGGTTTTTGAAACAATCCGGGCGCAGATGTGTCCGGCACTCGGAATTGACAGCAGCAAAGACAAGCTGGATTTGCAGACGGTTCAGCAGGCCGAGCATGAAGATAAGCTGCGCTCTATCCAGGACAGCAAACGGCGGCTCTATGAACAATATGCACTTGGAGAGATTGACCTGGAAACCTACAGGGAACAGAAAGCGGTATATGATGCGGAGCTGGTACAGGCAAAGAATGTCCATGCCGCTATTACCGCACAGACTAAACAGATACAAAGCGATTACGAGGCAAGGCTGAAACAGCGTGAAATCATTCAGGAAGTAGGCAGCGCCGACACTCTGACGCAAGCCCTGATTGACCGGCTTATCAGTAAGGTGTATATCTTTCCGGGAGACCGGATTGAGATTGAATATGTGACGCAGGACTTTTTAGGAACAGAAAAACCGGGAAAGGAGGCATGAGCCATGAATACCGTATTAAACAGCTACGGGCAGCTATGCGGCTGCCCGGAAATCCTCAAAAAAAGTTATAAATTTTTTTGTCGCGGGCTTGACATACGGGTGCCTCAGACCATGAACCGTAATGTGGGGCAGGCCATTTCTGGAACATAATTTTGTCAAAGCACTGTTCATAGCAGCAGTTGAGTGGGGCAGGCCATTTTCCTGACACGAAATATAATCGTGGTCAAAATATTGTTCACCGTACTGCAGCTTATTTGCATCAATCACAGTTCTTCTTTTTTCAATTTCCTTCGCAACAGCCTCTGGTATCCGCAGCAGGCGATAGCTATTATCCGTCTTTGGCGGTTTCTCTATGACCTTATATGTCTGAATTTTACTTCCACCCTTTGGGATAACAGGGTTTGATGTAATCTGCCGTTGAATGTAAATTGTTCTGTTTTCAGCATCAAAATCTCCAAATTTCAAGCCTGAAATCTCACCTTTTCTCAATCCACAGAACAGCCCAAGAAGAATTTCCAGATACCATCCACTATCGCAGGCAGCTTTCAGGAGTTTTTTCACATTTGCTTTGTTTAAAATAACAATTGTTGGCTTTCTTCTCGGATACGGCTTCGTTGCAGGAATCGGATTAACCCTGATATATTCCTGTATTACGGCCTCTTTCATTGCCATGTTCAAGAACTCTCTGGACTTGTTTCCAGCAGACTCGCATGCCTTTGACACAACAGCCAGCAAAGAATCAAAATATTCCTCATTTGCATATCGCAATTTTATATTCTGCTGCATATTCGGAAGAATCAGATCGTACAGTACATAGGCACATACCATGCGGGTTGTATTCTCAATCCTCTGGGAAAAAACATCCTCAAACCAATAGAGCAGATAATCTCTTAAATCCACATCTGGATTTGGCTTTACCGACATCTGATAGGTTCTTGTCGCTTTCTTGAATTCTTTCTCATATTTGTAATAACTGGCTTCCGCTTCTGCCTCACTCTGAAAGCCTCCACGCTTACTATACTTTACAGAACCATCTGGCTGCAACAGTTTAACTCTGTGAACCCACGCGTTTCCTTCATAAAAGGCAACCACTTTTTTCTTTGCTGACTGTTTCACTAAATCACCTCTCTTATAAATCACCATTCAGCCATTCATCAAATCCTTTCTTTGGCACTCTAAAAAGCTTACCAATTTTAAGAACTCTGAACGGCGGGTTTTTCTGCTTATACACATCTTCAAGGAAGGTATAGGCTTTACTCTTTCCTATTCCAAGCATGCGCTGAATATCGCCTGCCAGGTATACCTGCTGATCAACTGCCGCTTCATTATCTATATCTGCTGCCATTCTCTATATCCTCTCTTTCCCTGTTTTTAGTATCTTTCGCTATCATAAAACGATTTTTGCAGCCGAAGTGGCATCAGTCTGGCATTTGATATAAAGTATCTTCATATATCTTATACGAATTGAACATCCTGTTTTTCAACTGCAATTAGCATATCTTTTTCTACTTATAATTTAAGAGGTGATATTTATGCACACTCAATCAGGTCATTTCCTGCGCCAATTCTTTTGCCGCGTATTTCAGGTATTGCTATGCAATCTTTAATCAGAGGGCGTGCTCACGCATGGTCATCGCACACTATCCGTCTATACCTGTATAACTCCTGAATGGTGCTGTAAGATTGTCAAGGTGCAAAGGGTCTTCCACATTTTGGATGTAACCCATATGCTATATAAATAAAGGACACTATCCCGTTTTTCTGCAAATATTCAAAAATAATTTTTTCATTTTTACATCATAAAATCCTGGCATGAAATTGGCACAATTCCGCACAAAATTGGCACGGTTCTGCTCTTTCCCCGTAAATAGGGATATGTTACACTAAATATGCTTAAAACTGTATCCAGAAGCAATCCGGGCTGGCATGGCACCTTTCCAAAGAGGTGCTTTTTTTGCGCCTCTGACCGCAGAACCGGCTTTTCCCCGCCTCCCGCCCGGAAGAAAGAAGACCATGCCCGTTCCTGTGGCATGGTTTTTTCTTTCCACAACCAAATCTTAATTAAAGGAGGTCCACAAATTGAGACTGAAAAACAAACTGCAGACACCTGCCCCGGCAGGCAAAAAGCCCAAAGCCAGGTTCTCCCCTGCGAAGGCCGCCTACTATGTATTCCTGAGTTTTATGATGTTCCTGATGGCCACGCAGCCGGTCTATGCCTCGGATGTATGGACGAAGGCCACGGAGATCATGAAGGACGTCTACAACCAGATCGTGCTCATCTCCACCGTGGCCGCCATCGTCACCGCTTCGGTGGCCCTTTTGATGATGAACTTCTCCCGCTCCGGCCGCACGGTGGACGAGAGCCGCGCATGGCTGAAGCGCATCTGCATCACCTGGGCGATCTTAAACGGCCTGGGGTTCATCATGGCCTACATCACCCCGTTCTTTGCGGATGGCAAGTGGAATGGCTGACCGCCGGAAAGGAGTGAGCATTTATGGGTATTTTAGACGGCATTGTGGAATGGATCGCCGAACAGGTGATGAACGGCCTTGACCTTGTGACCACCTCGGTCCTGGGGGCACTTGGCTGTGACATGACCGTATTCCTCCGCTACTTCCCCGCCGCCGAGACCATGTATAAGGTCTTTGTGGCGCTGGCTATCGGCATCATCCTCTTAAACTGGGTATGGCAGCTGTTCAAGAACTTCGGTTTAGGCATCGGCATTGAGGCAGAGGACCCGGTGCGCCTGAGCATCCGCTCCGTCCTCTTCATCCTGCTGGCCTATTTCTCGGACGGGATCGTGGATACTATCTTAAAGATTGGCGGAACCCCGTACCACTGGATCATGGTTTCCGACCTGCCTGCTCTAAGTTTCGCGGACTTTAATTCGGTGATGTTAGCCATCATCGGCGTCTGCGCCAACGGTGCGGTGGCACTGATCACGCTGATTATCGTTCTGATCCTGGCATGGAACTACCTGAAACTCCTTTTTGAAGCGGCAGAGCGGTATGTCCTCTTAGGGGTTCTGGTCTACACGGCTCCCGTGGCCTTTTCCATGGGGGCATCCCAGTCCACCTCTAACATTTTTAAGTCCTGGTGCCGGATGTTCGGCGGGCAGGTGTTCCTCCTGCTCATGAATGCCTGGTGCCTGCGGCTGTTCACAAGCATGGTCGGGGCGTTCATCGCAAACCCGCTCTCACTATGAAAAATCAAGAAAGGAATGGCGATAACCATGAAAAAATATAAAAAGGTACTTACTGCGGCCTTTCTGATGGCGCTCCTTCTCTGCCTGTCCTGCCAGACGGCTTTTGCCTTTTCGGAGGGCGATGCCCAGGCCCAAGTGGATGCGGCAGGGCGGGAGGCGGTATCGGGCAACGTCCTGGTCTGGTTCCTGTGCGCCATTGCGTTTTTAAAGGTATCCCAGAAGATCGACTCCTTCATGTCCAGCTTAGGGGTAAACGTAGGGCATACGGGCGGCTCCATGATCGCGGAGGCCATGATCGCTGCAAGGGGCGTGGGCGCTGTCCGCAACTTCTCCCGCCAGCACTTCGGCGGCGGCCACAGCAGCAGCTCTTCCCATGTGAATACAGGCTCCGGCTCACCCGGAACCCCCGGCAGCCCGGGCGGGTTCATGGCAGGCGGCCTTGCAGGGGTGGTCAGCCGGCAGGTCACAAACAGTGCCATCCGCACTGCCACCTCCCACACCGAGACAAACCGGCAGGGTGGAAAGGCGCCCGGCGGCAGCATCGGCGGTTTTGCGTCCACCGTATCCGCCGGCATTGGCGGGAATCTGTATGCCTCTTCCGTTGCCAAAGGCGGCGATTTTGCCAACAACGTCATCGGCACAGTCGCCACGGGAAATACCGCCTCCATAGGTTCCATGTCCGGGGAAAAGGCTGCCCAGGCCCTCCACTCCTACATGGGCTATGCCGCCCTGGGGGAAGGCGCACAGCATGTGCCGTCCTTTACCGGCGTGGAGATCGGGGGCGGGCGCATCACCGGCACGGAAATTTCGGAGGAACACCCGGAGGGCATTTCCTTCGGCATGTACCATGCGGACCAGTACACCCCACCGGAAGGGCCTTACACTACCGTGCAGGCCGTGGACGGCACTTCCTGGTACAAACAGTACGCACAGGATGCCGTGGAGAAATCCCCTTACATGGCGGCGGACGGCTCCATCGCCTATAAGGAATCCATTGTGAAAAAGATGCCCCCGGTGCCCAAAAGAAAGGACAGGTTATAAATGGAAGGAAGACAGAAGAACGGGCTGGAAGAAGCCCTTGAGACCGGCGCGTCTGCGGCACACCTTGCCAGGAGTGCCGTGAAAGCGGGGAAAGCGGTGTCTTGGGCCGCTAAGGGAGCCGCCGTGGGCGGTCCTTATGGCGCAGCGGCAGGGGCGCTATGGGAAGGACGCAGACTTATCGGAAAGATCCTGGCGGCGGCTGCTGCCCTGTTACTGCTCCCGGTGCTTTTTGTGCTGATGCTCCCCGGGCTGCTCTTTGACGGGTTTTCCGCCGCTTTTTCCCCGGCCGACCCGGAAACGCCCATCCTGAACAGTGAAAATGCGATTATAGAAAACGCCAACACCATAACCTTCACCATCAGCGGCATCCTGGGGGAAGGCATGGAGGATGTGATGGAACGAATCGAACAGGATTTTGCCGCTTCGGACGGGGATGGGATGGAGGTCATCAACCCCTATGAAACAAATCCCATATACAATGTCAACCTCTTTGTCTCCCAGTACTGTGCGGCAAAGGAAAAGGAATTTGCAGATATCTCCATTGCGGATATGGCGGCAGTCATGCGCCGTGGGAAATCCCACCTTTACTCCTACCGGCGGACGGAGGCGATCCGTGAAAAGACGGTGGAGGACCCGGAGACCGGGGAAGAGACCACCGTATCCGAGAAATGGATGATCTATACCATTTCCTACAACGGGGAAGATTATTTTGCTGACCAGGTATTCTCCCTCACAGAAGAACAGAGGATGCTTGCCGCCGATTACGCACAGAACCTGAGCCTTTTCCTTGGTGACGGGCTGGTCCAGAACCTGGAGAACTGGGAAGGGAACAGCATCCCCTCCCTGGGTGATGTGCGCTTTACGGATGGCGGCACGGAAGTTGTCTATTTCAACCAGCTGGATGAACGCTATGCCGGAAAACCTTACGGCACCGACCATATCGGCGGTTACGGCTGCGGGCCTACTTCCATGGCGATTGTGGTGTCCTCCCTTGCCGGTGAGACCGTTGACCCGGTGCGTATGGCACAGTGGGCCTGTGAAAACGGCTACTGGTGCAAGGGCAGCGGTTCCTACCACGCACTGATACCGGGCGCCGCGGAAAACTGGGGGCTTGCCGTTTCCGGCTGCTCCCCCTCAGAACCCCAGCGGATACTGGACGCCCTGGCAGACGGGAAGCTGGTGGTGGCCATCATGTCAAAAGGGCATTTCACAAGCGGCGGCCACTTTATCGTGCTGCGGGGCGTGAAGGACGGGAAGATCCTGGTGGCGGACCCCGCCAGCTATAAACGGAGCGGACAACCCTGGGACCTTTCCATCATACTGAACGAAGCCAGCAGACGTGCAGGCGCAGGCGGCCCATTCTGGATCATCGGCTGAACCGCCCTGCCGCAGTCCGGCCATGAACCCTGTTTACAGACGTTCCGCTCTGATCCCGCCCATGGCCGGAACTGACACACTGCGAAAGAGAGGTACTACCATATGAACAATCAAAATGACCACGATACCTATATCATCCCGCCGAATTTTGTGGACACAGGCACGTTTTTCGGCGGCATGTTCCGGGCAAGGAATGTGATCGAGGCCGGCATCCTGGCTGTCGCGACCGGGCTGCCGGTGTTTTTGTTCCTGCCCTTTGGCCTGACCGTGCGGATTATCGTGCTGTGCCTGACTACCCTGCCCCTTGTCCTGTTTGCCCTGATCGGCATATCGGGGGAAAGCCTGTCGTCCTTCCTGGTCATCTTCTTAAAATACATGAAGAACCGCCGTATCGTGGGCGGCAGTGAAAGCCAGGAAACAGTGCGGACGGCCGCATCTGCGAAAAAGTTCAGGAAAAGCGGCAAAAAGAAAAATCCTGTTTGCAGCGAAAACACAGCCTCTGCCAGCACCAGACAGGAGATGAAAACTGACAGAAGTAACCATAAATCTGTCAAAAATGAAAAAATCGGCGGCATATCCGGCTGGCGGCGCAGAGGGGAGGAGGATTTCCCCGCAGAGTTCGACCAGATAAAAGGCTATGAGATCCGCCAGAAGCTCCGCCCCAGCCAGACACAGAAAAAACAGCAGGACGGAATGCAGCGAAAGAAATCTGCAGGTGGAAGGAAACGGGGTCCACAGCAGGATTCCAGAAAAAAGGCCGCTGGAAGATCAGCAGGACCGGACCACAGAAACAGCCGGCAGAAAAAGGGCCGCTCCCCCAGAAAGCCGCTCCGTACACCGGAACCGCAGTTTACCCATTTGAACCCGGTGGCGGACTACCTGCCCATCCGTAAGATAGAAAACGGCATTATCTACACGAAGGACCACCGGTATGTGAAGGTGGTGGAGGTGATCCCCATCAACTTCCTGCTCCGCAGCGCCAGGGAACAGAGGGGCATCATCTATTCCTTTGTTTCCTATTTAAAGATAAGCCCCGTAAAGCTCCAGTTCAAGGTGCTGACCCGCCGTGCGGATATCGGGCGGCACATGGACACGGTGCGCCGGGAGATGGCCCAGGAGACCAACGGACAATGCCGGCTCATGCAGGAGGATTACCTGCAGTTCATCCAGCAGATCTGTTCCCGCGAGGCTGTCACGCGCCGTTTCTTTCTGGTCTTTGAATACGAACCCTGGAATGGCGCAAGACGCACGGACGAGGAAGGGGAGGCCATCGGCTCCCTGCAGTCCGCCGTCCACACGGCCTCTAATTACCTGCGTCAGTGCGGGAATGAAGTGGTGCTGCCGGACAACGAGGACGAGTTCACCATAGATGTGCTCTATAACCTCCTGTGCCGGAATGAGAGCGCCGCAAATCCCCTCCCCGTCCGGGCAAAAGAAGTGGTGGCACAGTACCTGGCAGACGGAAGGGAATCTGACATTGACCATATCCCTGCCGGGGAATTTATTGCGCCCAGAAGCATTGACTTTACCCACGGGCGGTACATCTGCATTGACGGGCTTTATTACGCCTACCTGCTGATCCCCTCGGACGGCTATAAGACCCATGTGCCGGCCGGCTGGCTCAGCCTGATGGTCAATGCCGGTGACGGGATCGACCTGGACATGTTCCTCTCCCGACAGCCCAAGGAGCGCATCATCCAGAAGGTGGGCCAGCAGCTGCGCATCAACCGCTCCCGGATCAAGGACGCCAGCGATACCAACACGGACTTTGACGATATCGACAGCGCCATCCGCAGCGGCTATTTCCTGAAGGAAGGGCTTGCCAACAATGAAGATTTTTACTTTATGAACCTGCTGGTCACGGTTACAGCCCCCAATGAGGAAGACCTGGAGTGGAAGGTCAGCGAGATGAAAAAGCTCCTGCTCTCCCAGGACATGCGGGTATCCACCTGCCACTTCCGGGAAGAACAGGCATTCCTGACCGCCCTGCCCCTGGTATCCGTGGAAAAAGGGCTGTATGAGCGCAGCAGGCGCAACCTCCTGACCGGGGGCGCCGCAAGCTGCTACCCCTTTACCAGCTATGAGATGTGCGATGACAACGGCATCCTTTTAGGTGTAAATAAGTACAACAGCTCCCTGATCATTGTGGATATCTTTAATTCCGCCGTCTATAAAAACGCAAACATGGCGATCCTGGGCACTTCCGGCGCGGGCAAGACCTTCACCATGCAGCTCATGGCCCTGCGGATGCGGCGCAAGGGAATCCCCATTTTCATCATTGCCCCGTTAAAGGGGCATGAGTTCCACCGGGCCTGTGCCAATGTGGGCGGCGAGTTCATCCAGGTCTCCCCGGCAAGCCCCCACTGTATCAACGTGATGGAGATCCGGCAGGTGGACCGCACCGTGAACGAACTGCTGGACGGCCCCGGCATCCAGTTATCGGAACTGGCGGAGAAGATCCAGCGGCTCCATATCTTTTTCAGCCTGCTGATCCCGGACATGAACCATGAAGAGCGCCAGCTTCTGGACGAGGCCCTGATCCACACCTACAACAAGAAAGGCATCACCCATGACAACGCATCCCTGGCAGACCCCAAAGACCCGGCACGATACCGGGAGATGCCGGTACTGGGTGACCTTTATGGAATACTGAAGAAATCGGCTGCCACAAAACGGCTGGCAAATATCCTAAACCGCCTGGTAAACGGCTCCGCCAGTACCTTCAACCAGCAGACCAACGTGTCCCTGGACAACCGATATACCGTTCTGGATATCTCTTCCCTGACCGGGGACCTGCTGACCGTGGGGATGTTCGTAGCACTGGATTTTGTCTGGGACCGGGCCAAGGAGGACCGTACCGAGGAAAAGACCATCTTCATTGACGAATGCTGGCAGCTCTTATCCGGAGCCGGCGCCACAGGCACACGTCTTGCCGGCGACTTTGTACTGGAGATCTTCAAGACCATCCGAGGGTACGGGGGTTCCGCCGTCTGTGCCAGCCAGGACCTGAATGACTTCTTTAACCTGGATGAAGGACGGTTTGGGAAAGGCATCATCAACAACTCCAAGACCAAGATCATCCTGAACCTGGAGGATGACGAGGCCATGCGCGTGCAGAGCGCCCTCCACCTTTCCGATGCGGAGGTCATGGAGGTCACCCACTTTGAACGGGGCAACGGCCTGATCAGCACCAACAACAATAACATCATGGTGGAATTCAAGGCAAGCCCCCTGGAGAAAGACCTGATCACCACAGACAGAAGGGAACTGAAAGACATCGTGGAACGGATGCGGCGGCAGAATGAAGCCGGATAACAAAAAGGATTACGCACCGTATACGCATGATTTACGCAATCCCTTTTTCCATACGTCCGTTATACGCACAGATTACGCATTTACAAAAAGACAGAAAGGAAGGTGGTGCCAGTGAAGACCAGGGCAGAGTTATACGGCCATGAAGCCACGGAACTGCTCCGGATCATATCCATGTATCCGGGACTTTCAGAAAAACAGTTATGCCAGTTCTACCCTGGCCGGGAGGCTGTCACCAAGAACCTGCTCTCCCACCTGTGCAGACAGGGGCGTACCCGGCAGGCAGACACCGGGGGATATTTCCCCTATGGGAACGGTAAAGCAGAAACAGATCCCGGTATGGTGCGGGCGGTATGGGTACTGCTTGATTTTATCGACAGGGCGGAATACCACTCGTCCAGTGAGTTCCCCGTAAAGATTGCCTTTTTCTCTAAAGGTGAACTGTATGAGATCGTCCATGCCGCTGCCGGACAGGAGGCGCTTGTCACCCATGCCCTGCGCCAGAGCCGTGACAGCGGCGGCCGCCGTATCGTGCTGGTGGATGACCCCGGGCAGATCCCCCTGCTGGAATTTCCGGGGATAACCGGATTCTGTACTGTGGATGGCAATGGAAATGTAAGCTACTACAAAAAATCAACATAAAACAATTTTTGCCCTGACTGCCATGATGCAGGGCAGCTATATTACAACATCCAAAGGAGGGATGTAATTGGACCGAAAGATTATCTCACGCCGGATTGCAGATATCCAGAACAGCCTTTCACGGCTGAACAACAACATCTGCGCTATGGATTCCCTGGATATCCAGAGGTATCCCGAAAACTATGAAACCATGTCAACCGAAGCCGCCCTGCGGGCCGAAGGGATCGCCTGCCAGCTCAGGAGCCTCCTTTATGCCTCCACCTCTGTCCCAAAGGCAGAATACCTTGTGAAAGCGGGGGAAGCCCACGGCATAGAAGTCAGTTTTGAAGACGGAATCCTGGAAGTGGCAATGCCCCGCCTGCTTCCCAAAAAGAAGACACGCCAGAGCAGCCTGTTCCTCATTGACCCGCTCCATGCTGTCCTGGGGCAGTATATAAAGGAACATCCCCTGCCCCGGTTCCGGGAATGTGTGGTCTGTATCTCCCATGTGTATGACCATGAGCTGCCGGACTGGTGCCTGCTGGACTATGACAACCTGCAGCAGAAGCAGATCCTGGATGCCATCGCCCTGTATGTGATGGCAGATGACAGCGGGCTTTTATGTGACGCCTACAATACCACAGAACTTGGGGATAAGGACGGCACCCGTATCTATATCATGGAAAAAGGCCGCTTTGCCGGATGGCTCTCCGGGCGGGAAAAAGATTTAAAATCCATATCGGATTTTTGACCTTTTTGGGATTTTTTTCACCCATATGCAGGGAATCCGGGAAATGCCCGAAAATCCGCCTGTGGGGATTGGCTTCCCGCCCGGAATGTACCGAAGTTTTCAGTCACCCCGGTAAAAAACCGGGGAAATGCCGGCCCTGTGCCGGTCATAAGGAGGTGGTTTTTTGGATGGCAACAGCAGACTCCCGCGGACAGGCACGGTCAGTTACCATCTGCTTGAACTGACTGCCATCTGCGGCGAACTCCCAGCTGACCTGCTCCCACGCATCCCCGGCAGTACCAGCTATAAAGAGTGTGTCATAACTTCCCTGAAAAAAGATGGTCTTCTTAGGACCTACTACCGGGATAAGCTGCGGGGGTATCGTCTGGGACGGATGGCAAAGACCTTCCTGATGGAAGAAAACCCAGAACGGTTCTCATTCTTCCTTACAGGGAACGGGGAGACCAGCCGGCTAAAGAGCGAGTTTCCCCGCCGCCTGCGC
Source organism: uncultured Lachnospiraceae bacterium (assembly GCA_910588285.1). Classification (GTDB taxonomy): domain Bacteria; phylum Bacillota; class Clostridia; order Lachnospirales; family Lachnospiraceae; genus 14-2. Next base: position 37,228 of record CAJUQB010000016.1, read on the forward strand.
CTGCACCGTGTAGCTGAAATCTTTGTCTCCATGCAGAATGCGGGCATCCGCATCTTCCGGGATGAAAAACCGGATATCTTCTCTTCCACGGGCTCCCCGGTCCCCATGCTGGAATGCCCGGCCTTTTACAGTTCCCGCGAGATCAAGGAAATCGGCATTGACGCTGTAAAGATCCGGGGTTCCCGCATGGCCGGTGCGCTCCTTGCACCATCCGGAATCTTTGTCGCCTATAACGGAGACTCCTATACCATGAAATGGGATTACCGGGCAGAGATAAAGGTACAGGTACTGTTAAAATTGCTACTGTGCTGTGAAAGGCTTCCGGACCAGTATGCCCGGGCCGAAGTTTCCGGGCTGCTCCTTGGGAATGGTCTGGAACATTTTTATCAGATCCTTTCCGCTGCTGACACGGCTTCACGCTGTTTCTTTCTTCTGGACGGCAATTATGAGCATTTTTATTACCTGACCAATGACCATTACGGGGATACGCTGCTGAAGCTCCTGTGCAGCCCGGAGAATACAGCGGAACTCGACCACATGCTGATGCAGGGATTTTATCCAAAGGATACGGGGCTTCCCATAGAACATGACGCCCTGGATCAGAACGGGAACCCGGTGCTGTTCGGCTATCTCCTGGACATCCCCCGCATCAACCGTTTCCATACGGCGCTCCAGCTGCAGGAACGGACGGGAACCCTGATCTGCTTTGACTTCCAGAAGGAAGTTCTCCACCGCTTCTGTGGAGGACAGGTGGGGTTTTCCACCATCAGCTTTGAAAAATTTGAAAGGAGGTTTTTCCCATAAACAAGAAAAAAATACTGAAAGGGCTGGTCACTGCCCCCATCGCCATCCTTGCCGTCCTGTATGCGGGCGGCTACCTGGGGCAGTTCATCGGCAACTACGCCCTCTGGAAACAGGGGGGCGGCTACCCTGGGGATGGCACTTCTCCCCTGCCTCCCACTCCTTCCTTCTCCGTCTGTCTGCACGCAGCAGTCCGCCCGCCATACGGGATCTACGGCATTTTTATCTGTATCGGACTTTTGGCGGTGCTGCTCCTTTTCGTCATGCGGATCGGGTACAGCGACACCGGGGAATATGACGGGGACCGGAACTTCACCTATTCCGCCAAAGGCACTTACGGCACGTCCGGCTGGATGAGCCGGAAAGAGATGTCCGGCGTCCTGGAACTTGTGGCCGACCTGCACCGGTATCAGGGGATCGTCCTGGGCATGCTGGAGCGGAAGGCAGTCTGCGTGCCGGAGAAGACACGGCTCAACAGCAACCTGGCAGTCTACGGCGCCAGCGGCTCCATGAAGACACGCTCCTTCTGCATGAACCGTATTTTACAGGGGGTATCCCGCGGGGAATCCCTGGTCATCTGCGACCCGAAATCGGAACTGTACGAAAAGTCCAGCGAGTACCTGCGTGACAAGGGCTACACGGTCCGTGTGTTCAATCTGGTCAATCCGGAGAACTCGGATTCCTGGAACTGCCTTTGTGAAGTGGAAGGCCAGGAACTGATGGCACAGCTTTTTGTGGACGTCATCATCAAAAACACCACGGGCGGCGGCAAGGGAGACCATTTCTGGGATTCCGCTGAAATGAACCTGTTAAAAGCTCTGGTGCTGTATGTGGACAAGGGCTATCCCCCGGAGAACCGGAACATGGGCCAGGTGTACCAGCTTATTACCTTAAATTCGGAGACTGCACTGAACAGCCTGTTTGAAGTCCTGCCTATCAACCATCCGGCCAAGGCACCTTACAGCCTGTTCAAGCAGGCATCTGATTCCGTGCGCAGCGGCGTCATCATCGGCCTGGGGAGCCGCCTGCAGGTATTCCAGGCTGAACTGATCAAGAAAATCACTGCGCGGGATGAGATCGACCTGGAATTGCTGGGCCAGAAGCCCTGCGCCTACTTCCTTGTGACCAGCGACCAGGACAGCACCTTTGACTTCCTGGCCTCCCTGTTCCTGTCCTTTGTGTTCATCAAGCTGGTGCGGTATGCGGACAAGAACTGCGAGGGCGGCCGGCTCCCCGTGCCCGTCCATGTCTTAGGGGAGGAACTGACCGCCTGCGGTACCATACCGGACCTTTCCCGGCGCCTGAGTGTGATCCGGTCCCGGAACATCTCCATGTCCTGCGTGTTCCAGAACCTTGCCGGGCTGCAGAACCGGTATCCCTTAAACCTGTGGCAGGAAATTTTAGGGAATTGTGACGTCCAGCTCTTTTTAGGGTGTACCGATCCCCTGACGGCGGAATTTGTCTCCTCCCGTACCGGCCTTGCAAGCGTGGCGGTCTCCAGCAAGTCCAAACAGTTAGGCACCTGGCGGATTTCCAACTATACGCCGGAATACCGGGAGACCAGCGGCGTGGGGAAACGCCCCGTGCTGACGCCGGATGAAGTGCTGCGCCTGCCCATTGACGAGGCTCTGGTCATCATCCGTGGAAAGAAGACCCTGAAGGTGGACAAGATGGATTATTCCAAACATCCGGAATATCCCCTGCTGCGCTCCTGCAAGGCATCCGCCCACATCCCGGAGTGGAGGCGCCTGGAGATGGAAGCTGCTGCCACACCGGAACCAGCGGTAAAGCCGACACCACAAAAGACGGATGCAAAGCAGACATCAAAAGCAGCCGTAAAACCTGCCACAAAAACAGGGGCAAAGCATGCAGCAAAAGGAACGGTGAAAGCACCAGCCCCTGGCGCACAGCAGAAAGCGCCTTCCCCTCCGGCATCCGGGTCAAAAAAATCTGCCCCTTCCGGCACGCCCGCCGGGATTGTATCTGCGGACAAAGATTCCATCATGTCCTGAAACGAAACTGCTATGGAACGGTCCGTTTTGGAGACTGTGAAATAGAATAACAACACTATGGAGGTAAACACATGGCAAGAAAAAAAGAACTTATGGAACTGGAAAACCCTTCTATGGAAGAAAACAACTCTTTGGACGGAACGGACGCAGAAGCCGGGACTTTTCCCGGAGAGGGAGGCGGCACCCCTCCTGAAACTGACGGGGACAGCATGGACTTAAATGAACTGCTTGGCAGCATGGACCAGAAACCGGCTGCCGACCCGGACAGGACAGATGGGGATCTCCCGGAACTGACAGAGGAAGAGATCTTCGGGGAAACGCCGGAAAATCCCGATGGCGCCGGCACTGTGCATGGTGCCTCTGAAGAAAGCGATACCCCCGGTGAAGCACAGCCGGAATCGGCTACCCCGCCTGAACCAAACAGTGCCACTGCAAAGACCAGACGCACCACCCGCAGGAAAAAAGAAGAGCCCCCTACAGAAACTGACGGGGAAACGCAGCGGCCAGAAGCAGAGATGCCGGAGAGCATGGAAGCTGTACCTGACAACGTGCCCGATCCCCTGTCTGCTGCTGTCGATAAAAACGGGCTGGCGGATGAGGCTGCAGATGGAATGGATGGCACCATTCCGCAGGAAGAAACAGAACTCGCTGGAGTCGGGCTGGAAGATACGACTTTACCCTCCGCTGGAGACACAGCTGGAACTGCGGCATCCCCCTCCCGCCGTACCACTGGCAGAGGCAGAAAAGAAGATGCCCCGGTACTGACACTGGAGGTACGTGGGGAAGTGGAAACGGAAGAATCCCGTGACGATGCCATCTGGCATGAGATCCACAATGCTTACCGTACCCGGCGCATCCTTACCGGGCAGCTTGGCGGGATTGAGCAGACGGACAATGGAAAGACCATTACCATTGTAGACTATAAAGGCTTCCGGATTGTGATCCCTTTAAAAGAGATGATGATCAACGTGGGCCGCAGCCCTTCCGGACAGGAATATGCGGAGTTCATGCTGCGCCAGAACAAGATCCTCGGCAATATGCTGGGCGCAGAGATTGACTTCATCGTAAAAGGGATTGATTCCAAAACCCGCAGCGTAGTCGCCAGCCGGAAGGAAGCCATGCTCCGGAAACGGCAGACCTTCTATCTGGATACAGATGCAGCAGGCATGTACCGCATTTATGAAGGCCGTATTGCCCAGGCCCGTGTGATCGCCGTGGCCGAGAAGGTCATCCGGGTAGAGGTGTTCGGTGTGGAATGCTCCATCATGGCCCGTGACCTGGCCTGGGAATGGATCGGGGATGCCCACGAACGCTTTTCCGTAGGAGACCAGGTGCTTGTACGCATCCTAAACGTGCGCCGTGACAGCCTGGAAGATATGGGTATCAAAGCGGACATCAAGAGCGTGTCCCAGAACACCAGCCATGACAACCTGAAAAAATGCCGCATCCAGAGCAAGTATGCCGGCAAGGTCACGGATGTACATAAGGGTGTGGTCTATATCCGCCTGTCTAACGGAGTGAACGCTGTGGCCCACTCCTGCTACGACTACCGGACTCCCGGCAAGAAGGATGATGTGAGCTTTGCCGTCACCCGGATTGATGAAGAACGGGGCGTGGCCGTGGGGATCATTACCCGGATCATCCGGCAGAATCTGTAATTTCCATCAAAAAGTTCCAAATGTGGCGTTATAAACAAACACTACATTTGGAACTTAAATTACGCACTATTATATATTTCGTAATCTTTCTACATTTAATTCATTAACCGAAATAATTTCAATCTCTTTACCATAGATATTCTTACTAATCAATGGTTCACTTACAATAAATATACCAACTATTTCCCATTTAACATATGAAAGTCCATAATATGTAGTTACATCTTCCATATGTAGTTTCAACCAATCGACTCTTCTTTGATGTTTTGTCACATAACTCTTTTTCTTTGGAGAATCGACAAATAATTTTTCATATTCCATTTGTATCTCATATGGATTTCTGGAGAAATTAAAATCTTTTACTTCTGCAGCATAGATTTTTTTCCTTTCCTCATCAATAATCAGAATGTCTATATCTCCCAAGGTATTTCCATTTTCATCTGAAATATTCTTTTTGTTTATCTTTTTCACGTTGGGTTTTACTTCAAAAACATGCATATCCTCCAACATTTCTACAACAAATTTGTTAAATTTGTTTCCCCTATCATGACTAATAATTCCCAATAAACTTTTCATTTCTTTACTGCTTGCAGGAAATTGTCCTTCAAATATTAAGTGTGTTACATATTCTACCATATGATAGAGCTGACGGTTACCCCATATTAAATCATCATTTCTCAAAATTACTGGTCGCCGAATAAAAGAATACTTTCTATTGAATCTCCACGGATAAACATCTAATTTCGTATATCCATCTGGCGGAATCAAAAAATCTTCCCTTGCTTTTATTGTAATGTCGTCTATCACTCTGTATATCAAATCCACAGATAATGTTGGATCAAATTTAGCCAACGAAGAAATAAGACTATTTTTATCTTCAATAAATACATCCTCATCTTTATTCGATGTATATATAATCATTATATAAATTACTCTAATAAAATCATCAAAAATGTATCCAAATTCAGAGAAAAAAGCTGCATTCAAATCATTGGCATAATCATCTCGTCTAATTGAGTTTTCCTCCTTGTAATCTTGTGGTAAATTATAGCATAACTTTTCCCTTCGAAATTTCATTCCATATTGATACATATTTATAAATGAATTCTGTTCCATGCCAACTCTATTTGAAGAGAGGATTTCTACCTTTGTATTAAAAATATTGTAGTTAAATAAGTCGCCTTTATAGGCCCATTCAATTATAAGTGAACAAATTGCTAATATATATTCATATTCACCTATACCCATAATTTTTAAGCCTTTAGGTGGCTGTGCTGCTACATATTCTAACATAAATTTCAATGCTAAGGATGTCCTATTTAGTTCATTATAATCATGTAATAATTCATTTTCTTTTTCTGGATAACAAGCCAACTCTGAAGCATATCTTCTTTCAGCAAGCAAAAGATTATATAATGTTTCTTCCAAATCTTGGTATATCATTTCAATTAAATTTTCAGAACTAAACTGCGCAATCTCTTTTTGTAATAAATTATAAAGCAACCCTACCACTGCCTGGGTAATTTTATTTCTGTCTTTATTTGGTATAACTCCATATGACCATTCACCCGTCTTTAGTAATTCAACACCTATAACATCAGACAAATAATCTTCATCCTCTATATGTATATATCTTTTGTTGTTATATTTAACTGGTTTTAAGTATGGCTTTGTCTCCGGATCTAAAGAAAAGAACTTTTTCTTTAATGGGTTCTTAAATATTGCTGAAATATCATTTACATATTCTAATTGCTCAAATGAAATACTATTGATTGTATCTAATATCAATTCGCACAATTCTCTTTCTCTATGATTATCCGATTGATTTAGTTGTCCATATGCTTGTGCATTCCATTTAATCTGTATATAACTCCCATTTACCTCAAAGTGCAAACAGTTACGGAAAGGACATTCTTCTTTTCTTTCTAAATAATATTCCTCACTATTTCCTGTTAAAATTATACGAATATGATAACTTATATAATATAGACTCATCTTTTCAATGATATCTTTACATTCTGATATCCAATAAGATAACATATCCAGTATTGAAAGACACACATTTAAGCCTAAGTATTCTTCTGGCTTTTCTGATGTAATCCAAATATTACAGTTATCGAAAAACAAACAAAACGCTATGTAGTTTAAATCAAAAATTCTATCTTCAATATAAATATTTCTTGTTTTATCCAAGCATATTACTTCAGTTTTATATCCGTCGATATATGAGTCAACAAGAATTTTATTCTCTCGTTTTAATGCCTTACATATATAATCTACCGAATCACCTGGCGCAATATAAAAATTTGTTGTACTTGGTTCAAAATCATCAGACATATAAAAAGAGTACCGATTACTTGTATATATACTTACTGCATTAAGTTCGCTAAAAACTTCCGGCATTGTCGTATTTATCTTCTCTTTCGCCCTCATATATCTTGGCAAAAAGTCTGTTCTTTTATTTTCCAGAATATTTATACAATGTAATTCAAATGGATTCAATTTCAAAATTTTATAGAAAGATGGCCTTTGATAACCCTTTATTGCTATCCCTCTGCCAAAACCACTAACTATCAGTAAACAAAAAGAAATATATTTATCCAACTTATTTTCAGTGACTTTTCCAACAAAATAAGCTATACGTTTTTCAACAATCTCCGAATGACGTTTATCGGGGTAATCCTCATGCATCGTTCTTTCATTATAATCATACGCATCATCACACACTAAGATAACCAACATTAGCTGGTTTCCCAATGCTGTTACTAACATTTCTTTATAATATGGTGTGATTCTGAGTTTAAGTCCTATTTTGTCTTCAAGTATTTTTTGATGGCCTAACCCTTTTAATGATTTCTGGCATTTGTGCCAAATAAGGTCATTATATCTGTTAATAATTTCTTCTTTGATTTTAAATAAGTCAGCTATTTCTAATGCCTTATAAAATGCAAATGTAGATAGCAAAGAAACATTTAATAAAATAATTGTTTTTTCTTTGGAATTATATATAAAGGGTCTCACATAAAAAGGCTGATAATTTATATTTTCGCTGCTTTTTGTATTAAATGTTGTCAACAGTTCTCTAATATCAAAATCTTTACCCAAAAAATCTTTCACTACATATTCTGGATAAATAACACTTGCAGCATACTCATGCACTCTTTTCCCATCAGGAACTATAATCAACCTATTTTCATCATTAACGGCATTGTCTAATGTAATGCCAAACTTTTTAGCTATTTCTTCTGACATCCATAAGACTAATAAGAATAGCCTGCGTACTTTAATTAAATAAGTAGCAGGATAGCTATTTTTATACAAAAACAAAACATCTATAAGTATTTGCAAATTATAAGAAGGGGTTTGATCAATTCCATTAAAAATTCTATAGTTTTCTCCCATCATTATATTTTGGATGAACACATTTTCATTTGGATCTACTGCTAATCTGAGATTTGTCGTATTAAGTTTTTCGATTATCTTTCTGAATTTACCATCGCTCATTTTATGAGTCGAACTATACACTGACTCTTCTTTGCACAGAATTTTTGCTATTAAAAAATCCAAAAGAATAGATTTATTTTGATTTTCTGATAATATATTTAATCCAGAAACTCTAGCAATAATATCAAATATGTCATAGTTTTTTAAATCGGATACTATTTCTTCTAATTTATCCATACACTCTTTATTTGTGAAAACATTTTTCATCTCCATGTATTCTTTTGAATTTATCGCATTCTCAATTTCATTTTCAGTAAAGTTCAAAAACATATTTTTCCCCAATTTCGTACAAATAATATTTTAAAATCATTTTACGCTTAATATAATTTATCATCTCTTTTAAGCAATGTTAAAAAGTGTGGAACCATCAGGTAAATCTAAAAGTTCCACACTAATTTTTCAAGATATTAGTCTTTCAAATATATTTTAAACATTCTTAATAAGTATTTCTTTTCCAATCCATTGTTCCACAACCTTTAATGGAGTATCAAGAATATCTGCAATTTCTTCTATTGAATTTCCTCTTTTATACATTCTTTTAGCAGTTTCAAAATTTGCCCTTTCAGTTGCTTCACGTTCTTTACTTTCCACATAAGTCTTTAAAATATATTCCTCATTAAACAATGTCATCATAATATCCACAACCTCCTTTTCACGCCCTGACAAATACTCGCTCAGTACATTCTGATCCTTGCAGATACGAATCGTTTCCAGAACCGCTTCTCTGGTCCTTCCATGTAGCTTCACCTGTTCATTATATATCTTTGTAAAGGTCACATACTGATTTATGATATCTCCCTCTTTTCCATCATAGATCATTTTGACCTTAACATCAAGCACACTGTCATCCCCGTCAAAAAACTCTTTTGACAGATACAGATATTCCGGCTTCGTCTTCCTACTTCCAGTGAATATGACGTACATCTCCGGCTTTGGAAGCTCCAGTTTTTTGCTCCCATATACATTCTGTTTTGTGCTCTCAAAATACTCCTGATAAGTCTGGGCAAGATATAACAGACAGCGTACCACGATATTGATGCTCCAGCTCGATTGCTGCTCTACCAGAATGACGATCTTTTCCCCAATCTGAAAACCCACATCATTATAATACTGGTCCAGCAGTACATTTGTGATCGTCACATTTTTGATGCTGTCCTCCGTTGCCTCATGGTCTTCCGGATGCAGTGCCTGATATAACTGCAGAAGATATTTCGGCTCCCGGAAGAGTGAAGTGAACACGCTGTCCTTTGCGGTATATTTTGCCACCTGTTCCGGCCTCTTTTCAGCATCAGATGATATAGTTTTTACTTCCTGATCCATTCTATGCAGACACCTCTATCCTATTGTTTCCATTTTTGTCTATCCTATTTGCAACGCAGTCTTTCTTATTTCCTATCTTACCATAAAAATAAGAAAATTACAATTTGCTTTCCTGCTGACAACAGCGGCAACAATCATTAGCATCTTCAAATTGGCACATCATCGGCACAACATTGGCACGATTCTGCTCTTTCCCCGTAAAGGCATCCATGCTATACTTGGTACAGTCAAAAATATGTAAAGCAGCCGTTTTCCATTCCGGGAGACGGCTGTTTTCGTCAGAAAGGCGGTGGTTTTACTATTGTTGGAAACAATTCCCAGCACAATGTCCAAAGCAGCCGGCAGGGCATCCCCCCACAAGGGCAGGCCCGGCAGGAACCCGGCGGCCATACTGAAAAGCGAGAATGGAGATGTAAACTATTTCAGTACGGTGGTATTTATCTTTATCGCGGTGCTCCTGCTGGCATTCATCCTGGACCTGTTCAGCATCATCTCCACCAAGCAGGAACTGGACCACTGTGCAGACCAGATGGTGAAACAGATCCAGCTCTCAGGAGGCATTAACGGAGAGACAGACCAGCTTTTTCACTTCCTCTGTTCCCAGATCGAAGGGGCCGAGAACATCTCCTACTCCATTGACGCCTCCTATAAGTCGCCTACCCCGTCCGGCATGAGCCGGGCCATTCAGCTTGGCACCCCCTTCTACATCACCATCACGGGCAGGGCAAAACTGGGAGGCTTCTGGAACTTCAACCTGGTGAACATCACGGTTGTCTCCAGGGGCGCAGGCGTCAGTGAGCATTACTGGAAGTGAGGTGGCGTATGAAGAATCCGTACCAACGTATGAAAAGCAATGCAGACAGGAATCCCCTCCGGAATGACCGTGGGGATATTTCTATCTTTACCTGTTTTTTTGTAGTAGGGATCGTGATGTTGGTCTCCTTCCTGCTGCTGTATGCCTCCATCCGTATCACCTGCATCAACATCCGTAATGGCGCAAAGATGGAGCTGAACAATTTAAGCGCCAGCATCTATGCGGATACCTACCGTTCCCAGAGGGAGACCAACTTCAGCGAATACTTAAATACCCTCTATTCCAGCGGGGACTATACCGCCATGCTGGAGGACATGGTGACAGACGGGCTCGCCAGCAAGATCCCCCTTTCCACGGATGACTACCGGGTAAGGGATATCCGCCTTGCGTTCCATGTAACAGGCGACCGGGTGGAATACGTCTTCACCTGCAACGTGGAGTTCTATGTCTACATGTTCGGCCACTCCTACCCCGCCATCACCCGGCCCGTGGAGCTGACCGGTTACCACAACACGAAATTTTAGTCTGCCAGACAACAGGCAGCAGTTAACTATGAAAGGAGCTTACCTCTTATGAAGAAACTGTTTACATCCAAAAAATTCATCCTCACTACCCTTATCACGGCTTTTGCCGGTTTTCTGGCCTTCCGTTTTATCGGACACCGCAGGGCGGAAAGTAAAAATTTCTGATCATCTGTTGAAAAGCCCTGACCTAAAAGCGTATAGGTTATATATAAAGGAAAAAAGGAGATGACTGCTACATGAAGAAATTTTTGAAATCCAAAGGCTTTCTTGTCACTGCCCTTTCCATTTCCTGCATCGCCATCCTCGCCGTCTGCTGGTTTGTGGGGCGGGACACAAAAACCGCCTTTCTGCCGGACGAGCCATCGCCGGACGCCGTCCAGGAGGAATGGACGGATACCCCGGATACTGCGGGGCGTTCCTGGGAGCATGCAGACAGCGGTATTCCCAGCCAGAGCAGTACGGAAGAAAAACTGGAAGATTACCCAAAGGTGACAGAGGAATCGGAGCAGGAAGTTGTAGTTGACTTTGTTCCCACAGAAACAAAGGAGGAAACACCGCCTCCGCCCCCGGAGGGCAAGACCGTCATCGCGGACCCCGGTGGGGACCATCCTGTGAACCCTGCCCCGGAAACAGCCCCTTCTTCCACAGATACAGGAAAGGACAGTACGCCTCCTGCCGGCACCACCAATGAAAACGGAGCTGTATACGATCCCGTTTTTGGATGGGTTGTCCCCGGACAGGTCAACCAGACCACCGTGGATTCCAGCGGAGACCCTAACAAGATGGTTGGGAACATGGGTAACTGACAATCCATCCAGGATAGATTCCCCAAATATGTCCTACCGGGATTACCGGAAAGAGTTCCCCCTGCCCGTCACTGGCAGCCACATACACAACTGAATATGGAAACCGGAAAACCGCCATTCAGGCGGTTTTCTTTTATGCACCAGCACACAGAAAACACACCAGCCACAGGTTTTCTGCATTTTAAAAAGATTGGAGTGTGATATTGTTTGAAACGCTTTTATGCCCTCCTTTGTGCCGCCGCCCTCCTGCTCTGCCTGTGTCCTGCAAAGGCTTTCGCTTCCGGGCAGGGCAACCTTGACGGCGGCGGCGGGAACATGAACCAGGGCACCTCCACCAACTTCTGGTCTCCTGGCAACGATGGCGTCCGGGTGACGGTGGTGGATGCCCAGTCCGGCTCCGCCGTGAGCACGCCAGTGGATTTCTCCAACCGCAGCCAGTCCGCCACGATGCTCCATTTCGGCAAGGTGAGCAAGATCCAGTACCGGGACGGGGCTTCTCTCTCCTTACAGTCCGGCGTTCCCTATAACTGCCTGCAGCCCGCCTATTCCATGCCGGCCATCATCAACAGCAACAGCCGGCCCGCTTCCATTGAAGCCATCAAGCGCTATTTCTGTTCGGAATACGCCTGCATGATGGTAGCCGATGCCACAGGTGTCAGCTACGAAAACATGCTGGCAGGGCAGTATAAAATCCTGCTGGAGCCCATTGCCTATGTGACCTTCAATGGGACAAAATACGCTTTCACGGCAACGGAAGCCGCACTCTATGACCAGCTTTCCGGTGGTTCCCTGCGGAATAAGCTGCCCACGGTAGCCTTCCAGAACCTCCCGCTTGCCCTGTTCCTGGAATACAGCGACCTGGGCTTTCCCGCCTGGACCGGGGGCAGACGCGGGATACAGTCCAACGGGGATATCATCAGTTCCTTAGGTGTCGGCATTGTCTGGTTCGAGGAAACGGAAGAACCGGGCGGTGAGATCGAAGCCCCGGATGTGGAATACCGGGTGGATACGGATGTGATCACTGCCATCCGCCTGCGGACAGGCGGGCGCCTGACCCCGGACAATCCGGCAACGGTCACCTTCCATATCATGGGCAGGAGCTACACGGTCCGGAACATCGTCATCCCTGCCAATGACTCCCAGCTGGTGTGGGTGAAATGGCATACGCCCGCCACGCCCCAGACCATCACGATCACGGTGTCACTGAGCAGGGGTTTCACCGCCCAGGACACCTTCGTGGCGAAGATCGTGGACCTGAATGAAAAGATACCGCCTGATCCCCTGGCAACGGATGTAAATCCCGGCTATTCCGTTCCGGCCCTCCCCTCCAATCCGCAGAAGCTCAGCGCAAACTGGGGTGTATGGAGCTGTTACTGGGTTCCTGACTGGCAGTGGTGCAGCCACGGGGAAGATGACGGCCACTGGGTAGACCGGGGCGACTGGAAGTATGACTATACCAGTTACTCCGCCTCTTTAAGCGGCACCATGACCTTAATGCCGGACGATATTGTACCAACAGCTAACGGCAAGGACATGAAGAGCGGATATGGCGTGAAAACGGAAGTGCGGGCTGTACTGTCCACAAACTCACCGGACGGGCACCACAGCAACCCCCAGACTGCTTTTTCTGTATTCCCGGAATTCCAGTATAAGACTTACCTGCGGCTCCTGCAGCGCGTCTCCAGCGGGCGCAGCGCAAGGTTCACCTTCCAGCCCAACGAGTTCTCCACCTACGGGCGCACCGTGCATTTCACACCCGTATGGTTCCCGGACAGCACCAGCTATGTGGTATATACCCAGGTATGGGACGCATGGACGCCGGACGGGATGCTCTCGGTCAACCTGGATGACTACATCACCATCCACCAGAGCGTGTTTGATGACTGGTATACCAACCGTGAATAGAAGCCCGCTTTTCCTTTATGAACTACTGGCCTCTGCGTGCATCGCTGGATTTGCCGCATATGACCTGAAAAAGAAACGGGTGCCCGACCGGGCGCTCCTGCTCTTCCTCCCCTTTGCGCTTATGGCGCCCCTGATCCGTACCGGGCCGTCCTGGTCCGTCTCCCTGCTTCTGTACCGGTCCCTCTGTTCCCTTGCCGGGGCAGCAGCCGGATTTCTGATCTTACTGGCTGCCGCAATGGGCTCAAAAGAGGGCGCCGGCATCGGGGGCGGGGATATCAAGCTGGCCGGGATCATGGGCTTTATCTATGGCCCCTCCCGTATGCTGGCTGTCCTGCTCATTGCCTCCGGCCTTGCGGCCTGTATCTCCCTGGCAGCAGAACGGAAAAAGGGGATGCTTTCCCTTCCCTTTGTGCCGTTCCTGATGGCCGGGAGCCTGGCCGTCACTTTAACTGCAATCCCATGACCGCATCTGCCATCCCTGACAGACAGATGCCACACTTTAAACGACAGGAGTGAAAATAACCATGAAACTGAATAACCGCTTTATCTTCGGCCTGCTCAGTATCCTGCTGGCAGCCGTGATCGCCTTTGTCGCACTGCCCACCATCGCGAAGCAGACCAACGGCAAGACTGAGATCGTCCGGGTCACAAAACCCGTGCTGAAAGGGGAACAGCTCTCGGCAGACAATACGGAGACTGTGGAAGTGGGGAGCTACAACCTTCCCCCCAATATCGCCCACTCCCCTGATGATGTGAAAGGGCTCTATGCCACGGCAGACTTATCCCCGGGGGATTATATCCTGACCTCCAAAACCAGCTCCGTCCCGGTATCCTCGGACGTGGCCCTAAACAGCATCCCTTCCGGGAAAGTGGCCATCTCCCTGACTGTAAAAACACTGGCTTCCGGCCTGTCCGACAAGCTGCAGCCGGGTGACATCATCCGGGTATACCATTTCCTGGATGCGGCGGAGGAAGTCCCGGAGCTGCGTTTTGTCCGGGTGCTTTCCGTCACGGATGCCAAAGGCGTCAACGTGGACAACACCAAGGAGCCGGTGGAGGATGAAGAGAAACAGCAGTCCGCCACCATCACGGTGCTTGCAAGCCCGGAACAGGCACGGGTCATCACTTCCCTGGAGAATGACGGGGTGGCCCATGTAGCCCTGATCTCCCGGAACAATGAAAAACTGGCGGAGGAACTTCTGGCAGAGCAGGATGTGATCCTGCAGGAGATCTACTTCCCGGAGCCTTCTGATGAAGAAACAGAAGAACTGGCCGGGGAAGGGGAAACAGAAAATCCGGAATCGGACGATACAGGGGAAACCGGGGAAGGCTCCGCCTCTGCGGAAGAAAAAAAATCCGGAACCAGCAGGGAAAGCTCCTCTGATCAAGAAGGAAACAAGGAAGAAAACAAGACCTGACCAAAGGCAGAAAGGAGGAATGGTTTCCATGTCCAAAACAATCACGGTCTGGGGCAGCCCCGGCAGCGGCAAATCCATGTTCTGCTGCATCCTTGCCAAAGCGCTGACCCGTGACAAACGAAAGGCCATCATCATCAGCGGGGAGCCCGGCATCCCCATGCTCCCGGTATGGCTCCCGGAGCAGATCACCACCACGGCCGTCTCCATCGGCCAGGTCCTGACCAGCGTGGAGATCGACACATCCCAGGTGGCCAGCCATGTGACGGTTCTGAAGAACTACCCCTATATCGGCCTTATGGGATACTGCGCCGGGGAGAACCCGTTAAGCTATCCGGAAACGGACTACCAGATGGCCCTGCAGCTCATATCCTCGGCAAAGAAGCTGGTGGATTACATCATCCTGGACTGCGGCTCCGCCATGACCAATGTGTTCACGCCTGCCGCCATCGAATCCGGTGACCTGGTGCTCCGTATCGTGACCCCGGACCTGAAAGGCATCAATTACCTGAAAGCCCACCAGCCCCTGCTGGTGGACGGGCGCTTCCACTACCACGAGCACATGACCTTTGCGGGAATGGCACGCCCTTTCCACGCCTTTGAAGAGATGGGGTACATCATCGGCGGCTTTGACGGCCTCCTGCCCTACGGGAAGGAGATCGACCGCTGCGCCACCGAAGGGGGCATGTTCCAGGCCATCAAATACTGCAACTCCAAATATACCGCCTCCTTAAATAAGATCCTGGAAGCCCTGGAACAGATGGAGCTTGCCGAGCGGCAGGAAGAGGATGCCTATGAAGCGGGATACGAAGACGGGGAGTACGCAGAGGAGGAATATGAACAGGCACCGGACGAAGAGGGTGGATACGAATACGGATACAGGGAGGCAGACAGCGATGAATAACTTAAATGATATTTTCTTTGCCCCCACGGAGAACAGCGCCCTGACTTATGAGCAGGTGCTGGAAGACGTGCAGCGCTACTTTTCCGAAAACCACGCCTCCACCATAGCCGGCGCCGGGGAAAATGATTCGGAACGCGCTGTCACTGTGTTAAAAGAGCTGATGGTGCAGTACCTGGTGAAACGCAAGTACACCATCAAGGGGTTTACCACCGAGCAGCTGTGCGCCAGGCTTTATGAGGATATGGCCGGCTACTCCTTCTTAAAGAAATGGATCTACCAGCCCGGTGTGGAGGAGGTGAACATCAACGCCTACAACGATATCGAGGTCATCATGAACAGCGGGCGCAGCATCAAGATCCCGGACCGGTTTTCCTCCCCCCAGCACGCCATTGACGTGGTACGGCGTATGCTGAACGCCTGCGGCATGGTCATTGACGACACCATGCCCTCGGTCATCGGCTTCCTGGACAAGAACATCCGCATCTCTGTGGATAAGACGCCCATCGTGGATTCGGAAGTGGGGATCAATGCCTCCATCCGTATCGTCAACCAGAACACGGTGTCCGAGGAAAAGCTCCTGGATTCCGGGAGCGCCACGCCGGAGATGCTCCATTTCCTGACCGCCTGCATCCGCTACGGGGTTTCTGTGTGCATTGCCGGCTCCACCGGTTCCGGGAAGACCACCATCATGGCATGGCTCTTATCCAATGTGCCCAACAACCGCCGCCTCATCACCATAGAGGAAGGCAGCCGGGAGTTTGACCTGGTGAAACGGGATGAAGACGGGAATATTTTAAATTCCGTGGTCCACCTGCTCACAAGGCCCCACGAAAACCCGTCCATGAACATCAACCAGGACTTCCTCCTGGAGCGTGTCCTGCGGAAACACCCGGACGTGATCGGCGTGGGCGAGATGCGGTCGGCGGCAGAGAGCCTGTCGGCGGCGGAAAGCTCCCGTACCGGCCATACGGTCTGCACCACCATCCACTCCAACTCCTGCGAGAGCACCTACCGGCGTATGATGACCCTTGCCAAGCGGAAGTACAGCATGGACGATTCCATCCTAATGCAGATCATGGTGGAGGCGTACCCTGTGGTGGTGTTCACCAAGCAGCTGGAGGACCGCTCCCGGAAGATCATGGAGATCATCGAAGGGGAGGATTACCTGGACGGGAAGCTGATGTACCGTCCCCTTTATAAATATGAGGTGGTGGACAACGTGACCGATGAACATGGGGCCGCCCATGTGGTAGGCCGCCACCGCAAGATGGGCGCCATGTCCGAGACACTGAAAAAACGGCTGCTGGACAACGGCATCTCCCACAAGGAACTGCAGGAATTTTTAGACAGCGCCCCTCCCCGTAAAGGGGCTTTGGGGAAACAGCCGCCAGGAAAGGAGGTGTAGGCATTGCACTGGATCTATCTTATCTGTTTTACCCTGCTGAGTGCTGGGCTTCTGGCTCTTTTCCAAGTGCGGCCGCGGGACTTTACGGACGTTATCTTCAACACCGGGAGAAAGACCGCCACCCTGTCGGATGAGCTGAACGTACTCATGGGGACGCCGGCCAGGGGATTTTTCAACCAGGACTATGAGATCCGGCAGATCTTAAAGGACACCGGGCGGGCTGACCGCTATGAGGCAGTCACCCGGCTGACCCTGATCCTTTTTGCGGTAGGGGCAGTGCTGGCGCTGCTGATCGGCAACGTGTACCTGGTCCCCATTTTAGGCATAGGCTTTTCCCTGGTGCCCATATGGTATCTGCGCAGCACGGCGGCCAGCTATAAGAAACATCTGAACGAGGAGCTGGAGACCGCCATCTCCATCGTCACCACGTCCTACCTGCGGACGGAGGACCTGCTGCGCTCTGTAAGGGAAAACCTGCCTTACATCAATGAGCCGATAAAAGCAAACTTTGAGGCATTCGTATATGAGAGTGAGCTGATCAACGCCAACATGACCAGCGCCATCAACTCATTAAAGATGAAGATACCCAACCGGGTGTTCCATGAGTGGGCCAATATCCTGATCCAGTGCCAGTCGGACCGTTCCATGAAAAATACGCTGCCTACCATTGTGCAGAAATTTTCCGATGTGCGCGTGGTGCAGTCGGAACTGGAGGCCATGATGCAGGGGCCCAGACGGGAAGCCATCACCATGATGTTCCTGGTGATCGCCAACGTGCCCCTGCTGTATTTCCTCAACAAGGACTGGTTCCATACCCTGATCTACACCACGCCGGGAAAGATCGCCCTGGCCATATGCGCAGCCATCATCCTGTTCGCCTTCACGCAGATCATGAAGCTGAGCAGACCCATTGAATACGGAGGTGACGGAACATGACCCTGTTAACACTGACCGCCATTATCCTGTTCGGTTTTGCCACCTATAACCTGTCCACGGCCTTTGCGGACATCCCCACCAGCAGGACATCCAAAATGATGATGCTGGCAAAGAAACAAAAGGGCGCTAAAAACGAACAGCTCCTTGATGTGTATATCACAAAGATCGCAAAGCTGCTTGCCCCTTACCTGCGCCTGGACCGGCTGAAACGGAACAAGCTGCAGGCGGCCCTTACCATCGCCGGGCTGGAACTGACACCGGAGGTATACACAGCCAGGGCCTGGGTAACTGCCGGGGCCGTAGGGCTTAGCGCCCTCCCCATGGCGTTCCTGATGCCGCTGTTTGTGCCGGTCCTGATCGGGACTGCCGTGGCGCTTTGGTTCTCCACCTATTATGCGGCTTTCGATTTTGTCAAAAAGCGGCGCAGGCTCATAGAGGCGGAAATCCCCCGTTTTGCCCTGACCATCGGGCAGAACCTGGAGAATGACCGGGATGTATTAAAGATACTCACCTCTTACCGCAGAGTGGCCGGCCGGGACTTCGGGGCGGAGCTGGACCAGACCATTGCGGACATGAAGACCGGCAATTATGAAAACGCCCTCATCCGCTTTGAAACCCGTATCGGGAGCCCCATGCTCTCGGATGTGGTGCGGGGGCTGGTGGGCGTCCTGCGCGGGGATGACCAGCGGATGTATTTTAAGATGATCTGCTTTGACATGCGCCAGATCGAACAGAACAACCTGAAAAAAGAGGCAGCTAAGCGGCCCAAAAAGATCCAGCGTTACTCCATGATGATGCTGATCTGTATCATGATCATTTACCTGGTTGTCCTTTGCACGGAAGTGTTAAGCTCCCTTGGCGCCTTCTTTGGATAAGGGCAGGACAGCTTTTTGACACAGGCTCTTCACAGAGCCATTTTACGGAAAAAGGAGGCAGCAGCTTGTACACCAGCGGCTTTTCTTAACATCCGGCAGCAGTCCGACAGACAGCGCCGTCCTGCCATGGCAGGCGGAATACAGACAGGAGTTGCCATGAACAAACACAGAAAACATACCCTGCCGTCACTGGCAGAGGCAGAAAAACAGCGGTTCCACCGGCTGATCCGGCAGAAGCCCGCTCCTTACCCGGCCAGGCCCCATAGCAGAAAGAGCAGACGGAGAAGACCTGCCCGGCGGCCTTGAAAGGCAGCAGCGTTTCCCTGTAACCAGACATTATATGAAGTAGGAGGTTTTCCATGAGAAAAATCACGAATTGTATCTGCAACAAAGCAAACCATTTCATCAACCGTGCCCGGATGGCGGTATCCAACCAGCGTGGGGATTTCTATATCTCGGATGCCGTGAAGATCATCATTGCCGTAGTGCTGGGTGCCCTGCTGCTGGCGGCCTTGACCCTGATCTTCAATGATACGGTCATTCCCAGGATCACACGGGAGATTGAAGGGCTGTTTGGTTAAAAAAACTGAATAAAAGTTTTAGGGTCAGACCGCAGAATTATGCGTCTGGCCCTCCTTTTTTATTTGTATAGAAATCTTTTGAAAGAAATGATTGGATTTTATAAAAATTTTAGAAATTTCCAGTTCAAGTTGGCCATTCAAGGTTTAAGAAAAGAGCATAAGAGAGGTGAAAGAAATTGAATCAACAACATTGTAATATTTATCCCTTTTTAAAAGCGGTACATGGATGCTGGCATAATGCATTATTTATCAAGTGCGAGCATACAGTTTGTCCTCATGGCCAGTCTCCACCCTGCGGAGGATTCCTGATGGCTGTGGATGCGGACGGTTCCCCCATCCTTATGCCTGCCAAAATCTTCAAGCAGATAGCCGGGGAGTCCATCGAACCGGAAGAGTGCCGGGCTGTCCTGGGAAAGCAGACCTTTGAGACTGTATATGGCCTGTATATTGAGTGGCACACCGTATCTTCCACGGACTGCCCGCTATGGGAACTCTGCCAGACTTCCCACCAATACTGCTGCCTTTAAAATATGGGAGACAAACAAAGCTGCCCTGGATGGCAGGAACGGAGGTGACCAATGAAAAACATGAAGAAATATAACTTAAAATGCCCTTACTGCGGCGCCCCGGCCATCTGCCGGCCTGCCAGTTCCGTCTACGGAGCGGATACTATTGACCGGGGGAGCTATCTGTATGTCTGCTCCCGCTGGCCTGCCTGTGACTCCTATGTGAGCGCCCATAAAAAAGACCGGAAACCTATGGGAACCATGGCAAACCGCAGCCTGCGCCAAAAACGCATCCTGGCGCACCAGGCTTTAAAACGACTACAGAAAGAACGGCATATGAACAAATGGGCCGCCTATGTATGGCTCCAGGCAAAGCTGGGCCTTGATGAAAGCCAGGCCCATATCGGCATGTTTTCAGAACAGATGTGTGAGAAAGTCATTTCCCTGTGCCGTCCACCTGTAAAGCCTGGCGGCGGCATGGCGGCCTGAAAAGAGGTGAGCATTTATGAAACAAAATATTCCCTTGACCAGTGAACAACAAAAGTTAGTGGAAACCCACTTATATATCGTCAACTGGGTCATGAGCGAAAGTATTCATGTTCATAAAAACATCTATGGTTTTGAATACGAGGATCTGTATCAAGAAGGATGTATCTGGCTGTGTTAT
This sequence comes from uncultured Lachnospiraceae bacterium, assembly GCA_910588285.1. GTDB lineage: Bacteria > Bacillota > Clostridia > Lachnospirales > Lachnospiraceae > 14-2. The sequence goes on from CAJUQB010000016.1 coordinate 57,861, forward strand.
GCTGCAACTACTTATAATCCTGAACGCTCCCAGTTTTCCACTTATGCCAAACGGATTGTATGCAATGGTCTGTTCTCCTACTGCAGACAGATGCACTCCAGACAGAGCCACTTTACTTATTTTGCCGTAGACAAGCAAGGAAATCTGTTGGCTAACGGAGAACCGTATGTTTTAGTGGATGATTTTGATATCCAGATAAATATGATAGAAACCCTTGACCTTCTGGCATACGCCGAAAAGAAATACCAGGGTGTGACAAAGCTTGGAATCGAGGCCCTGAAGCTGAAACTGAAAGGCATGAGCGTTTCCGAGATTGCCGGCCTGTACCATGTGCCGCCGCCCCATGTGGGCGCATGGATCTCCCGTGCCACCCAGAAGCTCAGGAAAGACACGCCTTTCTTATCAGGGCTTTTATGACTGCCGCCGCAGACAGCCTTCTATACTACAGGAAAACAGGAGGATTTTTTATGATGCTGAAAACACTTTACACCGCTGTCGGCCGCTTTGAGCGCAGGACAAACGGATGCCGGCGCTACTGCCCTGTTATCGTCCTTGGGGGAAAAGAATATATGGTCGATATGCAGGAAATGATCATCTGGAGCTGCCTGAACTGGCGTATCGCCCGTATGGAAGAAATCGGGCGCCTCTACACGGCGACTTTACCGGTACAGAAGGATATCGTAAACCGCTCCTGGAAGGACTGCGTGGAGCGGCTCCTGACACGGGGCCTGCTGATCTGTGGGAAAGGGGAAACGGAATATGATGCCCTTTATGACCTGCTCTCTTCCATGTACATCATCCCCACGGACGGTTCCAGCTTTCTAAGGGTCCTGTCTTTCCTGAAGCTGACCCTTATAAACCATGTGCCGTTTTCCTCTGCCAGAAAACTCTTCCGCCATGACCAGCGTACCGAAAACGAAAAACAGGTCATGGCCCTTGCAAAGCAGGCCCTGCTCTCCACCGCAGAACTGATCCGGTGCATGGAAAAGGATATCCGCGCCCTCCCTACAGAGGAAAGCATCCTGGAAGGGCTCTATGACGATGCGGACACTACCAGCGACAACATCAGCTGCATGATGCGCCTCTCCCCCAAAAGCAAGGCCGTTACGCTTGCAGTCGCAAACCTGTACCTGCGCCAGCAGATTATTTTTGAAAGGATATGATATCACATGGAACAATGGTTGAACGCCCCTTTTACCCTCCGGCTGAAAGTTTTTCTGATCCTGTTTATGGGGATCGGCAGCCTTTTCATCGCTGCCATTGTATTTTTCCTCTCTCATGACCGGCTTTTGCTGGTTTTAAGCGGCATCATCTTCAGCGGCTGTCTGTTCCGCAGTGCCGGGCTCCTGGTCGTGCTCCTGCGTGGGGATTATGAAACCATCACGGGGATCTGTACCGCCGTTTCCTCTCTGCCCTTACGCAGGTATCGCAAAATAGAGCTTACCGACAGCCAGGGAGCCGCCATCATCCTGCTTTTGGGAAAACAGGTGAAGATAAAACCGGGCGGGTGTTACTGCTTTTACTTCCGGAAATCCTCCCGCCCATCCCTGGGCAGCGAATACCTGGATGCCTCCCTCTCCACGGATCTGTTTTTAGGCTACGATTCCAGCCTGCCCGGAAACCTGCTCGAAGTCAAAGACTCCGCCGCAAGCAACGAATCATCAAACTTGGAACACTCCAACGAGCGGAGCCTTTGACCCTCGCGGCAGTCGCCAAATGCCTGCAAGCAGTCACTTGACTCGTTGCCCGCGGGAATAAAAAATCAGGGTACTGCAGAATAAAGGCAGCCTGATCCCTGTTTATAGATAGGAAGCCCTGTGTGCAGTCTCCGGGGCATCCGGCTACAAGATATTGTATTTTGCCACTCCAAAATTCTATATATAGCGTTTATGAACTTGACATCCACCAGATATAGTGTTATACTTACTTTGTAATTGATTTTTGTGCGTATCCTTTCAGGATTGCAGGCAGGTTTGTCTGTACGGCGGTGAAGACATCGCATTGCACACGCTGTTAAGTTTGTATACAAGTGTCAGTGGTATTACTGCGCCCGTTTGGGCCGGGTTCCCGCTGGCACTTTTTTTATAGATAACAAGGCCAGTGGCAGAAAGGAGTGTTATGGCACAGATTTTTGCATTTGGACGTGTGGAGAATGACCTGGCCCCCAAAAAGAGCCAGAAGGATTCCACCTATGTCTGTTTCGGTTTTACCGAGCAGATAGGCAAAGGGCAGTTCCAGTATTACCAGGTATGGGCATGGGAGGATGAAGTATCCCGCCTGATCCGGCTTGGCGTCAAAAAGGACAGCCGGCTGTGGATCACCGGCACACAGCAGCTGGTAGACTGTACCGTGGAACACGGAAAGGAACGGACAAAAATCCTGAAGGTCTATCTTTCCAATTTCGGATTTCTTCCGGGCCGCATCCCCAAAGAAAGCTCCACTGATTTTCCAGATGACCCTGAGACAGCGGCCGCCGCCCCTCCCTCTGTGGAGGTACTTGACGGGGAACGTGAGTCTCTGCCGGAATGAATCCCGTTCCGGCGCTAAAAGAGGAACCCTGTCGGTTTTTCAGAATGAACCTGAAATGCCGGCATGGTTCCTCTTTTTTTGTGCATGCAGGTTACTTTCAACAACAGCAAAGAAAGGAAGGTTAAAAATGAAGAGTGACAAAGCCCTTTGGGGCAGCATCAGCATCCTGATCGGTGCAGTCATCGCTATACTGGCACTCATAAGGGGGCCCTGGCAGACATGGTCCCTGATCGGGGTATTCACCCTCTGGGGGCTGTGGGTTGTAACAGTGCTTTTACGGCCGTACATGCAGCAGACGAAACGCCGCAGGATGCGTGAACAGCTTGCAAAGAAACGTCTGGCGGAAGGGATCGCTCCCTCCCAGCCTATGGGGATTCCAACTATGGAGGCCCCGGAAACGGAACTGCTCCTGCTCCGTCATGTCAACCACCGGATCTCCGCCTATCTTCGGGCGGTTTATCCTGACGTGCGCTGGGAGTGGTGCGAAAAGAACCCTGAAAAACTGGCGCTGGCAGGAGGGACCGGGCGCATCCGCCTTTATGGGATCCCGGATTTTGACCATGCTGATGTATGCATGGACCAGAGCGCCGGCATCACCTGTAACATGTTAAAGATCGTTCCTCTCTCGGAAGCCGGAGGCGGCGAACCGGAAGATACCGTCCCGCCCAACAAGCAGCCGGTAGACCCTCAGATCTGGTATGAGGTCCAGGGCCGGAAAGTCCTGGAGGCTCTTGTGGCAGACTTGAATTCCCGCGGCCACAGCCGTCTCACGATCCACGAAGACGGCGATATCTGCGTCGAGGAGGACACGGAGGAGGTGGCAAAAGAACACCTTGCCGGCTTTCCGGAAAAGACGTACTGGCCCCGGCTTCAGCAGGTTTTTGAACGCAACGGCCTGGCGGCTGAGGTCACGGCAAAGGGCATCCAGATTTCCTGGTAATCCCACACACAACAAGAAAGGAGTTGAACACGAATGAAAGAAGGTCTTACCCTGAATGAAATGGCCGCTGAGATCACACGGCAGAACAGCATGAAGGAGGATTATCTGGTCGATACCCGGAGCCTGCAGATGGAGCCTTATGACTCCCAGATCTATCTTCATATGTTTGACGGGAACACCGAACCGGTGGAACCCATGCAGGTCAACACCATTGCCCACCGGCAGTTTGGGACCCATTTAAAGATCCCTGCGCCTTATTATGACCGGATGCTCACGGAAAAGCCGGAACTTCTGGCCGCAAATGTGAACGCCTGGCTTCAGCATTCCCCGTCCAAACGGCTTCTGCGTACCATGGGAGGCACCGCAAGGGCATTCTTAAGCAACCGTTACCGGCGGATCGACAACATGGAGATCGC
>CAJUQB010000017.1 GCA_910588285.1 uncultured Lachnospiraceae bacterium
GGAATGCCCAGACGAAGACCATTATGGAGCAGCTGATGAAAGGCGGTATCCTGGAAACGGAGATCGATGAGGAGATACCCTTCGGGTATACCTTGATGCGCAAAAAAATGCGCGGAAAAGAGGAAATTGTGTTTGATCAGCTCCAGAAGAAGTATGGGGCTGTCTGGAGTATGCTTCTGCCAGTGGGTATCTGAAGGTGGTTGAGAAGAACTTCATCAAAGCTTTGCTTTTAGGCGATGTGGAGGCCATGAATGAATTTATGAATGATATTGCCCTTACGACCTTCAGCAGTTTTGACATTGCGGAGAGTGCGGCCAAAAATGATGCGCCGGAACGCTTTCACTCTGTGGAAGCGACCACTATGAGTTTGACAAGACCAAACTCAAGTGTCTGCTTCTACCACGGCTTTGTGCTGGGTCTTATGGTGGAGCTGAAAGGCAGCTATGAGGTAACCTCCAACCGGGTTGATCAAGGCTGCCGGACAGTCCAGCTGATCCTGTCTTTCAAGGATGTGGGACTTGATGACGCTGATCCTATTTCCCAAGGACATGGGTCTTGATGGCCTCGAAGCTTTCAGCGCTGATGACATGCTCAATGCGGCAGGCGTCCTCCACGGCGGCCTTCTCGTCCACCCCCAGGCGGATGAGCCAGCCGGACAGGAGCTCATGGCGTTCGTAGATCATCTCGGCAATGCTGCGGCCGGATTCGGTGAGGGTGATAAAGCCGGATTTGTTCACTTCAATATAATGATTTTCCCGAAGGTTTTTCATGGCGACACTGACGCTGGACTTTTTGTAGCCAGTGTATTCGGATATGTCGACAGAGCGGACTACCGGAAGCTGTCGGCTTAAGATCAGGATCGTTTCTAAATAGTTTTCTGCGGATTCGTTGATATGCATAAGAATCTCCTTAAACATATATTTTGGTTACTTTGACAATCATATCATATTTTGAATGAAAAGGCAAATGAAAAGCAGATATCCGCGTTTTTCCCGTAAATACGGGGAGCAGGACCATCTTATTCCTGAAAACATCTGGAAAGTAGTGTAAAAAAATAATAAATGAATTGTAAAATTAATATCTACGTGTTATAATAATCTACATGTGGTATGTCTGATATAAATATATTTGCTGTATCAGATGCACAAACGGGGCAGGCGGAGGCTTTCTGCTCTTACCCACATGCTAGAGCGGAACCATAGGACAGGTTCTGCAGGATTGGTTTTTCCCTCTATACCCATAGGGGAATGAGGAAGAACATATATTATTTTCCAAAGAAGGAGGAATGCATTATGAAAAAAAGAATGCTCGCATTGCTGATGTCTGCCGTAGTGGTGGCAGGCCTGGCCGCATGTGGCGGCGACGACGGCGCTGTTTCCAACAACGAGAATGACAATCAGCAGGCAGAACAACCGGAGGATACCGAAGGGTCGGGTGAATCCGAGGGTGAAGGAGACACGGAAGGTGAAGGCGCAGGAGGCGCTGAAGACACAGCAGTAAAGCCTACAGAGCCCACCGGACAGGTAATCATCGGCTCCGTCACGATGCTTGAGAACGAGTGGTATGATACCGCATACGAGAACACAGCCTTTAACTACAAGTCATACGCCCTGATCCATGGCGGTGACACTGTTATTTATACCAAGGAAGGCCAGTTTGAGGTCAATCCCACTGTGGTGAAGAATCTGGAGACCACAGAGAACGAGGACGGAAGCAAGACCTTTACCATTACCATCAACGATGGACTGCTGTGGTCTGACGGCACTCCCATTACGGCTAAGGATTATGTGTTTGAGATCCTGTTAGACGCCAGCCCGGAGATGGCCGGTGTGGACAGCTATCCGAATACATGGAATTATACCCATGTAGTAGGAATAGACGAATATTATGAAGGAGCCGATACTCTTGCCGGCGTCCATCTGGTGGACGATATGACCTTCTCCATCACAGCGAAGGCAGAGGAGCTTCCCTTCCATTACGACATTACATATGCCATCGCTGTGCCAAGGCCTATGGCAGTGATTGCTCCCGGATGTGATGTTGTGGATGCCCCGGAGGGCGTTTCCATCACCGGGGAGTTTACCACCGATGTGCTGATGAAGACCATCAATGACCCGGATACCGGATACCGCTTCAATCCCCAGGTTACCTGCGGCCCGTACCTGTTCAAGGGTTATGACACGGCTGCCCAGCAGGCAACTCTGGAGGTGAATCCCAATTTTGCAGGGGATTACCGCGGCGTGAAGCCTTTGATCAAGACACTGATCCTGAAGACGGTGAAGGAGGAGACCATGGTAGACGAGCTGAAGGCAGGTACTGTGGACATCCTGTTCCAGACCAGCGGCGACACCATTGAGGCAGGGCTGGATCTGGTGGACGAAGGGGCGGCTATTAAGAATGCTTTCTTCCGCAATGGCTATGGCAGGATTGTGTTTGACTGCGCCCAGTTCCCCACCGATTCTGTCAGTGTGCGCCAGGCCATCGCACTGTGCCTGGACAGAAATGAATTCGCAAGACAGTATTCCGGCGGCCACGCTTCCGTGGTACATTCCGAATACGGCTTGGCCCAGTGGGAGTATATGGAGGCTAAGGACTGGATCGACGAGAACATGGATACCTATGATATGGATCTTGACCGTGCAAAACAGCTTCTTGTGGAAGACGGCTGGACATTGAACAAGGACGGCGGAGAGTACAAGGACGGCGACGGCCTCCGTTATAAGGACGTGAACGGTGAGCTTAAGGCCCTGCAGATTGAGTGGTGCAATACCGAGGGCAACACGGTAAGTGAGCTGCTGGCTACCATGCTTCCGAAGGCCATGTCTGAGATTGGTATGGAGCTGCTTTCCACTACCGTAGATTTCGCAACATTGTCTGATGCCATGAACCACCAGACAGAAAAGACCTACAATATGTATAACCAGGGTATGGGTTTCGCAACCATATATTCTCCCTGGTATTACTATTCTTCCGATGACCGGTGGATGGGCGGCGGCTACAACTCCAACTGGATCAAGGATCAGGAGCTGAATGATGTGACTGCTGCCATGAAGAGCATTCCTTATGAGGATACGGAAACATGGCTGGAGAACTGGAAAGAATTTGTGAAGGCCATCAATGAGAAGATGCCGAATATTCCGCTGTACTCCGATGAATATCACGACTTCCTGAACCCCAGGATCCATGATTGGGAGAGCACCTCCATCTGGGAGTGGAATTCTGCGATTCTGGATGCATGGGTAGCAGAATAGGATAAGACAGGAAACATGTCTGAATTGTTTATTTTGTAAGTAAACAATAGGAGCAGGGTATGCCAACAGAGCTGTGTGTTCATGCGGCGTACCCTGTTTTCTATCTGATAGGAAGGCAGGAGGTCCAGGGCTTATGGGCAAAGGAAGGTATCTCTTAAGGAGATTGATTTATATTATATTTGTTTTTTTTATCATTTCTATTCTTATGTTCTGCATCTATAAGGCGACGCCCGGCGACCCGGTCCGCATGATGATCGGCGATACAGGAAGTATGAAGCCGGAGCAGTATGAGGCAATGTATGAGCATTATTCAGAGGTTCTGGGGGTGAATAAGCCCGTACCGGTGCAGTATATCCGCTGGATCACCAATATGCTGCGGGGGGATTTTGGCTATTCCACCCAGTATAAGAGAGACGTGATACAGATCATTGGGACCCCCATGAAGAACACGGTTCTTCTGAATATTTTTTCCATGCTTGTGGTGTTTGTGATCTCCATACCGCTGGGGATCATTACGGCTGTAAAGAAAAAATCTATCTTTGATAAAGCGGTGCAGGTACTTACGATTGTAGGATATAGTATACCGAGTTTTGTCATTGCGCTTCTGGCCATCTACGTGTTTGCCGTTAAGCTGAAATGGTTTCCCATCAGCGGGGTGAAGACTGCGGGGCTTAACGCCACCGGCCTTGCCGCTGCGGGGGATATGGCGAAGCATATGGTTTTACCGGTATTGGTGATGTCTGTGGGAGGGCTTGGTTCCATCACGCGGTATGTCCGCGCGTCCATGATCGATGCCCTTGGCATGGACTATATAAAGACAGCCCGGGCCAAGGGCTTGAAGGAAAAGGTTGTTATTTACGTCCACGCATTCCGCAATGCCCTGATTCCGGTGGTGACGGTTACCACCTGGTGGATCATCGGTCTCTTCGGCGGTTCTGTGGTCATCGAATCTATCTTTGGCTGGACAGGCCTGGGGCAGATGCTGCTGTCAGGGCTGATGCAGAGAGATTTTTCTGTGGTTCTTGCCATGCAGATGTTCTATGTTGTGCTGGCGCTTCTGGGGAATGTGATTATGGATATTGCCTATTCTCTTGTGGATCCCAGAGTGAGACTGGAAAACTAGGAAGGAGTGCGAAAAGTGGCGGATAACAATAAGAAAAAAAGAAAAAAAGCGTCAACAGCCGCAATGAAGCGAATGATGGTGGGCGGGGCCGCAGAGGTGCCGGATCAGGAGGAGCTGATCACCCCAATGCGGATGGTGGTCAACAATTTCCTGGAGAATAAGGTGGCAATGACAGGGTTGATCCTCTTTTTTGCAATCCTGCTGTGCTGTATCATATTGCCCTTTTTCTTCCCCATTGAGTGGAGCTTTCAGGATGTGACCCAGGCCAATACGGCTCCGGGCTTCAAGCAGCTGTCAGTTCCCTCCTCCCTGAAGAACAATGCCATGGATATTTCCGTGGGCAGCACCTATTCTGTGGGCCTTGACAAGGATGGGAATATTTATGAATGGGGAAGCTTCCCCACGAATAAGCTGAAAAAGCTCCCCTCCAAGGAGGAGATGGGAACCCTTGTCCAGGTGTCGGCAGGCTTGGATCATGCCCTGGCCCTCAATGAGGAGGGGCAGGTATTTACCTGGGGCAATGACCGTATGGGCTTAGAGTCCCTTCCCATGGAGCTGCGCATGGGGGAGAAGGTGAAGGAAATCTATGCAGGATACCAGGTTTCCTTAGCGCTGACAGAGAAGGGAAAGCTCTATAACTGGGGAAATGATTACCTGCTGGAGATTCGGATCCCCAAGGAGATTCAGGGAAATATTGAGAAATTTACGGCCAATACCAACCTTGCCATGGTAGTAACCACAGACGGCATGGTGGTGCCCCTGACCAAGAAGTCTTCTGTTATGACCAGGATTCCGGAGGAGATCCAGGGCCATGTGGTGGAGCTGGCCATGACCGATGAGAGTGCCGCGGCGGTGACGGAGGACGGGGCTGTCTATGTGTGGGGCAACAATATTAAAGGCACGATGGATGTGCCGGAGAATCTTGGCAAGGTGAGTAAGATCGTGGCAGGCCGTTTCCATTATACAGTTCTTCTGGAGGACGGAAGTGTTGTGGCCTGGGGGGATAATACCTTCAACCAGAAGGAGGTGCCGGAGATTACAGAGGAGATCGCGGACATTCAAGCCGGATATTACGGCAACTATGTGATCGGCGCAAGCGGCAAGGTATATGCCTGGGGCCTGAAGGGCTATCTGATGGGAACGGATGATTTGGGACGCGATATCTTCCGGCGTCTGTTGATCGGCGGCCGCATGACCATGACCGTAGGAGCCATTGCCGTAATTATCTCCGCCATAATCGGGATTATCATTGGCGGTATTTCCGGCTATAAGGGCGGCAAGGTTGACAACCTGCTGATGCGTCTGGCAGAGATTGTATCTTCGATACCCTTCCTGCCCTTTGCCATTATTCTGTCGTCCATTGTGGGGAACCGGATCTCGGAGACCCAGCGGATCATGATGATCATGGTGATCCTGGGATTATTGTCCTGGCCCGGCACCGCAAGGCTTGTAAGAGGAAGCGTGCTGACAGAGCGGGAACAGGAGTTTGTAACGGCAGCCAAATCATTGGGTGTGAAGGAGATGGGGATTGTGTTCCGCCATATCATCCCCAATGTGCTGACGGTTATTGTTGTGGACGCTACCCTGGGCTTTGCTACCTGTATGCTGACAGAATCTTCGCTGTCCTTCATTGGCTTCGGCGTGCAGGAGCCCAATGCAACCTGGGGCAATATGCTCAACGGCTGCAGGGACACCAAGGTGATTGCTGATTTCTGGTGGCGGTGGGTATTCCCGGCTATCAGCCTGGGGATCTGTACCATCAGTATCAACAGCGTGGGCGACGGCCTGCAGGATGCGATCGACCCCAAATCCAAGGAAAGGTAGGCTGCGGTATGAGTTTATTGGAAGTAAAGCATTTACAAACATATTTTGAAACAAAAAAGGGAACCGTAAAGGCTGTCAATGACGTAAGCTATTCCCTGGAGGCCGGCCAGACCCTGGGGATTGTGGGAGAGTCCGGCAGCGGCAAGAGCGTGTCGGCCATGAGTATCATCCGACTGCTGGATGGAAACGGCAGGATTGAGGGGGGCGAGATCACCTTTGACGGCCGGAATATCCGGGAGTGCTCTGTTCAGGAGATGCATCAGATCCGTGGAAACGAGATCTCCGTGATCTTCCAGGAGCCCATGACCTCCTTAAATCCGGTGTTTACCATTGAACGGCAGATTGGCGAGGTGTTCCGGATCCACCAGAAGATGAATAAGAAGGAGGCCTATGCCAAGGCGGCCGATATGCTCTCCCAGGTGAATATCCCCAACCCGGAGCGTGTGGCAAAGCAGTATCCCTTCCAGCTTTCCGGCGGTATGCGGCAGCGTGTGATGATCGCCATGGCTCTGGCCTGCATGCCCAAGCTTCTGATTGCGGATGAGCCTACCACGGCTTTGGATGTGACCATCCAGGCCCAGATCCTGAAGCTGATGAATGACCTGAAGCAAAAGCTGCAGACCTCCATCCTGTTTATCACCCACGACCTGGGGGTAATCAGCGAGATGGCGGATTATGTGGCGGTGATGTACTGCGGGCAGATTGTGGAGAAGGCGGATGTGCGGACGATTTTTTCAGACGGAAAATATTCCCATCCTTATACCGAGGGCCTGATGCTCTCCGTGCCCCATCTGGATACGGAAAAGGGCAAGAAGCTGGATGCCATTCCGGGGGCGGTGCCCAATCCCCTCTATCTTCCCGAGGGCTGCAAGTTTGCACCCCGCTGCAAGTACTGTCAGGAGCGCTGCAAAAAGGAAGAGCCGCAGCTTGTGGATATTGAGCCGGGGCACCAGATCAGATGTTTTTATGCGGATAAGGCGGTGAGAAAGAATCATGGATAAGAAGAAAAAAGTATTGCTGCGGGTGGAAAATGTGAAGCAGTATTTTCCGGTAAAAAAGACAAAAATCAGGGAAAAGCAGAGATACGTGAAGGCAAACGACGGCATCAGCCTTGAGATCTTCGAGGGAGAGACCTTTGGCCTTGTGGGGGAATCCGGCTGCGGAAAATCCACCTTTGGCAGGACCATCCTGCAGCTGTATCCCCAGACAGAAGGAACCATCGAATATCTTTCGGCGGATGGGGAGATGCTGAACTTAAAAAACCTGCCTGCGGAAAAGATGCGTTCCCTTCGGAAGGAGCTGCAGCTGATTTTCCAGGATCCCTATTCTTCCCTGAATCCGCGTATGACGCTGGGGCAGATTGTGGGAGAGGGATTGATTTCCCACGGGATCTATAAGAAGAATGACCCGGCCCTGAAGGATTATATTATGCAGGTCATGGAGGAGTGCGGACTGTCCGGTTATTTCTTCGGGCGCTATCCCCATCAGTTCTCCGGCGGACAGCGGCAGCGTATCGGCATTGCCAGAAGCCTGGCCCTGCGTCCCCGGTTTGTGGTCTGCGACGAGGCGGTTTCCGCCCTGGATGTGTCCATTCAGTCCCAGGTGCTGAACCTGCTGCAGGAGCTGAAGGAGAAGTCCAACCTGACCTACCTGTTTATTACCCATGACCTGAGCGTTGTGAAGTATATCAGCGACCGGATCGGCGTTATGTATCTTGGAAATATGGTGGAGCTGGCGGAGACAGAGGAGCTCTTCTCTCACACCCTCCATCCCTATACCGAGGCGCTGCTGTCTGCGATCCCTACAGTGGATCTGAATGACAAGCGGGAGCGGATCATCCTGGAGGGGGATATCCCAAGCCCTGTGAATCCGCCTTCCGGGTGTAAATTCCATACCAGATGCCGCTATTGCCAGGAGAAGTGCAGGCAGGAGGTTCCGGCCTTTGAGGACAAGGGAGGCGGCCATTTCGTGGCCTGCCATTTCCCGCTGAATTCCTGAGGCATTTTTGGAGCAGGATAATTCCGAAGCAAGGCATTTTCGGAGAAAGATAATTCCGGAGCAGGATAATTCCGAAGAAAGGAGATCGCAGGTGCTGTTTCAGAAGAAGTTACACAGAGTCGTCAATCCCGAGGAGGCGGAACAAAGGTTTGAGGAGCGCATGGAGGGACAGGAGCTGGAGAAAAATGACCGGCTTGCAATGATTCTTGCGGGTCTGATTGTGTTCGTGCCTGCGATGCTTCTGATTATTGGTGTGTTTTTGTTGGGAATCTGGTTCTTTTTTGGACGGTTTCTTTAGAATTTTGCTATCAATTGCTCCCAAAAGCGGGCGGAAAGGGGTTTTTTCATGGGAAACTACAGGATTGTTACCACGATTACAGAAATGGGGCCTTATGTTTCCAAGATTATTTTACAGATGCCTTATGAGGTATGTGCTGCCGAGGTTTCCAAAGATTCTTTTAATATTTATGTAGAAAGAAGGGAATGGGATACCGGGGAGACCGTGATCTCTAAGGATTTCCTGACACAGGAGGAAATCTGCTGTAAGGGCTATCAGACACCACGAAACGTTTATCCCTGCGATGAGGCGGGCGTTTATAAGGAACAGGGTTCCTTTGTTGCACTGGAGCTTTCCGAGGAGGCTTTGGGCAAGCGTGTGGAGGGGACAGTCCTTGCCAGCCGCTACATTAAAAATGCATACCGCATTACTCTGCTCCATACCTTTGGAAACGATCCCTGCAAGGCGGGGCTGGTCTTTGAGGAATGTACCGGGGAGCTTTGTCCACAGCTGGACGGGTGGAAGACACAAAAATACCCGGAGGGTGATTCCCGTTTGAATTATGGTTATTTTGTCCCCCAGGCAGAAGGAAGGATTCCTTTGGTTATCTGGCTCCATGGCGCTGGGGAAGGAGGGAAGGATCCCAATATTGTCCTTACTGCCAATAAGATCAGCAACCTTTCCTCCCCGGATATCCAGCTATTTTTTGGCGGGGCCGCTTATATTCTGGCCCCCCAGTGCCCTACGGTCTGGATGGACGACGGTGTGGAGAAGCTTGGGAGATCCAATCAGAGCATTTATGTAAAGCCCTTGAAGGCATGTATAGATGCGTTTATAAAAGAGCACCAGGCTACGGTTGATATGGAGCGGATTTATGTAGGCGGCATGTCCAACGGCGGCTTTATGACCATACGGATGCTGTTGGACTATCCGGATTTTTTTGCTGCCGCCCTTCCAGCCTGCGAGGCGTTCTACAGCGCCAATATAACCGATGAAATGTTAAACAGCATCAAGCATATCCCAACCTGGTTTGTCCATTGCAAAAGGGATGAGCTGGTGCCTCCAAGAGAGACCGCTCTGCCGACCTATTTCCGTTTAAAGGAAGCAGGCGCAGAAAATATACATTTCACCTATTACGAAATCCTGCTGGATACCACCGGCCGTTATAAGGACGAGCTGGGGCAGCCGCAGAAAATGTTCAACCATGCGGTCTGGAATAACGTTTTAAACAATGAATGCCATACGGAATTGGATGGAACCAACGTTTGTGTAAAGGGCGAACCAATGACTATTTGGGAATGGATGGCAAATCAGAGGAAAAAATAAGGGAGACAATCAAAGAGAGGCAGCAAAGCTCCAGCAAGCCGGTAAAAGAGGAAGGCTTGTTGGAGCTTTCTTTGTGATATCGGAAATTCCTCCGGATTTCCGATATCACAAAAAGCCCTCCGGGCAGGATTCTTTATTACGAGTGGATTATTTTGGATAAAAAAGTAGTTGACAAATAACAAAAGTTAGCATATACTAACAGTAAATAGCGGTGAGGAACACCGCAGAAAGAAAAGAGGTTATGCTTGATGCCGTTATCTATGATTCAGACCGGAGAGGTCAGCATGATTAAAAAAGTAGGCGGGAAGGAAGAGACCAGGCGTTTTCTGGAAAATCTTGGATTTGTGACCGGAGGGGCTGTGACCGTCGTCTCAAGGACCGGCGGGAATCTCATTGTGAATGTTAAGGATTCCAGGGTTGCTATTGGAAGGGATATGGCCAATAAAATTATGGTATAACCTGTATGCGCAGAATGCAGCGCAATAATAAGGAAACACCCTTCGGGTATACCTGTATGCGCAGAATGCAGCGCAATAATAAGGTAAAGAGGAGTTGAGAGCATGAAAACATTAAGGGAAGTGCCGGTGGGCCAGAGGGCCACCGTGAAGAGGCTTGATGGTGACGGGCCTGTGAGAAGAAGGATTATGGATATGGGAATCACGAAAGGGGTGGACGTGTATGTGCAGAAGGTTGCCCCCCTGGGAGATCCTATTGAGGTTACGGTGAGGGGATATGAGCTGTCTCTCCGGAAGGCGGATGCCGGGATGATCCAGGTGGAGTGACCCTGCTCTAGCAATGGCGGACCGCCCGGAAAGGGCGAATTTTTTCTGCCTAGCAGTTAGTAAATACTAACAAAAGAAAGAGGAGAAAAACGAGAAGAAGACAAGACGAACAAAAAGGAAAGGAAGAGGAGTGAAATATGTCGGTAAAGATTGCATTGGCAGGAAACCCCAATTCGGGGAAAACCACATTATTTAATGGGCTGACCGGCTCAAACCAGTTTGTGGGAAACTGGCCGGGCGTTACGGTGGAGAAAAAGGAAGGAAGGCTGAAGGGGCATAAGGACGTCACCATCGTGGACCTTCCCGGTATCTATTCTCTGTCCCCCTACACGCTGGAGGAGGTTGTTGCCAGGAAATTCCTGATTGAGGAGAAGCCGGACGTCATTTTAAATATCGTTGACGGCACCAATCTGGAGCGGAACCTGTATCTGTCCACGCAGCTCTTGGAGCTGGGCATTCCGGTGGTGATGGCAGTAAACATGCTGGATATCCTGGAGAAAAACGGCGACCGGGTACATATTGATAAGCTTCGGGAAAAGCTGGGCTGCGAGGTGGTTGAGATTTCCGCTTTGAAGGGCACGGGAGTGAAAAAGGCTGCGGAGAAGGCATTATCCCTGGCACAGGGGAAAAAGGAGGCCCAGGCGGTCCATACCTTTGCCCCGAAGGTAGAGGAAGTGATCCGCAGGGTGGAGGATAAGCTGACAGGCAAGGTGGATGAGGGACGGAAACGTTTTTTTGCCATCAAGCTCCTGGAGCAGGACGATAAGATTGGCCGGCAGATCAGCGGCGCCGTGGATGCGGGCCCGGAGATCCGGGAGCTGGAGGATGCGATGGATGATGACACCGAGAGCATTATTACCAACGAGCGCTATGTATATATTTCCTCCATGATCAAGGATTGCTGCACGAAAGCAGCGAAGAAGGATACCTTGACGATTTCCGACAGGATTGATAAAATTGTAACGAACAGGATTCTGGCACTGCCGATCTTTGCGGTTATCATGTTCCTGGTGTACTATGTATCCGTGACCACTGTGGGAGACTGGCTGACCGGCTGGACCAATGATGTTCTTTTCGGAGAGTGGATTGTGCCCGGTGTGGCGAATGGGCTGGAGGCCATCCACTGTGCGGACTGGCTGGCCGGACTTGTGGCAGATGGGATTGTGGCAGGGGTGGGCTCTGTGCTGGGCTTCGTGCCCCAGATGTTGGTGCTGTTCATTTTTCTGGCTATTCTGGAGTCCTGCGGCTATATGGCAAGAGTGGCTTTCATCATGGACCGGATCTTCCGGAAGTTCGGGCTTTCCGGTAAATCCTTCATCCCCATGCTGATCGGAAGCGGCTGCGGTGTGCCTGGAATTATGGCGTCCCGCACCATCGAAAATGACAGGGACCGGAAAATGACCATTATGACTACTACCTTTGTCCCCTGCGGCGCGAAGCTGCCTATCATCGCCCTGATTGCCGGAGCCTTCTTCGGAAATGCGGGCTGGGTGGCATGGAGCGCCTACTTTGTGGGAATTGCAGCGATTATCTGCTCCGGTATTATCCTAAAGAAAACCAGAATGTTCGCCGGAGATCCGGCGCCCTTTGTGATGGAGCTTCCGGCCTATCATCTTCCTACCGTAGGTAATGTGCTACGTTCCATGTGGGAGCGCGGCTGGTCCTTCATCAAGAAGGCCGGGACTGTCATTCTGCTGTCAGCAATCGTACTGTGGTTCCTCCAGGGCTTCGGCTGGGTGGACGGGCATTTCGGAATGCTGGAGGCAGAGCAGCTGGATGCCAGCATTCTGGCCTACATTGGAAACGGTATCGCCTGGATCTTTGCGCCGCTGGGGTGGACCCAGGGCGGAGAAGGATGGAAAATGGCTGTGGCAGCTGTCACCGGCCTGATTGCCAAGGAAAACGTGGTGACTACTTTTGGAATCCTTTTCGGCTATGCGGAAGTGGCAGAGGATGGAACGGAGATCTGGTCAGCCCTGTCTGGTGTGATGACAGGCGCTGCGGCCTATGGGTTCCTGGTGTTCAACCTGCTGTGCGCCCCCTGCTTTGCAGCTATGGGAGCCATCAAGCGTGAGATGAACAATGCAAAATGGTTCTGGTTTGCCATTGGCTATCAGTGCGGCCTGGCCTATCTGGTGTCCATGTGCATCTACCAGCTGGGAACCTGGTTTACCACCGGCGCTTTTGGCCTGGGAACCGTGATCTCAATTCTGGTGGTGATCGGCTTCCTGTATCTGCTGCTGCGGCCCTACAGGGAGAGCAAGAACCTGAATATGGGCATGAAAATGGCGGCTGGCAGATAAGTCTCCGTCTCCGGGAGCATGGCCGGGAGACGGTATGTTGCAGAGGCGATAGGATCGGATCAAGAAGATAAATGGAGGAAGCTTATGGGAACGGTAATTGTGGCGGCAATTGTAATTGCGGCGGCGGGCTTTGCCCTCTATACCTTGCGAAAAGACAGAAGGAAGGGCGGGGGCTGCTCCGGGGACTGCGGCAGCTGTAAGGGCTGTCATTAACAAAGAGTGAGGTTCTTTTTCATGGGTCAGGAATAGGCATTCCTGGCCCATGACTCGGTATGGGTGATTTTAAGAGGGAAAAGCTTCTAGCACTTGAGATTTGTCGATTTCTGTGGTATGGTAGATATCAGGAAAAACTCAGGACAAAAGAGGCAGGTGAATCTCAATGAATAGCATACATCTGAAAAAATGGATGGCAGTACTGGTCATGCTCATCTGTTTTTCTGCCGTCTCTGTCCCGGCGGCAGCCGGCAGCAGTAAGATCAAGGAGACAAAGGACAAGATTGACCAGCTGCAGCAGCAGAAGGATGAGGCCAGCGGGCGGCTGGATGAGCTTAAGCAGGATGAGGCCTATCTGGATGGCAGGATTAAGGAGCTGAACAGCCAGCTGGCGCTGCTGGCCGAGGAGCTGACAGACTTAGAGCAGCAGATTATGGAGAAGGAGCAGTCCATTGCGGACAATGAGATCCTTCTGGCACAGGCCCAGCAGGAGGAAAGCCGCCAGTATCAGGATATGAAGCTTCGGATCCGCTTTTTGTATGAGCGGGGAGAGACAGCCATGCTGGAGCAGCTTTTATCGGCACAGAGCATTGCGGATTTTTTGAATTTCGGGGAATATGTGGAGAGTATCCATGAATATGACCGCAGGATGCTGGAGGAGTACCGCCAGATTCGGGAGGAGATTGCCAGTACAGAGGAGACCCTGGTGGCAGAGCGGCAGGCGCTGGTGGAGAACCGGACCCAGCAGGAGCAGAAGCAGCAGGAGGCCCAGAGCGTGCTGGCCCAGGTGCAGGAGAATTATTCCAATACCAAGAGCCAGATTTCCGATGCCCAGAACGAAATGGCCAAGTATGAGAATCAGCTCCAGAAGCAGAAGGAGATTGAGGCGGAGCTGGAGCGTCAGAAGATAGAGGCAGAGGTCAAACGCCTGAAGGAAGAGAAGAAGAAGGAAGAAGAGAAGAAAAAGGAAGAAGAGAAGAAAAAGGAAGAGGAGAAAAAACCGGAGGGAGAGAAGAAGCCGGAGGAGGACAAGAAGCCGGAGGAGGACAAGAAGCCGGAGGAAGAGAAGAAGCCGGAGCAGGAGAAGCCGGAAACCTCGTCCCCGTCCCAGGGGGAGAGCGCCGATGATCTGGCCATGCTGGCGGCGATCATTGAGTGTGAGGCAGAGGGAGAGAGCTATGAGGGCAAGCTTGCAGTAGGCAGCGTGGTGATGAACCGGGTCAGAAGCTCCAGATTTCCCAACACCGTGATGGGGGTCATTTACCAGAGCGGCCAGTTCTCGCCGGTGGCCAGCGGGAGATTTGCAAATGTCCTTGCAAGGGGGGCAGGAAGCTCCTCCAGACAGGCGGCCCAGGAGGTGCTGGGAGGCAGAATTACATTGGATTCCCTCTATTTCCGGGTAAATACAGGGGCGATTCCGGGGACTGTGATCGGAAACCATGTATTTTATTAAAAAATACCAATGTCTCTGTTGCAAAATATAGACCGGAGTGCTAGAATTGATATATCTGAATGAATGTATCTGAATAAATAGATCCGATATGATTCAGAAGGGATTATATTTAGTTAAAAAAGGAGAGAAGAAAAATGGCGAAAAAAGTTGTTTTAGCAGGCGCATGCCGTACCGCAATCGGCAAAATGGGCGGAGCATTGAGCAATACCCCCGCAGCAGAGCTTGGCGCAATCGTAATTAAGGAAGCTCTGAACCGCGCAGGCGTGAAGCCCGAGCAGGTGGATGAGGTCATGATGGGTTGCGTGATCCAGGCTGCACAGGGACAGAACGTTGCGAGACAGGCAGCCATTAAGGCCGGTCTTCCGATTGAAGTACCTGCATTTACCCTGAATGTGGTGTGCGGCTCCGGTTTGAAGTGCGTCAATGAGGCGGCTAACATGATCATGGCAGGACAGGCTGACATTGTAGTGGCAGGCGGTATGGAGAACATGTCCATGGCTCCCTATGCCATGACCAAGGCACGTTTTGGATACAGAATGAACAATGCCACCATCATTGATACGATGGTGAACGACGCCCTGACCGATGCATTCAACAACTATCATATGATGATTACCGCAGAGAATGTATGCGATAAATACGGCATTACCAGAGAAGAGCTTGACGAGTTTTCTGCAAGCAGCCAGCAGAAGTGCGAGAAGGCCATTGCAGAGGGCAGGTTCAAGGATGAGATCGTTCCGGTGCCCATCAAGGTGAAGAAGGAGACTGTGATGTTTGATACGGACGAGGGTCCCCGCGCCGGCACAACTGCAGAGTCCTTAAGCAAGCTTCGTTGCTGCTCCGGCAAGGCAGACGGCCTTATAACCGCAGGCAATGCATCCGGAATCAATGACGGTGCAGCAGCCATTGTCGTGATGAGCGAGGAGAAGGCGGCAGAGCTTGGCGTTACCCCCATGGCAACCTGGATTGCAGGAGCCTTAGGCGGCGTGGAGCCGGAGATCATGGGCGTTGGGCCTGTGGCTTCCACCCGGAAGGTGTTTGCAAGAACCGGCCTGACCATTGACGATGTGGATCTGGTAGAGGCAAACGAGGCTTTTGCAGCACAGTCCATTGCAGTTGCAAGAGACCTGAATTTTGATATGAGCAAGGTGAATGTCAACGGCGGAGCCATTGCACTGGGACACCCGGTAGGCGCATCCGGATGCCGTATCCTTGTTACATTATTACATGAGATGCAGAAGAGACCGGACGTAAAGCGCGGCCTGGCAACTCTGTGTATCGGCGGTGGTATGGGTTGCTCCACCATCGTTGAAAAATAAATTATATGTTTATTCATAAGGAGGAAGTATCATGAAAGTAGGAGTAATTGGTGCAGGAACCATGGGATCGGGTATTGCCCAGGCATTTGCCCAGACCGAAGGGTATGAGGTGTATCTGTGCGATATCAACGATGAGTTTGCTGCAAATGGCAAGAAGAAGATTGCCAAGGGGTTTGAGAAGAGAATTGCCAAGGGCAAGATGGAGCAGGCAGCAGCAGATGCCATCCTGGCCAAGATCACCACTGGAACCAAGGAGATCTGTACGGACGCTGATCTGATCGTTGAGGCAGCCCTTGAGGTTATGGACGTGAAGAAGCAGACCTTTAAGGAGCTTCAGGAGATCGTTCCCGCAAGCTGTATGTTTGCAACCAACACATCCTCTCTGTCCATCACAGAGATCGGCGCAGGCCTTGACCGTCCGGTGATTGGTATGCATTTCTTCAATCCGGCTCCTGTTATGAAGCTGATTGAGGTTATCCAGGGAGAGAATACCCCGAATGATCTGCGGGATACAGTTGTTAAGATTTCCGAGGAGATCGGCAAGACACCGGTTCAGGTGAATGAGGCGGCAGGCTTTGTTGTGAACAGGATCCTGATCCCCATGATCAATGAGGGGATCTGCGTACTGGAAGCAGGCGTTGCCAGCGTTTCCGATATTGACGCAGCTATGAGACTGGGTGCCAACCATCCCATGGGCCCCCTGCAGTTGGGCGATTATATCGGACTTGACATTGTCCTGGCCATCATGGAAGTAATTTTTGCCGAGACCGGCGATCCCAAGTACCGTCCGGCTCCGCTGCTTCGCAAGATGGTTCGCGCAGGCAAGCTGGGCTGCAAGACCGGTATCGGTTTCTACGATTACAGCAAATAAACAATCTTGATATATAAGTTATGAATAAACTTGATAAAGGGCTGTATTATTCTTGATTCAGCCCTTTATATGGATCAATATTGTTAAATCTTTAACTATCTTTGGTAGACGAAAAAGGAGGAATACCCTCCGGGCATACCTGCATGTCCAAAAGAGCAGGACAAAAAGGAGGAATCGCCCTCCGGGCATACCTGCATGTCCAAAAGAGCAGGACAAAAAAGGAGGAAACATAATAATGGATTTCACGTTAACCAAGAAACATGAAATGGCCAGAACTCTATTCAAGGAGTTTGCCGAAACAGAAGTAAAGCCTCTTGCACAGGAGGTAGACGAGACAGAAGTTTTTCCGGCTGAGACCGTTGCGAAGATGGCGAAGGCAGGATTTATGGGGATTCCTGTTCCCAAGGCTTACGGCGGACAGGGCTGTGATCCCCTGACCTATGTAATGTGTGTGGAGGAGCTGTCCAAGGTGTGCGGCACCACAGGCGTTATTGTTTCTGCACATACGTCCCTGTGTATTGACCCGATCCTTACATACGGTACTGAGGAGCAGAAGCAGAAGTTTGTGGCTCCTCTGGCTAAGGGCGAGAAGCTGGGCGCTTTCGCACTGACTGAGCCGGGCGCAGGTACTGACGCTCAGGGCGCACAGACCAAGGCAGTATTAGACGGCGACGAGTGGGTGCTGAACGGCTCCAAGTGCTTCATCACCAACGGCAAGGTGGGCGATGTTTATATTGTGATCGCTATCACCAGCGTGACAGAGGACAAGAGGGGACGCAAGAAAAAGAACTTCTCCGCATTTATCGTTGAGAAGGGCACTCCTGGCTTCTCCTTCGGAACCAAGGAGAAGAAGATGGGTATCCGCGGATCCTCCACCTATGAGCTGATCTTTGAGGATTGCAGAATCCCCAAGGAGAATCTGCTTGGGCCGGAAGGAAAGGGCTTCCCCATCGCTATGCATACACTGGACGGCGGCCGTATCGGTATTGCCGCACAGGCTCTTGGTATCGCAGAGGGCGCACTGGAGCGCACCATTGAGTACACCAAGGAGAGAAAGCAGTTCGGACGCACCATCGCACAGCAGCAGAATACCCAGTTCAAGCTGGCTGACATGTCTGCAAGAATTGAGGCAGCGAAGCTTCTTGTTTACAAGGCAGCTATGGCCAAGGCTACCCAGAAGGTATATTCCGTAGAGGCAGCTACTGCCAAGCTGTATGCAGCAGAGACCGCTATGGCTGTTACGACAGAGGCAGTTCAGCTCTTCGGCGGATATGGATATATCAGAGAGTACGATGTAGAGCGTATGATGCGCGATGCCAAGATCACCGAGATCTATGAGGGAACCTCAGAGGTTCAGCGTATGGTAATTTCCGGAGCACTGTTGAAATAGTCAAACAATAAATAAGAATAAGGAGTGAAACTACCGTGAAAATAGTTGTATGTATTAAGCAGGTACCAGATACCAAAGGCGGCGTTAAGTTTAATCCCGACGGTACATTGGATCGGGCAGCCATGCTGGCAATCATGAATCCGGACGACAAGGCTGGCCTGGAAGCAGCATTGAGAATCAAGGACGAGACAGGCGCAGAGGTAACGGTTGTTACCATGGGTCTTCCCAAGGCAGAGGATGCCCTTCGCGAGGCCCTGGCTATGGGCGCGGACAAGGCTGTTCTTGTTACAGACAGATGCTTAGGCGGCGCAGATACCTGGGCTACCTCCTCCACAGTGGCAGCAGCCCTGAAGATGATGGAGTATGACCTGATCATCACCGGCCGTCAGGCTATCGACGGAGATACGGCACAGGTTGGCCCCCAGATCGCAGAGCACCTGGGACTTCCGGTTATTTCCTATGCAGAGGGACTTACCATTGAAGGAGACTCTGTGATTGTCAAGAGACAGTACGAGGACAGATACCATGAGATTAAGGCTAAGATGCCCTGCCTGGTTACCGCACTTTCCGAGCTGAATGTTCCCCGTTACATGACACCGGGCGGAATCTTTGATGCTTATGATGAGAAGGAGGTTACCGTTTGGAGCCGTGCAGACCTGGGCGAGAACCTGAGAGATGAGGATATGGGTCTTGCAGGATCACCCACCAAGATCGCAAAGGCCTCCGATAAGGTGCGCAAGGGCGCTGGTGAGAAGGTTGTTCTTGATCCCACCGAGTCTGTTGCATATATCATGGGCAAATTAAAAGAAAAGCATGTCATCTAATTTGATGAAAGGAAAGTGGTGAATAGAATGAATTTAGAAGAATACAAGGGCGTATATATCTACGCACAGCAGGTAGATAACGAGTTGAGCAGCATTGCCTTCGAGCTGATCGGCAAAGGCAAGGAGCTGGCAAAGGATCTGGGCACCGATGTAACTGCAGTTCTGCTGGGATATCAGGTGAAGGGCCTGGCTGACCAGCTGGCAGAGTACGGCGCAGACCGTGTGATCGTAGTAGACGACAAGGAGCTGGAGGTATACCGCACTGAGCCCTATGCACATGCATTGTCATGTGTGATCAATGAGTATAAGCCGGACATCATGCTGGTGGGTGCAACTGCCATTGGCCGTGACCTTGGCCCTACCGTATCCGCAAGAGTACATACCGGTCTGACTGCAGACTGTACAGTACTTGAGATCGGCGATTTCCCGCTGAATCCCATGCCCGGCAAGGAGCAGAAGCACAATCAGCTGCTGATGACCCGTCCGGCCTTCGGCGGCAACACCATTGCAACCATTGCCTGCCCGGACAACCGTCCCCAGATGGCAACCGTTCGTCCCGGCGTTATGCAGAAGCTTGAGCCGGTGAAGGGCGCAAAGGCAGAGATCATTGATTACAATCCGGGCTTTGTACCCAATGACCGGTATGTAGAGATTCTCAATATCATCAAGCAGACCAAGACAACAGAGAACATTATGGATGCCAAGATTCTGGTATCCGGCGGCCGTGGCGTTGGCTCTGCCGAGAACTTCCAGATGCTTCAGGAGCTGGCAGATGTTCTGGGCGGAACCGTCAGCTGCTCCCGTGCTGTGGTAGAGAATGGCTGGAAGCCCGTTGATCTGCAGGTAGGACAGACCGGTAAGACAGTTCGTCCGCTGCTGTATTTTGCAATCGGTATCTCCGGAGCTATCCAGCATGTGGCCGGTATGGAAGAGTCTGATATCGTGATTGCCATCAACAAGGATGAGGACGCTCCCATCTTTGATGTGGCTGATTATGGCATTGTAGGCGATCTGAACAAGATCGTGCCTGCTCTGACCGCACAGCTGAAAGCAGAGCTGAACAAGTAAGAATATATGACTAAAATACCGCTGTACCTTGAAAACAGGTGCAGCGGTATTTTTTTGTGATATAGGAAATTCCTCCGGATTTCCTATATCACAAAAAGCCCTCCGGGCAGGATGCGCACCTCGCGGAGGTGAAATTAGCCGTGAACGGCACCGCTCGGACGCGAAGAATGCGCAGGGCGCGTTCTCTCTATTTGCCTAGAAAATCAGGCAGAGAATTTTGCAAAACAAAATTTTTTCGATACTTTATTAAATATTTAAAAAAAGTCTTATTATTACTATTGACATTATAGGACAGATGTTGTATGTTAAATGTATGGAAATTGAAAATCGATTTACAGAAGAAAGAACAGGAGGATTAAAATGAAAGCTGTAGCAAGTTTTGGCATTGTGAATGCCGACACCAGCGGGCCGGGGGCCTTCCTGCGGGCAGCCAAATGGTACTGGGATGAAGTGACCGATATGTTTGCGGCGGCAGGGTTTTCTTCTATCATGATCCCCATGGTTCCCAATACGGAGAATGTATCCCGAAACGGGGCGCCCATCTGTACGGCTTCGATCCGAACGCGTTTTGGATCCCCGGAGGGGTATCGGAGCTACCTGAAGGACAAGGGCCTTGAGAACGTGGAGGTGATTGGGATTTCTGCCCAGAGCCAGTTCAACAGCCTCTTTGAGACAGGACTTCCCATGGAGCAGTTCTTTGATGCGTTTTACGATCATGCCCAGGACAGCGCCGAGGCGCTGGTGCAGCTTGGCGGAAGTACCCTGCTGGTATCGCCCACACCTGGAATCGGGTTCCTGAACCAGGTATTTGCAGGGAATGCCGGGAAGACAGAGCAATTTCTTGCCGACGCGGCAGAGTGCATGAACCGGATCGGCGTTATGTGTCAGAAGAACGGAGTGAATCTGGCAATCCGCAATGAATATTGGACCCTGATGCGGGGAGGGGCCATAGATGCATTTTTGAGCCATGTGGATCCCAAGGTGGTATCCTTTGCCCCGGATCCGGCCCATCTGCATATTGCGGGAGCAGATTATGTTACATATTTTGAGAAGTACGCCGGCCAGGCCAAGGCAGTGTGCTTCACAGATACTAAATTTGTGGATGAGCTGGAGGTTTACAAGACCATTTCGCCGGAGTTCCCCCAGGATGGACGGCTGCAGAGAGTGTATTATGACCTGGGCTATGGAGAGATGGATTTTGGCAGGCTGTATGGAATTTTGAAAAAGGCGGATTTTGACGGACCGGTGATTCTGGATTCCAAATATTCTCTGGATATCCCCAAGGGAATCCTGCGGATGCGGACCTTCTGGAACAATCTGGAGAAGAGCTTTGCAGCTGGGGAGGTGAAATAATGGAGAACAGAAATATCAACTATACCTATATGACCAATCTCTGGGGCAACATCAATTACAAGCAGATCAATAATTTCAACGAGTGGTACATGGGAGATTTTGGCTCTGCTTACTATTATCAGGACTGGGATAAGATCCTCCGGTATTTTGCAGGGGCAGGCTTTAAGGGAATCGAAATCATGGTATTTTCCGTGCCCAGCATCCAGAATGCCTTTGGCTCCATGAAGAACTTCAAGGAATTTGCCCAAGAGCGGGGAATTGAGCGGATCACAGGCATGTTTTCCCACCATGTGGGCTCCCAGGATAAACGCAACCATCCCGGAATCTTTGCCTACGAACAGCAGGCCATTGATGCATTGGCAGAGTGTGATGGCATCAACCTGATTGTCCAGCCGGCAGGCCAGTATTACGGAACCGGTCCTTTGGATGAGGAGGGGCTGAAAAATGTGGCGGAGTGCATGAACACCGTGGGCCGCATGTGTGCAGAAAAGGGCCTGGCTGTTTCCATCCACAATGAGTTCTGGTGCGCAGTCAACAAGTATGACCATGAGAAATTCCTGGAGATGACAGATCCCAAGTATGTATTCTACTGCCTGGATACTGCCCAGGTGGCCATTATGGGGAAGGATATCCTGCATTTCTATGATACCTACCATGACAGGGTGCAGTATTTCCACATCAAGGATACCACCTATATCAATGCGCCGGATGAGAAGCGCTTTGGCGCAGGGGCGGAGTTTGATGAGCAGGGCGCCCGCTGGTTCTGGGAGCCGGGCGGCGGCCTTCTGGACTTCAAGGGTCTCTGGGAGCTGATGAAGAAGTACAACCACAAGGGCTGGATCGGCATTGAGTCGGATGGAACGCCGGATCCCCTGTCAACCATCCTGCTGACCAAGAATTACATTGATACGGTTTTGGATCCCATATATAAATAAAGCTCCTGTTTTGCGGGAAATTAAATGTAGATTTATAAAAAGAAATTGAAACACAGGAATTGAAATATGAGAATTTCGGAAATAGATTAAATATTAATATAAAATTAAATTTAAAGTAAATTTATAAAACAAGGAGGAAAAAGCAATGAACACACAGTTTGCAAAATTTTTACAGATCGGTATCATCGTTGAGAATGTGGAGGAGAGCATCAAGCATTATGAGAAGGAGTATGGCATTGGCCCCTGGAGAGTGAGCCCCCTGGATTCCAATGAGTTCCCGGATTTCTCCATGAATGGCACCAAGGACCGTCTGCAGACCATTATGGCATTCTGCGATTGCTGGGGATTTGAGATTGAGTTGATCCAGCCCATCAGCGACAGCCCCTATAAGACATGGCTGGAGGAGCACGGCCCGGGCATGCACCACATTGCACTGATTACAAGAGATAACTTTGACCAGGTGATCAAGGAGCACAAGGAGCTGACCGGAAGAGATCCCTGGCTCTGGTGCAAGGATCCCCAGATCGGCATGGAGTTTGCTTACCTGGATCTCCACAAGGAGCTGGGCCTGTACCTGGAGGTATACAATGAGGATAAGAAGGGCGGACTGGACGCTAACTTCAAGCTGCCGGAGGAGTAAAGAGCAGGTCACGGGGGCATAGCGCCCCGGAAAAATCTGCGCATAAGAAGGAATGGAGGATATGGATATGGAATATGTAAAATTTGAAGGCATTGACAAGAAGATCAGTAAATTTTTCATGGGCACCCTGGGCATGTTCCCGGACAATAAGGAAAAGCATTTTGAGACACTGGACGCTGCCTATGACCTGGGAATCACTGCCATTGATACAGCCCGTGCGTATGATTCGGAGCCCACAGTGGGAGAATGGATTAAGACGAGAGGAATTCGGGAGAATATCGTGCTGCTGTCCAAGGGAGCACATCCCACAGATTACCGCCAGAGGGTGACGCCCTATGACATTGATTCCGATCTGGCGGAGACACTGGCAGAGCTGGATACCGATTATCTGGATATCTATCTTCTGCACAGGGATAATCCGGAGCTGCCGGTTGGACCCATTGTGGAGAAGCTGAATGAGCATCAGGCAGCCGGAAGAATCCGGATCTTCGGCGGATCCAACTGGACCCACCAGCGTTTGGAGGAGGCCAATGAGTATGCCTATGCCCACAACCTGACGCCTATGACGGTTTCTTCCCCGAATTTCAGTCTGGCAGAGCAGGTGAAGAATCCCTTTGCACCGGGCTGTGTTACCATTGCAGGGAATAAGAATGCCGAGGCCCAGGAATGGTATACCAAAAACCAGATGCCGGTACTGGCTTACTCCTCTATGGCAAGAGGGCTGTTTTCTGGAAGGATTACCCGGGAGCTGTTGAAAAATGATCCGGACCAGATCGACATGTTCTGCCGCATCGGATACTGCTATGAGGAGAATTTTGTAAGGCTGGACCGCTGCCAGGAGATCGCTCAGGAGAAGGGCTGCACCATTCCCCAGGTGGCAATGGCCTATGTGCTTGACAGCCCCTTAAATGCATTCCCGGTAATCGGGGCAGCCAACAGGGCAGAGATGGAATCTTCTCTGGGCGCCCTGGATGTGAAGCTGACACCCCAGGAGGTTCTTTACCTGGAACTGAAGGCAGATGCCAGATAAACGTTATTGTTCATACGGCACCGTGCACCACGCTGCACGGTGTCCGTCCAAAGAAGTAGTGGCTGTCAGGCATCCGGGCCCTCACCGAAGGTGACTGTCAATGGCCGGATGCCGTTACTTTTCATGGGTCAGGAATGCACACTAGCTGCGCATTCCGTGAGAACATGATTCAGGAGTGAGGGGCGATTTTTGCGCAGCAAAATTCGGAATATCGCCCCGAATCGTTACTATGAGCGGCCTCCGGGCCGTGAATAGTAACGATAAACCGTCATATTGCACATTGCACACCTGATACTAGAAAATAGATTGTAACTGTGCTAAAATAGTGTTTGATGCGGAAATCGCAGCATAATAATTGAAATAATGGCAGGTTTGAGATGAAAGCAGCAAATACTATGGAGGTACGTCAACAGAACGCATCCTATATTTTACATGACATTGAGTGCAATCCCGGTATTACCAATGCCGAGATTGCACAGGGACGGGGCTTGAGCGTCCCCACAATATCCAATATCGTAAACATCCTGAAGAACGGCGATATGATCATGACGGCCGGAACGGGAGAGTCTTCCGGGGGAAGGCGCCCCTTCCAGCTGTCCTTAAATGCAGGATACCAGAGCTATGTGGGAGTCAGCATTGCAAAGCATACGGTGTATCTGGTGCTGATTGATTTCGCGGGACAGATTCTGGACAAGCAGCGGCATTATGTAGATTTTGCCGGTACGGAGGAATACTGGCAGCAGATTGCCGGGCTGGTTTCAGGGCTGCAGGAGCAGGCACAGGGCCCCTGTCAGGTGGGGATTGCTCTGCCCGGTTTTGTGGACCGCAGCAGGAATATGGCTCTTGGTACGTATACTCTTGGGGTGGCGGAGGTTGCGCTGGATTACATCTGTGAGCTTCTGGACCACAGGGTGGTGACCGGGGATTCCTGCAGACTTGCAGGTCTGGCGCAGATGTTTGGAAAGCGGGATTTTGCAGATTCCTTTTTTATCCTTCTCAGCAGGAGAATCAGCGGGATTTTGATCCAGGGAAAGGAATTTTTCCATATGGATCGGTCCAGTCTGGATATCGGCAGCATGATCCTGGATCCCAATGGCACAACCTCGGCCTATGGGATCCCTGGAAGCTTTCTGGAGCTGTGCTCTGCCAGCAGGATTATGGATATGGCCAAGGAATGCTCCAAGGCCGATACCGTGGAGGATTTTTTTGCGGAGCTTGCAAAGGGGGATCAGGCGCTGGAGACAATATGGCATGCGTTTTTGAAGAATTTATCCGTCGCACTGCACAATATCAGCGCTATTTTTGGCGTGGGCATTGTTGTCGGCGGGGAGATGGCAAAATATATTGAACCGTTTGCAATGGAGCTGGACGAATATCTCCGCAGGCTTACCCCGGATCATGAATGGAAGGTGGAACTGCATTTCAGCGGTTACGGGGAGTACGACGATGCCTATGGCGCGGCGCTGGAGGCCAGGGGCTTTCAGATTGGGGAGCAGCTGCCTGTGATTCTGAAAAACGCGGCAGCGTCCCAGGTACAGGCAAAGCCCAAGACTCGCCGGAGAAATTAGGAATCAAGGGGCAGATGCCAAAAGGAACAGCCTCCGATGCAGACGAATGTGCGCAAAGCAAAGGAGGCAATGATATGATACCAGGAAAATTAGGGAGATATGCACGGAGCGTTTCCATTATTGGAATCGGTGCAACTCCCTTTTGTGATATTAGTGAGGATCCGGAGCTTAAGGGTCTCACCGAGGGGGAATTTTTCGGACATGCAGCCTTGATGGCTATGGAGGATGCAGGGCTGGAACCCCGGGATGTGGATTATTTCTACCACGGGTCGGCCAATCCCAAGTTTTTTAATTTCGCGGCAACGCCCAATATGCAGGTGGCAGAGTGGTTCGGCATGCGGGGCAAGGGCTCCATCCATCACTCGGAGGCTTGCTGTACCGGCTACGCAGGACTGGAGGAGGCTGTGAAGGATGTGGCCAGCGGGGCCCACGACATTGTGCTCAGCGGCTGTGTGGAGATGTCCTGCGGTCTGCCCGTTCCGGGGCAGCCGGCTCATCTGCGCCGCGGAATTACCACAGATGATGTAATTCCGGATCTGGAGGCCATCATGGACCGGGCCTATACCCGCGCTCTGGGGGGCGGCCATATCGGGCAGGATGACTGGATGGATCTCTACAAGCAGCAGTACGGGCTGACCGACGAGCAGGTGGATGAGGTGCTGAACACCATGTCCTACCATGGGCGCAGGGCAGCGGCCGTGAATCCCCTGGCCATGCTGCGTACCCCCTTTGAGGAGCTGGCCAGGGAGAGCGGGTTTGAGGATCCGATGGAATATCTGCGCTCTGCCCATAATCCCAAGAGCACTCAGTATCTGCGGATTACCGGCACTGCAGCCAGCGCAGACGGGGCAGCCTGCGTGATTGTCTGTCCGACGGAAATGGCTCATCAGTTTAAGCAGAAGCCGGTGGAGGTGCTGGGAATCGGAGCCTCCTGCCTGGAGCTGATGCGCCCCCACAATGAGATGGAGATTACCAAGGAGGCTGCACGCCAGGTCTATGAGATGACAGGCCTTAGCCCGGCGGACATTGACCTTCTGCTGGTGAACGATTTTGTGCTGGCATCCCAGCTGTGCGCGGCCGAGGAGGTGGGCTACCTTCCAAGGGGCGAGGGCTGGAAATGGGTATTGGAGGGCAGGACAGCCTTTGACGGCGACCGTCCCATCAATCCCCACGGCGGACGTACCTCCTATGGCCATGCCTATGGCGCTTCCGGCATGGCGGATGTCTATGAAGCTGTTCTTCAGCTTCGGGGCCAGGCAGGCGCCCACCAAGTGAAGAACCAGCCCAGGACAGCGATGCTTCGGGGCTTCGGAGGCGGGCAGAACTGCAGAATTCCGATTTTAAGAACCGTGGAGTAAGGAGGGGGAAACAGATGAAAATAGAAAAAATCGTGGAAAAGTTTTACGACGGCCTGGCAGAGCACAAGCTCTATGGGCGTAAATGCAAGGAATGCGGAGCCATTGAGTATCCGCCAAGGTATGCCTGCAATACCTGCGGCTACCACGAGACCGAGTGGGTAGAGCTCTCCGGAAAGGGGAAGCTTCACAGCATCATCCTGCCCTCCACCCTCAACGCAGATCCCTGGAACGACAAGATCGGGCCCTACGCTTACGGGCTGGTGGAGCTGGAGGAAGGGCCGATGTTCAACTGTACGGTCTTTGGCATAAAACGCAAGATGGCCAAGGTCCTGCGGGATCAGCTGCCAGTGCCGGTCCACGCACTGTATGCAGAGCGGGAAGGGTTTACGACAGTGTTTTTTGAGCTGGATTGAAAAAAATCCCCGGATTGCCATGAGATGGTGATCCGGGGAGTATTTTTATTCTTTGATGTCATCAATGTCTGTCAGGTTGACACCTGCAATGTTCTTCTTAAAATCCTCCATAGCCTTCTGTGTGATCTCCAAATTCGTAATTGGCATTTGCTCACTTTCTGCATGTAGAATGACAAGTTGCTTTTTATACAATATAGCATAACCAAGCGATAAAGTCTAATTTATTTTGCTTTCCGGATCATATTCTCATGGAATGTATATACGCCGAGAATTTGATCCGTAGATTTCCGCTTTGAAGGCGGAAAAAGAAAACTTGAGGATCAGAGGAGAAACGGATATGATAAATAAAGAGCTCTTCATAAAAATGAATCTAAGGAGGCAGGAGTATGAATCAAACAGTAGAAATGATCAAGAACCGGGCATCTATCCGCAAGTTTACGGATGAGCTTTTGACCAGGGAGGAGCGTCAGGCGCTGGTGGACGCTGCCCTTTCCGCTCCCAGCGGGGCCAATCTGCAGAACTGGCATTTCAGCTTTGTGGAGGACAAGAAGGTTGTAAATGAGATCGAGACCTACCTGGTGGACCGGGTGATGGCTGGGGACAATGACTTTATCAAGCAGCTGATCGAGAGCCGGGGAAGGAAGATTTTCTTCAATGCGGCTGTGGTGGTATTTATCTCCACCAAGGATGGCGGCAGCCTGGTGGATGCCGGCGTAGCCATTGAGAATATTGTGCTGGCGGCAGAATCCATGGGCCTTGGAAGCTGTATCCTGGGGGGATGCAGGGATGCCTTCAACCTGGAGCGGGGAGATTACTTCAAGAAGCTGGTGCAATTCCCGGAGGGGTATGAGTTTGCAGTGGGAGCGGCCATCGGTCATCCGGCAATGGAGGCAACGCCTCATGAGCGGCTGGAGGAGAAGGTGACCTTTATTTGAGGATTTAGATTGCAGTGGGGCTGCTTCTGGCAGCCCCATTTAGATTTTTGAAAATTTCTTTTTGCTCTGACCATCTTTTTTCTGCATTTTCGGCGAAATTTTCTGTTATTTTATCCAAATAATCTGTTTATTATCCTACTTTACATATCACTTTGACAAATACTTTATTTAAAACTTATAATAATATATTGACAAAAGCAACAAATGAGATTATGATTAGTATAGAGCCTGAACAAATAAAAAAGGTATCACGAACGGAGGTAAAATATTATGGCAAGACCAGTAACATTGATGACAGCCCAATGGGCGGACATTCCCTTTGAGGAGATGTGTGCATTGGCCAAGAAGATGGGCTATGACGGCCTGGAGATTGCGTGCTGGGGGAATCATTTTGACGTGAACCGGGCAGTGGAGGATCCGGCTTATGTAAAATGGGTTCTGGATACCCTCAAGGAGAACGGCCTGATCTGCCAGGCCATTGCGGCCCATGTGATCGGGCAGTGCGTGGGAGATTACAATGATCCCCGCCTGAACAATTTTGCACCGGCAGAGCTGGCAGATAAGCCCGATGAGATCCGCGCCTGGGCTATCCGCACGATGATGAATGCCCCCAAGGCGGCAGAGCTGTTAGGAGTACATATTATCACCGGGTTTGTGGGATCCCCCATCTGGAAATATCTGTATTCCTTCCCCCAGACCACGGAGGAGATGGTGGAGGCAGGATTCCAGGAGATCTACGACCTGTGGAAGCCCATTATGGATGAGTGCAGGAACCATGATGTGAAGTTTGCTCTGGAAGTGCACCCGGGTGAGATTGCATTTGATTATTATTCCACCAAGCGTCTGCTGGAGAAATTCGCAGACTGTCCGGAGTTTGGATTGAATTTTGACCCCAGCCACCTGATCTGGCAGGGAATTACACCCCATGTATTTTTGAATGATTTCATTGACCGGGTATATCATGTACATATGAAGGATGCTGCCGTAACGTTAGACGGCAGAAGCGGTCTTCTGGGTTCCCATATTGACTTCGGCGATCTGCGGAGAGGATGGAATTTCCGCTCCCTGGGCCACGGAGATGTGAACTTTGAGGACATTATCCGGGTGCTGAACGCCTACAATTACCAGGGTCCCCTTTCCGTGGAGTGGGAGGATTCCGGTATGGAGCGTGTGTATGGGGCCACAGAGGCGGCAGAATTTGTGCGGAAGGTTGATTTTGCACCTTCAGATGTAGCCTTTGACGCGGCTATTGCCAACTGACAGAAGGAGGCAGACCAATGAAGGAGACATTGAATTACGGAATGGTAGGCGGAAGCCTGACTGCCTTTATCGGCGGTGTACATAGAGTTGGCGTTGATTTTGACGGAAGGGCTTTTTTGAAGGCCGGATGCTTCAGTCAGAATCAGGAGAAGAATCAGGAGTGCGCCAGATTCTACCAGGTAGATGCAGATCGTACCTACAGCAGCTACCAGGAGATGGCCAAGGCAGAAGGAGCCAGAGAGGACGGCATTGATTTTGTGACCATTACGGCCCCCAATGACGTTCACTATGAGGCGGCCAAGGCATTTTTGGAAAACGGCATCCATGTGCTCTGCGAGAAGCCCCTGTGTTTTGAGGTGGAGCAGGCGGAGGAGTTGAAGCAGCTGGCAGAGGCTAAGGGCCTGCTGTTCTGTGTGAATTATTCCTATTCCGGCAACGCCATGGTGAAGGAGGCCCGGGAGCTGATCACCGGCGGAGCCATCGGTGATGTGATCAATGTGAATGCAGAATATCTCCAGGAGTATCTGGTGGACGATATTGGAGCCGGAGACCAGGTGATGGTGAAGCTTTCCTCCTGGAGGAAGGATCCCGAGGTTGCCGGGATTTCCAACTGTGTGGGGGATATCGGAACTCACATTGAGAATACGGTAAGCTATATGACCGGTCTCAAATTAAAACGTGTGGCAGCCAAGCTGGATTACTGGGGACAGCCCCTGGATCTGAATGCCAATATCCTGGTGGAATTTGAGAACGGGGCCCACGGCGTGTTCTGCTCTTCCCAGGTGTGTGTAGGCCATATGAACGGCCTGGTGGTGCGGGTATTTGGTACCAAGGGAGCCATTGAGTGGGTGCAGGAGAATCCCAATATCCTGTATGTGACCTTAAAGGGCCAGCCTACCCAGATCTACAACCGGGGTATGGGCTATGTGACGGACCGCACAGCCAGCATCAGCCGGATTCCCTCTGGCCATCCGGAAGGGTTGTATGTGGCCTTTGCCAATATTTACAAGGTGTGGATTTCCAGTATCTTAAAGCTGGCCAACGGAGAGAAGCTTGGCGGCTATGACTATGACTTCCCCTCCCTGGAGGAGGGCATCGCAGGAGTGAAGTTCATCCATGCCTGCGTGGAGAGCAGCAAAAAGGATGCGGCCTGGGTAGAGGTGTAAGTACAAAGAGGCAGGGAAGATTACATGAGAGAAACACCCATTGCTCACCAAATCAGGGAGGAGGGGAGGCAGTTTCTATTGGAGGGGCATTGGGCAGATCCTATAAATCAGTTGAAATGGTATCGTGTAAAGTGAAAGGAAGGTAATTGAATGAAAAAGCAATTGGTAAAAAGACTTTTGGCAGGAACGCTGGCTGTTATGATGATGGCAAGCCTGGCAGCCTGCGGCGGAGAGGACCAAACCCAGGGAGGAGCCGCAGACAGTGGGCAGAACCAGGAAGCGCCTGCAGAGGGCGGACAGGACCAGGAAGCGCCTGCAGAGGGCGGTTCCCAGGAGCAGGGAGATACCGGAGCTCCGGCTGCAAAGCCTACCGCAGTATCTGAAATTGAGATTAACAAAGCAGGTACAGATGCAACAGGAAATATTGACGGTTCCCAGGAGCCGGAGGGGATCCAGCCTGGCACTGTATTCCGCTACTGGACCAACTATGACATTCCCCTGTATGCGCCCTGGAAGGACAACCGGGCAGCAGTGCTGTCTTATCAGATTTACGACAATCTGCTGATTAAGTACAAGGGCGACCGGAATGATATCCGCTGCAATATCGCGAAGGACTACCAGGTGTCAGATGACGGTCTTGTGTGGACCTTCCAGCTGCGAGAGGATGTTACTTTTTCTGACGGCTGTGGGCTTACAGCACAGGATTTCATTGCTACCTGGGATGTAATGCAGAAGGAACAGCCCCGTCCTTTTGCCAGCGTGGACAAATACGAGGCCAATGGCGACTATGAGCTGGTAATTACCTTGAAGGCTCCCAATCCCACTTTCATCTATGAGCTGCCTACCCAGAGTATCTACGGCGTTGTATGTCATGAGAAGCTGGAGCAGTTCGGACCGGATGACAATGGCTCTGCAGTGGGCTGCGGCGCTTACTATGTGGAAAGCTATGAGACAGGAAGCAAATTTGTGCTGAAGGCAAGAGAGGATTACTGGAATGAGGAGAAGATGCCTCATATCGAGACCTGCGAGCTGGTAATCATTCCGGATGAGAATACAGCTATGATGGGTCTGATGACCGGGGATCTTGACTGTATGAACACCGTTGATATTGAGGTTATGAATAACCTGGTAGCAAATGATATTACCCTGGCTTTGATTGAGGATCGTGAGAATCCCTTCTGGCTGAACGGCAGCAAGGTTGACTGTCTGAAGGATATCCGGGTGCGTGAGGCTCTGTGCCATATGGTAGACTGGGAGGCTCTGTCCCAGCTGGTATATGACGGCTTATATCCCCATCCCAACAGCTATTTGACCGGCGATCATGTAGCAGAATTTTCTGACAAATATACCTATGATCCTGAGAAGGGCTTAAGCCTGCTGGAAGAGGCTGGTTACAAGCCGGAGGATATTAAGTTCACGATTTTGGCAGACCCGGATTTCACCAATCTGGAAGTTGCTATGGTTGCACAGTTCAATGAGCTGGGACTTACCGGCATCACAACAGAGACCTTTGACGGCGCCACCTGCTATGGTATGCTGAAGTCCGGTGATTACGAGTGCTTCCCCTGCCACAATGGATACGACCCGGAATCTCCCCTGACACCCTTTACCATGGGATTGCTGGAGGGCGGCTCCCAGCCATGTATGTTCTTGAAGGCAGTAGACGAGGAAGCTTATAACCAGGCAGTAGAGCTGTACAACAAAGCAACTACCTCCCCCACAGTGGATGAATTCAACAAGAATATCATTGAGCTGGAGGATCTGGTACAGGAGCAGTGCCTTGCTCTTGGCGGTTTGCAGGTAATCAGAGGATATGCATTTGCAGATCATATCCGCGGAGCATATATCTCTCCGGTAAGTGCTGAGCTGCAGATGTGCCATCTGTGGATTGCAGAATGATTTTAGGAATAGAATCAGTGAGTGAATGAGAAGAGGGATACCGGTAGGTTCCGGCCTATGGGTATCCCTTTCTCTATCTTTGTGGAATCTTTTGGAGGTATCTACATGGCAAAATACATTATTAAGAGAATTATTATGGTGCCCATTCTCCTTCTGCTGATTGCAATGCTGGTATTTTTCCTGCTGAACCTTTCAGCGGCGGATCCGGTGCTGATGATGCTGCCCTCCCAGTATACCCAGGAGGATTATGACGCAATGGCAGAGCGGTTCGGACTGGATGAGCCCAAGCCGGTGCAGTTTGTAAACTGGGTAACAGGTATTTTGAAAGGGGATTTCGGGACTTCCTACAAGTCGAAGGCTCCCGTATCGGAGGAGGTTCTGTACCGTGTGCCTGTCAGTCTAAAGCTTGCTTTGATTACCACGTTTTTTATGCTTCTGATCGGCATCCCCATGGGGGTTATGTGCGCGGTGAAGCAATATTCCGTATTTGACAACATTGTGAATGTGCTGGCAAAGTTTTTGGGATCCATCCCCGGATTCTGGCTGGGATTGATGTTGATGCTGGTATTTTCCGTGAATCTGAAATGGCTTCCCGCCTTCGGTATGAAGGGGTGGAAGAGCTGGATTCTGCCGGTATTTACATTCCTGCTGCCGTATCTGGCCAATTACCTGCGCCAGGTGCGGAGCGCCATGCTGGATTGTATCCGTCAGGATTACGTCAGAACCTCCCGCAGTAAGGGGCAGAAGGAGAGTACGGTTATTTTCCGGGATGCCCTGAAAAATGCTCTGCTGCCCATTATCACCTTAACAGGCGGCACCTTTGCCTCCATGATTGGCGGCGCTGTTATGATTGAGCAGGTATTCGCATTTCCGGGAATCGGCTACAAGGTCCTGGAGGGAATCAATAACCGTGATATGCCGACGATCCTGGCCTGTACCATGATTCTGGCGCTGTTTACCATCGGCGCACAGCTGGTAATTGATATCCTGTACGCAGTGGTTGACCCGCGGATCCGAAGCAGCTTCGCAGGAGCGAAAAAAGGAAAGAAACAGATCAAAGAGGCAGGAGGTGTCGGCTGATGGCAAAGGCAGATGGAAAAGGAAGAATAAAGAAGCGGGGCCAGATGGCAGAGGCCTGGGCCCGTATGAAGACGCAGCCCATTGCTGTGATATCCCTGGTGGTGGTTTTGCTTATGGTGGTGATCGCCATATTTGCGGATCTCATTGTCCCTTACAGCAAGGCGATCAACCAGGTGGCTGCAGATAAGCTGCTGCCGCCCTTTACCGCAGGGCATATTCTTGGCACAGATAATTTTGGCCGTGATATTTTTGCAAGAATTATCCACGGTACACGTACTGCATTGGAGATCGGTATTATTTCTGCCGGGGCTTCCATTGTGGTATCTACCATTCTTGCCTGCCTGTGCGCCACCATCGGAGGCTGGGTAGACAATATCATTATGCGTTTTATTGATGTAGTAAGCTGTATTCCCAGCCTTGTTATGGCTTTGGCCATCTGCGCGGCTCTTGGAAACGGCGTGCCCCAGCTGATTTTTGCGCTGTTTTTTACCGGCCTGCCCATGCATACGAAAATGGTGCGGAGCGTATCTCTTGGTGTGGCAAAGATGGATTATGAGGAGTCCTCCATTGCCCTGGGGGCAAAGTCCAGCTATATTATGGGGCGGCATTTGATCCCCAATCTGGCCAGCGTCATTATTATTAACGGTACGGCACAGGTTTCCATGAATATTATGATGGGGGCAACCCTTGGCTTCGTTGGACTTGGAGTAAAGGCGCCTACACCGGAGTGGGGTACCATGCTGGCAGAGGGCTTAAACTACATGATGCGTAATCAGTACATGGTGCTGGTTCCGGGCTTGGTACTGGCGATTGCTGCGCTGTTTATTAATTCACTGGGCGACTGTCTGCGGGATGCACTGGATCCCCAGCTGAAGGGAAGAGCATAGGAGGCGCGAAATGGGAGAAAAATTACTAGAAATCAAAGATTACAGCGTCAGGTTTACCACAGACAAGGTGATTTCCAGGGCGGTAAACCATGTGGATTTGTCATTGGAAAAGGGAGAAGTGCTGGGTCTGGTGGGAGAGACCGGAGCCGGTAAGACCACCACGGCACTGTCTGTTATGGGACTTCTTCCGAAATATGCGGTGGAAACGGAGGGTGAGATTTTCTTTCACGGGGAGAAGCTCACCGGAATGAAGGAAAAGCAGTACCGGAATATTCGGGGAAAGCATATTTCCATGATTTTCCAGGATCCCATGACAAGCCTGAACCCGGTGTTCCGGGTGGGAGACCAGATTGCGGATGTGATCAAGATCCACAATCCCAAGATGGGACAGCATGAAGTAAATGAGAAGGTGGATGAAATTCTTACCATGGTAGGGATTGCGCCGGAGCGGAAGCTGGAGTATCCCCATCAGTTTTCCGGCGGGATGAAGCAGCGTGTCATGATTGCCATTGCCATTGCCTGCAACCCGGAGCTTCTGATTGCAGATGAGCCTACCACAGCTCTGGATGTGACGATCCAGGCACAGGTAATTAAGATGATGCGCAATCTTCAGAAGGAACTGGGTTCCTCTGTTATACTGATTACCCACGACTTGGGAATTGTGGCGAATTTTTGCGATAAGGTAGCCATCATGTATGCCGGTGAAATTGTGGAGAGCGGCACGCTGGAGGACATTTTTGACAAAAGCAGGTCTCATCATCCATATACCGAGGGGCTGTTTGCTTCCCTGCCGAATATTACGGAGAAGACAGACCGCCTGGTTCCCATCAAAGGCCTGACCCCCCATCCGTCGGAGCTGCCGGAGGGCTGTAAGTTCCATCCCCGTTGTCCCAAGTGTACGGAAATCTGTACAAAGGGCGAAAATCCCAGGCGTTGCCGGAAGGGAAGCCATATGGTCCAGTGCCATTTGTTTGAGGAGGGAAAAGGCTATGAGTGAACAGAACGTACTGTTGGAATGTGTCAACCTGAAAAAATATTTTAATACTCCAAGAGGGGTGCTCCATGCAGTGGATGACGTGTCCTTCCGGCTGGAGGCGGGAAAAACCCTGGGCGTGGTGGGAGAATCGGGATGTGGAAAATCAACCCTGGGCAGGACGATTCTGCGCCTGCTCCCCGCTACAGAAGGCCAGATCATTTTTAACGGCGAGGATATTACCCATTTGCCGGACAAGGAGATGCTGCGTCTGCGGAAGGAGATGCAGATCGTGTTCCAGGATCCCTTTTCCTCCCTGGATCCCAAGATGACTGTTTCCCAGATCATTGAGGAGCCCCTGAAAATCCATAAGCTCTATCAAGATAAGAGTGCACGGCTGGAACGGGTCAGTGAGTTGATGGAAACAGTAGGTTTGGACGACCGCTATGTAAATACGTATCCCCATGAGCTGGATGGCGGACGGCGGCAGAGAATCGGAATTGCCCGTGCCATTGCCCTGAATCCCAAGTTTATTGTCTGTGACGAGCCGGTTTCGGCCCTGGATGTATCCATTCAGGCCCAGATTCTGAATCTGATGATGGACTTAAAGGACGAATTTGGCCTTACCTACATATTTATTACTCATGACCTTTCTGTGGTAAAGCACATCAGTGACAATATTTTGGTACTGTATCTGGGAAAGATGGTGGAGATGACAAGCTCAGACCGACTGTTTGAAAATCCCCTCCATCCCTATACAAAGGCATTGCTTTCAGCGATTCCGATCCCGGATATTTCCTATAAGGGAAAGGAAGCCCAGGTTATGAAAGGGGAGGTTACCTCTCCCATTGATCCGCCGGAGGGCTGCCGTTTTGCAGCCAGATGTCCCTTGGCTACAGACAAGTGCCGCAGTCAGACACCAAGCTTTGTGGAAGTGGAAAAGGATCATTTTGTAGCATGCCATCATGCGGCGGAGCAGTAACCTGCTTTTGCCAAAAAAGGATGTTAGTTTGCTGCTATGCCGTCAGGTAAGGCAGCAGCAGTTTGCCGTCTGGCAAGAAGAGTGTGAAGGAGACGAATATATGGACAACAAGAAGTATCGCATCCTGCTGGTGACCGGTATTGTGACAGATGAGCATGATCCCAAAGTAAACGGGATGCTCCGCCGGATGCTGGAGTCCACTGGTAGGTTTGAGGTGAAGATCACGGAAGAATTTCGCGGAGCTACCGCAGAAACCCTGGAAGGATATGACGCAGTCCTGTTGAACTATGACGGAAAGAAGGATGTGACGATTCCCTATGTGGGGCTGGGGGAGACCGCGGAGCGGACCATCTGTGATTTTGTGGCTGCCGGAGGAGGCATCATTATCTATCATTCTTCCATGATTATGGGAGAGCCGGCTCTGCCGGAGGAGTATTCCAGGATGATTGGGGGAACCTTCCGGTTTGACAACGGCGGGCGAAAGAACCCCAAGCTTGCCTTTTCGGTGGATACGGTGTTTGGGGATCCCATCAACGAGGGAATGCCGGCCTCCTGGATTACAGCCCAGGACGACCTGTTTGTGAACATGAAGTGGCGGGACGACTGCCAGGTGGAAGTGCTGGCTACGGTATACGACGGGATTGAGGACTATGATTTCCGGAAAATGCAGAAGCATCTGGCCAGGGACTATGAGGGCATTGATTTTTCCGGCCTGGAGAATCTGAATCAGGACCATGCGGTAATCTGGAAAAATACCTACGGAAAAGGCAGGGTGTTTGTGCCTGCCATCGGCCATGGGCCGGATACCATTCTGCGGGCGCCCTTTGTGGCTGTTATGTGCAGGGGCGTAGAGTGGGCCTGCAGCGGGGAGGTAACAATCCCCTATCCGGATATCCAGGGGGCAAGACGGGTCAATGTGTGGCCTTTCTATGAGGATATGTCTCTTCAAACATATGCAAAGATGACAGAAGGCAGGTAATTACCTGCCTTTTGGCTATATCCCGCATAATAGTTATAACATCCTATCGGATTTTTTTGTGAAACAGCCCTATTAAGGGCAAATTGGCACTTGTAACCCTGCCTGAAATGTGTTATGATGACTTCATCTAGGAGATACAAGAAAGCAAAAGATAAAATCAAGTTCCGCTTCCGAGGAAGATTCGGATGAAAATAAAGGAGTGGAATGTCTAAGCTCTGGCTTTTCGCCAACCAATCATAGAAACCATGAATATAATGCAGGCTGGCGGAAAGGGACTCCTTCCGCTGTCTGTGCTGACAACACACGGAGGGGAAGAATGAACAGAAAAAACAAAGAAAATAAGGAAAACATCACCAGGACGAGTCCCATGGCGTCCGGAGAATGCAATAAGGCCCGCAGTGGTGCAGAGCATGCAGCAGATGAGGTGCGCAATGCCAACAGCCGGAGAATCCTGGGCAATGCAGAGCTGTATGCCCAGTTCATCCGGGACAACCTTAAGATTCCGGAGCTGGCCAATGTACAGCCGGAGGATATTGAGGATGTCTCAGAACAGTATCAGGTGGTGCGGATCCATGATTATACCAATGAGGAGCTGATGGAGCGGGGGGATGCGATCAGCCTTATCATGATGATCAACAAGATCCAAAGCCCGGAGGATTTTACCCGGTTTTGTCAGTCACCGCCGGAACGCCTGGATGAGATATTAAAGAATACACCGGGTGATATTCGGGATATCATTAAAGAAGTCATGTATGGCCTGCTGATGAAGATGAAGGTGCCGGTAGGCGAAGCAAAGCAGTATGTAGAGATGATAGAGGAATGCCGTATGGGATATTTGTTTGAAAATATGGAAGAGATGGATATTCAGGCAGAGCGCCGGAATACCGCGGAGGCGCGGAAGGACGCAGAGGAAGCCAGGAAAGATGCAGAAGAAGCCAGGAAGGATGCAGAGAAAGTCCAAGAGGCCTTGGAGAATATGATAAAGGCTTTCATTTTTGAGTGCCAGGGCTTCGGCCGGACAAGGGAGGACACAGCGGACCGCCTGGTTCAGGTATGTGGCCTTGCAAAAAAGAATGCAGAAGAAAAGCTGGAACTCTATTGGAAGATATAGAAGCTAACACAAATAGATGACATTGGTTCGCGGCCGGTTAGGCCATGAATTGTAACTGACATTGCGCGATTTAACGCTATGGCCCTTGAAAAAATACTTGCAGTACGCTGCAGATTGTGCTATAGTTCTAATATCTGATACAGGTCTCATTTTTCCGTTGAGTTCTCACCGTTGATACCCAAAAAGGATGACAAATAAATGATCAAAGGAGGTTTTGCGTATTGTATATGCAGAAAAAAGGAGCTTTTCAATCCATGGGCCCCAAGGAAGGAGTTTCTGTAGCATTAAGGGAGATTCGGTTACTTTTCACGGGTCAGGAATGCGCACTAGCTGCGCATTCCGTGAGAAAATGATTCAGGAGTGAGGGGCGATTTTTGCGTAGCAAAATTCGGAATATCGCCCCGAATCGTTGCTATGAGCGCAGCGCCGGAACCCTTGCCTATGCCAAAGAGTGTTTGAGCAGAGAGAATCCGCCGTATTTCCTCATAAATGGTTCGCAGACACGGTCTACCATAAAGCCGCCGACAAACAATCCGATGGGAATCGTAACAAACTGAAGGGTGTTACGGCAGGCATAAACACGCCCCTGCAGCTCTACCCGAATCGTAGTCCTAAGAATCACATCCAGATTGGCATTCATAATCGGCACAAGAACCCATCCGATCATTTGTCCCATACACCGCAATATCGGCTCCCTGGAAAATACCGACAGGAAATTTTCAGTCCCCAGGGAAAACAGCATCGTCCCAAATTTATTTCCCAAGCTCCTGGTTTTTCTCATAGGCGGCAAGCACCGCTTCGATGGCGGCGGAGCGGAACCCGTGGGCCTCCAGGGCGGCCACCCCTGCAATGGTGGAGCCTCCGGGCGAGCAGACGTTATCCTTTAAAACCCCGGGATGGGATCCTGTCTCCAGCACCATGGCTGCCGCTCCAAGGACAGTCTGGGCCGCATAGGTCAGGGCCTGGGAGCGGGGGAGGCCTGTCATGACGCCCCCGTCTGCCAGGGCCTCGATGAAGAGGTACACAAATGCGGGAGCGCATCCGCCGATGGCGGTGAACTGATCCATCAGGGCTTCCGGAAGCTGCTCCAGACGTCCGGCACATTTAAGGGCAGCCCTCACATCCTGGACCATTCCCTCGGTGATATTCTCCCCGGTGGATAAGGCCAGCATCCCTTTCCCGATGGAGACGGGGGTGTTGGGCATAATGCGGATGACAGGAAGCTCTCTGCAATCCCCGGAAAGCTTCTCCCGGATGGCATCTATGGTGACGCCGGCGGCGATGGATACCAAGACCTTTGCCTCCCCCTTGGCCAGGCACTCATTCAGAACCGGGGAGATTTCCCCAAGGACACTGCCAATGACCTGGGGCTTCACACACAGGAAAATATAATCCCCGAAGAGCACGGCCTCCCGGTTGGAGCCGGAAGCCTGGCAGCCCTGCTCCTGGGCCACATGCCGGGCTTTGTCCGGGGAATAGTCGGTGATAGAAACCTGGGAGGGGTTTAAGGCCCTGCAGGCAGCCTGGATGAGGGCCCCTCCCATATTGCCGGCGCCGATAAATGATAGTTTCTTGTCCATTTGAAATTACTTCCTTTCCTTTTTGTTATCTTATTGTATCATGGAACCGGAAAAGAAGATATTCAAAAATTTCTTTCCAGAGAAAAAAGTATTTAAAAGTTGTAAGAAAAGAGAATGATGTTGGGGTCAAAAGGGGCTTTTTTCAAATGCCTGGAGAACCGCGTATAGTTCCCCTCTATTTTGGTAACGATAATCAAAAAAGAAAGGAACTGTTTTGATTTATGAAGGAATTTTTAGAAATTACAGAGGTACATGCAAGAGAA
Source organism: uncultured Lachnospiraceae bacterium (assembly GCA_910588285.1). Classification (GTDB taxonomy): domain Bacteria; phylum Bacillota; class Clostridia; order Lachnospirales; family Lachnospiraceae; genus 14-2. The sequence goes on from CAJUQB010000017.1 coordinate 40,435, forward strand.
ATCCTGGATTCCAGGGGAAATCCCACCCTGGAGGCAGAGGTGACAGTGGACGGCTGCGTGACCGGCCGGGCAGCAGTGCCCTCCGGGGCATCCACCGGCCAGTTTGAGGCAGTGGAGCTAAGAGACGGGGAGCCCCGGTATTTCGGCCTGGGGGTTACCAAGGCGGTGGACAATGTCAATGCCCGCATCAGCAGGCTGCTCCTTGGAAAAAATGCCCTGGATCAGCTGGAGATTGACCGGATCCTCATCCATGAGGACGGGACGGACGACAAACAGAACCTGGGAGCAAATGCCATGCTGGCGGTGTCCATGGCTGTGGCCAGAGCTGCTGCGGAGGCGCTGAATATCCCTCTGTACCGCTACCTGGGCGGCGCATACGTCCGGGAGCTTCCGGTGCCGATGATGAATATTCTCAATGGCGGCCGGCATGCCAAAAACACGGTGGATTTCCAGGAATTTATGATCATGCCGGTGGCAGCGGATTCCTTTGCCGAGGGCCTTCGGATGTGCGCGGAGATCTACCATAACCTGAAAAAGCTTCTGGAGGAAAAAAATCTGACCACAGCAGTTGGGGATGAGGGCGGATTTGCACCGGATCTTCCGGATGCCAAGGCAGCCCTTCGGCTCATGGTGGATGCCATCCAGGCAGCCGGCTATGTGCCGGGGGAGCAGGTCAAAATCGCATTGGATGTGGCAGCCTCCGAGCTGTATGATGCGGCCCAGGGGAAGTATTATTTTGAAGGGGAAGGGCAGCTGGCCGGTCAGGAGGTTACCCGGGATACCGAGGGGATGATCCGGTATTACGAGGAGCTTGTGGAGGAATTTCCCATCATATCCATTGAGGATGGTCTTGCCGAGGAGGACTGGGACGGCTGGAAGGAGCTGACAAGACGCCTGGGTGAGCGGATCCAGCTGGTGGGAGACGACCTGTTCGTGACCAATCCCAAGCGGCTGGACCTTGGAATCAAGCTGGGCTGCGCCAATGCCATTCTGGTGAAGGTGAATCAGATCGGCACGGTCTCCGAGGCTATGGAGGCCATTGAGCTGGCACAGAAGAACGGATACCGGGCAGTGGTTTCCCACCGCTCCGGCGAGACGGAGGATACCTTCCTTGCGGACCTGGCGGTGGCGGTCAATGCAGGCCAGATCAAAACAGGCGCTCCCTGCCGCGGAGAGCGCACAGCCAAATACAATCAGCTGCTCCGGATTGAGGAAGCGCTTGTGGAGGCAGCCTGCTATAAAAATCCGTGGAATAAGCTTTAGAAGAACAAAGATCAAATGCAGGAGCCCAGGAGGATAAAACGGCTGCCTGCAGGAGTGCTGCTATGAGCGGCCTTTGGGCTGCTCACAGCAGCTTGGGGAGAAAAAGAACGTATGTTCCATCTATCAATAGCTGTATTTTTGTGGTAAAATTCATACTATAAGAATATGTAAAACGATTGACATATTTTGAAAAAAATATGCAGTCAGATGGGAGCAGCCATATGAAGACGGAAGAATTATTTCAGAAACGGTTAAAGAATCACCATGATGAACTTCGCTGGCTCTATATGGAGCTGTATGATAACAGCGCAATGTTTGCAGAGCTGTGTGAGAACATGTACCGTTTTGCCCAGGACCGGGCAGCGGAATTTCAGAAGCTGGACCGTGAGCGGGAGAAAGATCCAAAGTGGTTCTGCAGGAATGACATGCTGGGCATGATGCTCTACATAGACAATTTTGCCGGGAACCTGAAGGGAGTCAGGGAGAAGCTGGATTACCTGAAGTCCTGCAATGTCAACTGCATTCACCTGATGCCATTTTTGGAATCTCCCAAGGGCAGGTCGGACGGCGGGTACGCAGTGGCGGATTTTGGCAGGGTGCAGCCGGAGCTTGGCACCATGGAGGATCTGGTGGAGCTGTCCAAGGCCTGTCATAAGATGCACATGAACCTCTGTATGGATTTTGTAATGAATCATACCTCTGAGGATCATGAGTGGGCCAGAAAGGCGCGGCAGGGCGACGGGGAATACATGAGCCGGTATTTCTTTTTTGATAACCCCGCGATCCCCCAGGAGTATGACCGGACCGTGCCCCAGGTATTTCCCACCACGGCTCCGGGGAATTTTACCTATCTGAAGGAAATGGGAAGCTATGTCATGACATCCTTTTATCCCTATCAGTGGGATTTGAATTACCGCAATCCCAGGGTATTCAATGAAATGATGTACAACTTCCTGTATCTGGCGAATCAGGGAATGGATATCATACGCATTGATGCAGTTCCCTATATCTGGAAGGAGCTGGGAACACCCTGCCGCAATCTGCAAAAGGTCCACACCATTGTGCGTATGATGCGCATGATCGGCGAGATCGTGTGCCCCGGCGTACTGCTGCTGGGAGAGGTGGTAATGGAGCCGGAAAAGGTGGTTCCTTATTTTGGAACAGTGGAAAAGCCGGAGTGCCATATGCTCTATAATGTGACGACCATGGCTACCACCTGGAACAGCGTGGCCACCAGGGATGTGCGCCTGCTGAAACGGCAGATGGATATTGTCAGCAGCCTGCCTAAGGATTACATATTCCTGAATTACCTGCGCTGCCATGACGATATTGGATGGGGACTGGACTATGGCGTGCTGGAGGACTGGGCTATGGAAGAGGTTCCCCACAAGCAGTTCCTGAACCTCTATTTTACCGGAAAATATCCGGGAAGCGAGAGCAGGGGGGAGCTGTATAATGACGATCCGGTTACCATGGACGCCCGGTTCTGCGGAACTACCGCCTCCATGTGCGGCGTGGAGAGCGCCCTCTATGAGGAAAACCAGGAGAAGCTGGCAAATGCCATCCGTCTGGATCTGATGCTCCATGCCTACATGCTGACCCAGTCCGGCATTCCCATGCTCTACAGCGGGGACGAAATCGGGCAGGTCAATGATTATGCCTATAAGGAGGATCCCCTGAAACGGGAGGATTCCAGATACATCCACCGGGGAAAATTCCGGTGGGAGCTGGCGGCCAAAAACCAGGAGCCGGGAACACTGCAGGAGCAGATTTTTACTGGGCTCTCCCAGCTGGAACAGATACGCCGGACCCGGAAGGTCTTTGACAGCAGCGCAGATGTGTATACCTATGATGTGAAGGACGAAGCTGTGCTGGGAATCCTTCGGGAAAATGAGGAGGAGCGTTTCCTGGGGCTGTTTAATTTCTCGGATGAGGACCGGACGGCCTGGCTGACGGAAGAAGGGGAATTTACGGATCTGATAACCGGAGCTTGCGGCACCCTTGAGAATCCGGTGGTAAAAGGCCACGGTTTCCTGTGGCTTTCCAGACAAATCTCCAAAAACTGCTTGAAAACCTGCGGATAGTATGATACAATGTCAGAAGTTGTGACAAGGTTATCACAGGAGGTGTAAGGATGGTAGTTTTAAAGACGATTTTGACTGTAGTATTTATCATAATTTGTATTGCTTTGACAGTAATCGTATTGATGCAGGAAGGGAAGCAGCAGGGTCTGGGATCAATCGGCGGTATGGCTGATACCTACTGGGGCAAGAACAAGGGACGTTCCATGGAGGGAATGCTGGTGAAGCTCACCACGGTTCTGGTTGTTCTGTTCCTGGTGATTTCCGCAATCATGAATATCGGAAGCTTTTAAACGTACCTAAGAGGCTGTCGGCTTTTTGACCGACAGCCTTTTCATCTATTCCGCAGCTTTTGGGCGGGCATTTTCAGGCAGGGAGCCTGCCGGGCAAAAAAGGAGAAGCATATGACACAGGAAAAGCTGAAGCAGCGCAAGGATACGATTTACAGTCTGATTTGTGACGAGCAGTATGTACCGATGAAGATCAAGGAGATTGCCATTCTGCTGGATATTCCCAGGGAGAGCAGGGGCGAGCTGGAAGAGGTGCTAAAGGCCCTGACAGCTGAGGGGAAGATCGCGGTATCCAAAAAGGGAAAATACTCCAAGGCAGAGGCCAGGCTGGTGACAGGACGTTTTGCGGGGAATGCCAGGGGCTTTGGCTTCGTAGAGCAGGAGGAGGGGGAGGATATCTACATCCCCGAGGATCAGACAGGCAGCGCCATGCATGGGGATGAGGTGCAGGCTGCCCTGCTGCCGGAGCGCAGCGGCCGGCGCCGGGAGGGAAAGATCGTTAAGATTCTGTCCAGGGCTGTCACAGAGGTGGTGGGAACCTACCAGAAGGGCAAGGGCTTCGGCTTCGTGACGCCGGACAACCAGCGGCTGGGACAGGATATCTTTGTGCAGGAGGAACGCTCCATGGGGGCAGTCACCGGCCACAAGGTGGTGGTACGGCTGACGGATTATGGCAGGAAGGATAAGAAGCCGGAAGGGCGGGTGGTGGAGATTATCGGCCACAGCAATGATCCGGGTACGGATATTCTATCCATTGTCCGGGGCTATGACCTTCCTATGGAATTTCCGGACAAGGTGCAGAGGGAGGCCCGGGATGTGTCCAGGCCTGTCTCGGATGCTGACCGGGAAGGCCGCATGGATCTGCGGCAGTGGCAGACCGTTACCATTGACGGGGAGGACGCTAAGGATCTGGACGATGCCATCACGCTGACCCGGGAGGGAGAGAATTACCTGCTGGGCGTGCATATTGCAGATGTGTCCCACTATGTCAGGGAGCATGGCGCCCTGGATGCCGAGGCCCTAAGCCGGGGCACCAGCGTGTATCTGGTAGACCGGGTGATTCCCATGCTGCCCCATACCCTGTCCAACGGCATCTGCTCCCTGAACCAGGGAGAGGACAGGCTGGCCTTAAGCTGTATCATGACCATTGACCATAAGGGGAATGTGATGGATCATCAGATTGCGGAGACGGTAATCAATGTGGACCGCCGTATGAGCTACACCAGTGTGAAGAAGATCCTGGCAGACCGGGACGAGGAGCAGCGCAGGGAATACCAGGCGCTGGTGCCCATGTTTGAGGAGATGGAGCGGCTGGCCCTTATCTTGCGCGAGAGACGCAGGAAGCGGGGGTCCATTGATTTTGATTTTCCGGAGACGAAGATGGTGCTGGATGAGCAGGGGCATCCCCTTGAGATTGCTCCCTATGAACGGAATGTGGCCACCAGGATTATTGAAGATTTCATGCTGATTGCCAATGAGACGGTAGCCCAGGATTTTTATTGGCAGGAGCTGCCCTTTGTGTACCGGACCCACGATAACCCGGACCCGGAGAAGATCCAGAAGCTGTCCACCTTTATCAATAATTTCGGATACTCCATACACATGGGAACCGATGAGCTGCACCCCAAGGAGCTGCAGAAGCTTTTGGAGAAGATCGAGGATACGCCCCAGGAGGCTCTGATCAGCCGTCTGACCCTGCGGGCCATGAAGCGTGCCAAATATACGGTGTCCAGTACCGGCCATTTTGGGCTGGCGGCCCGCTATTACTGCCATTTTACCTCCCCCATCCGCAGATATCCGGATCTGCAGATTCACCGGATTATTAAGGAACAGTTAAAGGGGCGGCTGGACGGGCAGCGGATTGCCCATTACGAGGAGCTGCTTCCGGCAGTGGCCCAGCAGGCCAGCGACCTGGAACGGCGGGCCGATGAGGCGGAGCGCGAGACGGAGAAGCTGAAAAAGGTGGAATACATGGAGCAGCGGATTGGCCAGGTATATGAAGGGGTTATTTCCAGCATCACGGCCTGGGGGCTGTACGTGGAGCTGCCCAATACCATTGAGGGCATGATTCATGTGGCGAACCTGCCGGGGGATTATTTCCAATACCAGGAGGAGACCTACGAGATGGTGGGGGAGACCACCAATATCCGATATTGCCTGGGCCAGAAGGTGAAGGTGCGGGCAGCAGCGGCAGATCGGCTGATGCGCACCATTGATTTTGAGCTGGTTTTGGAGGATGAAGAGGCAGAGGAGGAAGAGAGGAATGGGAAAGGATACAAGGAAGCTGATTGCCAATAACAAGAAGGCATATCATGATTATTTTATAGAGGACACCTGGGAAGCAGGCATCAGTCTGGCCGGCACGGAGGTGAAGTCTCTGCGGATGGGCAAATGCAGCGTCAAGGAATCTTTTATCCGCATTGAGAACGGAGAAGTGGTGGTGTATGGCATGCATATCAGTCCCTATGAGAAGGGCAACATATTCAATAAGGATCCCCTGCGTCCGAGGAAGCTTTTGCTGCACCGGTATGAGATCAACAAGATTACCGGCAAGATTGCGGAGAAGGGCTATACCCTGGTGCCCCTGCAGGTGTATTTCAAGGGAAGCCTGGTGAAGGTGGAGATCGGCCTGGCCAAGGGCAAGAAGCTCTACGACAAGCGGCAGGATATTGCAAAGAAGGATATGAAGCGTGAAGCAGAGCGGGACTTCAAGGTGCGGAACCTGTAGAATCATTGGGCCAATGAAAGGGGCTGTGAAAACAAAGTGGAACCACTCTGTTCTCACAGCCCCTGACTGTCAGGAGGTCATTGGGTCAACAGCGCATCCATCTGGATAGTCAAATCGCTGTAAATGCAGACCGGGATCGTATCATCAAAGCTGTACTGGCAGGTTCCTGCCTCTGACTCAAAGTCATATACCGTGACTGTGCGCTTCATGGGATTCACAATCCAGTATTCCCGAACTCCCGCCGTGCGGTATTTGTAGAGCTTGATCCCATAATCCATCCGCTGGGTGGAAGGGGAAACAATCTCAATGATCCAGTCCGGGGCCCCCTGACAGCCCCGGTCGGTTATTTTGTTCCGGTCACAGATCACAGACAGATCCGGCTCCACATAATTAATATCATCCTCATTCAGGAAAACGGCGAAGGGGGCGGCATAAACGTCGCAGCTTCCTTTTTTGGTATCAATGTAGTTTCCGATTGCCTGATGTAATCTCCAGCTGATTTTTTGATGAGTGGTGCTTGGCGGAGCCATCAGATACATCTGGCCGTCAATCAGCTCTGCCCGCTGGCCCTCAGGCAGGGCATAGATATCTTCAATGGTATAAATGAGCTCCGGTGGAAGAGACATGCGGTGTACCTCCTGTTGATGAATAGAAGAAAGGCCATCCTGTCACAAATACAGGATGGCCTTTCTGTTCAATTGTTGATGGAGCTGAGGGGAATCGAACCCCTGTCCAAAAGACCTTCCCTTGTACTTCTACTATCATAGTCTGTTTATTGACATTCCCTCCTGCAGGCGGGAGCAGACACCCTCCTGCATTCAGTAGCTTCATCCTACGCCCGCACACGCAAAGCTTAATGTGCGTCGTTTCTCACATCGTCGAAGCCGGGTTCCTAAACTGTGAGTGGTCTAGGGCCGACTGCTGCAACTAGGCAGCGTATGCTAAATTATCTTCAGCGTTTATATTTAGGTTTGCATTTTACCACAGCCGAAGCTGCGGACGCATGGCTACGGATAGCTTCTCCAACTTCCAGTCCCCTGTCGAAACCAGTACAACCCCGAAAGTTATATGGTAGTTCTATTATATGCTTTTTTCCGGAAAAGTCAACCCTTCAAAAAATATTATTTTTTTATAAACAAATATTAAAAATATGTAAATAAATATAAATTTTTTTCGACGTAAAGGCTTGCTTTTTCATTGGTCATTTTGTATAATGAATAAGTACTTATCGAGGAAGGAGGAAGTAATAATGGATAACTCAAACAATGGAAAAGGCTTATCAATTGCTGCCCTTGTATTAGGAATTGTAGCAATCATATTCTTCTGGATGTCTGTATATAATATTATTTCTGTCATCTGTGGAATCGTAGGCCTTGTATGCGCTGTTAAGGGTAAGAATCAGGCTGTGGCAGCCGGCGCTCCTACTGGTATGGCTACGGCAGGCCTTGTACTTTCCATCATTGGAACTGTATTGGGTGCAATCGGATTCTTTACCTGTACTGTGTGTTTACTCTGCGCAGCAGGCTCTCTTGCAGCGTTGTAATACATACCGATATGAGAGGAACAGCCTTCTGCCCTCAGCAGACCGGCTGTTTTTCTGCGTATTAAAGCATTTTTAAAGAGCATTTTTAAAGAGCATTTTTAAGGAAGAGCATTTTTGAAAGAAAAAGCATTTCTTAATGAAAGAGCATTTCTTAATGAATATATAAGAGGAGTTTTTATGTTTCCGTATTTTGAACTGTTTGGGAGGGTTGTGGGAAGCTATGCGGTCTGCTCCGTAATGGGAATGATGGTGTGTGCGGCAGTGGGCACCCGATTGGGGGCCCGCTACAAGGTTTCCTTTGAGGAGCTTCTGCTCTATATGGTTGCGATTGTCCTGGGGCTTTTGGCGGGAGGCCATATTCTCTTTGGGCTTACCCATTTAGAGGAGCTGGTGAAGCTTTTGGGAAGCCTGGGCAGCCTTTCCGGGAAGGAGATTCTGGCAGGACTTGGGACCGTGTTTGGCGGGATGGTGTTCTATGGGGGCTTTCTCGGCGGTGCGGCGGCCCTCTGGTTCTATGTAGGGGCGCATAAGAAGCATTCCCGCTGGGTTCTGTTTGACCTGTATGGGGCGCTGATCCCTCTCTTTCATACCTTTGGGCGTGTCGGCTGCTTTTTGGGGGGCTGCTGCTATGGCCGGGAGGGCAGCTGGGGCTTTGTTGTCCACGGCAATCCCCTGGTGCCGGAGATCAATGATGTCAGGCGTATTCCGGTGCCCCTGCTGGAGGCTGCCTGCAATCTCTGCATTTTTTTCCTCCTGCTGTATTTGTACCAAAGGGGGCGGCAGAAGGGAAGGATCGTATTCTGGTATATGGTGATCTATGCGCCGGTGCGCTTTGTCCTGGAATTCTTCCGGGGGGATGCGGTACGCGGGATCTGGTGGGGATTATCCACCTCCCAGTGGATCAGTATCCTGCTTTTTATCACAGGAATCGCATTTTTAGGCCGTTTTGGCAGAAGAAAGCAAAATATTACCGGGGTAATTACAAATCAGTGACTGTCAAATTTCCTTAATTTTTCTGCATATAATTTGCAATTTTGTAAAAAAATATCATTACATATGAACAGGAAGTGACGGGTTTTCCAGTATTTCGGCGTTCCTAACAAAATGTGCTGGAAGCGGTTGACACTGCTGGAGAATCATGGCATAATTCATCATGTAAAAAGAAAACTGAAAGCAGGTTAGCAGAAAGGATGAGAAAAATGAACAAGAAAAGAATTCGTTTGGATGCTAGCGAGGATGTTCAGGAATTCGTAAAGGCAGCCGGCACATGCGATTTTGACATCGATGTATTGTACCAGCGTATATTAATAGATGCAAAATCCTTGTTAGGCGTTATGAGCCTGGGCTTATCTAAGGAGCTTACCATCCAGTACAGCGGAAGTAACAATCATTTTGAGAATGTAATGAAGAAATTTGCAGTTGCATAATGTATGCAGAGCCGAGAGAGACGTCCGAGAGGGCGTCTCTTTTTGTTTGTGATATAGGAAATTGGATCTATGATTTTACAAATACAATAAATAAGAATTACGAAAATGCCTGTGGGTATCAGCAAGATCCTTATACAGATACCGCCGATACCCATTACGGCATATGATACAAATTTTCTGTGTCGCCTAGTTTTTTGCATCTTTGACGGTCAGTTCGAGGCTTCCGCTGAAATTATCACCTTTCAGAACGATGTAATTATCGCCGGACGAAATGGTGTATTCTTTTGTATCTTCTGAATTGATATTAGAAATCGAATACTCATCGCTGCCGGCGATCCAATTCAGCTCCGCAGTTCCACCTTCTACGGTAAGTTTGTAGGTTATTTGCAGTTGATTGCCGTTTTCACGGTTCAAAGCCGTTCCGCCGAAAATGAACTCTTTTCCGTTAAACCTGTCATAGGCAGCCGTATAGGTACCTGTATAAGCGTCAACGCCTTCATCTTTCTTGCCCTGCAAATCTTTTTCTTTTGTCAGTGCGTGTTTGCTGAAGGACTGCATCCATCTATCCCAACCGTCAATCAGGTTATCTTTCAAGCTGCCGTTATCGTGGTCAGAGCCGCACCCCGAAAAGCAACCGACGATACTCAAAACCAAAAGAACAGAGATGATTGCTTTTATCTTTTTCATCATGCGCACCTCACATAAAATGTGTGTTGAGCATCATTCCCAAGAATACGACTCCGGCAACCGCATAAAGACTGTTTACAATCAAGCAAATCTTCATCAAATTATTTTGAGCCTTTGCCTTGACATAGGAAATGATGGTGAACACTCCGCTGAAAATCATAAACGCAGAATAGCAGGCAATCATAATTTCAGCGACAGGCGATTCCAACGCCCAATCAAAAGTTCTGAGAGGGAGAATTGTCCACGGGACAAGAAGCATAACGGCGCTGACAGCGGTTAAAAGTTTGTTTTTCATAATTATCTCCTTTCAGCCTGCCCGAATCGAAGGCAGGAAATGCTTAAACATAAGATTGTAATAAGGATGGCGACAGGTAGCCACGGTATGAGCTCCACCGGTGCCGTATCAAGATTTTCTGCGAGCTTTCCGTATTCTGATGTGATAACGAAAAACGGATACGACATTGGGTAGGCAAACCACGCTTTTGTATTGATGATCAATACCGACGGCACAATCGAAGCGAAACCGATACCGATTGAAAAAATCGGCGTCTGAATACAAACCGACAGCATCCAGAAAAATGCAATCATCGGTATGGCGGACAGAAATATCAGGCTGATCTCTTTCAGAACAAACAAGGTTGGCAGAATAAAGTTATAATCCTGTGTTCCTGAACTGATAGCGGCGCTGATGTAGTACATACCTGTCATCATTAAAATTTGTGCTGCCGCCAGTGTCAGCAATACAACAAACTTAGCTATACAGAGCTTTGCTGTGCTGACCGGTAGGGCGAGCATTTTCAAAATACCCTTGTTTGCTCTTTCCGTCTGACTTAAAAGTACCGTACCGACTACCATACTTGCAGGGAACATAAACCAGGCCATTCCCATAAAGCCTTGAATAAAGAAATTGTTTTCCGGCGAAATTCCTTCTGCCTGCATACCAAAATTCATTTTTGCATTTAAGATAGACGGTATCCAAAGAATAACGGCAGCCACTGCCAAAATGAAAAGGATTTTAGACCGTCGTATCTTTTTGAACTCCACGCCGACAAGCGATATAAAACTCATTCAAACGACCTCCTTACCTTTACGAGTATCAGTTGCGCCAAACCGCAAACAGCAAGCTCAATGACTGTGCCGCAGATATAGTGCGTTGACTGCGTGATATCTGTACCCGCAAATATCTGAAAAGGCATGGCGAAAGGAAAGAGGGAAAGCGAAAAATTCGTTGTCGGCAGTATCGTTGCGGTAAATACGCATACTACGCCGACTCCAAGGGATACCCACATATTTTTACAGGCTTCCGAAATAAGGAGCGACAGGATAATGCAGGGTAACATCAGTAAAAACGAATACCCGAAACATTTGCACAGTTCACCCCAAAAGCCGCTTCCGAGTTCAAACCAGCGATAGGAACAGAATGTGACAGCTCCCGCCTCAATGACGAGCACAAAGAGGCTCATAAAAATTGTCAAAACTGCTTTGCCCAAGAAAATAGAGCTTTCACGAATGGGCAGCGACTTCATTTTCTGCATCGCGTTGTCGGCATATTCCGTATGATATAGCAAACAAGCTCCGGCTACTGCAAGCAGCACATTCAGCATAGACATCATCTGCCAATTTGCGCCAAGCAGAATTTGTATCGGACTGCCCGGCTGGTTTAGATACATTTCCGAACGGACCGCCATATTGGCAACAGGAACAGCCGCCGCCAAAATACCGCCACCGATGAATGCCGGTAAAAAACCGGTGCGCTTTACCTTTTTGCATTCCAACGAAACGCTCATCGCACCGCCCCCCTTTGCCTGTTGTCGGCGTCGATAAGGGCAAGGAATGTATCCTCCAAATTGTCCGTAGGATAGCCTTTTGCTGCTGCGCCGGATTTCAGCTGGTCGAGCGTTCCCTCAAACAGCAGGTGGCCGTGATTCAGGATGCCGATCGTATCCGCCATCAATTCTATTTCGGACAGAAGGTGCGACGATACCAAAACGGTACAATCAAACTTTTCCGGTAAGGAACGGATCAGCGTTCGGATCTCGTGGATCCCCACAGGATCAAGTCCGTTTGTCGGTTCGTCTAAAATCAGGATCGGCGGTTTTCCGATCAATGCGCCGGCAAGACCTAATCTCTGTTTCATTCCAAGGGAATATTTTTTTGCAAGCCGCTTCTTAAATTGCGTCAGCCCCACGATTTCAAGGGCTTCCGCTACGGAAGATTTGGGAAGTCCCAATATTTTGCGGATAATATCGAGATTTTCTTCACCGCTTAAATTCCCGTAGAAAGCGGGGGCTTCAATAAACGAGCCGATTTCTTTCAGAATCTGTACCCTGTTATCGGGATACTTCTTCTTGTCAATCGTAAATGAGCCGCCGGTGGGTTTGGTAAGCCCCAAAAACATTTTCATGGTAGTGGACTTCCCCGCCCCGTTCGGGCCGAGGAAGCCATAGACAGCGCCTTTCGGAATATGCAGATTGATACCTGAAACCGCAGTAAAATCAGTATAGGATTTCGTTAAATTTTTTGTTTCAATGATGTTCATTGCGTTTTGCTCCTTTCTTATCATCGCAAGTACATTGTAACTTGCGAACCTTGTGTCAACCTTCTCGTGTCCTTACATTTACCTTACATTTCATCGCACATTAGAAAATGACACATTTCTATGGTATAATAAACAATTGATGTAGAATATTACGGGAAAACACTTGAATGAAAGAACAATATAACAGACCTGAAAGGAGGCAGCCCTATGGACTTTGATTACTTGAAACACAAACGCATTTTGCTTGTCGATGACGAGCAGGAGCTTTTGGATATGGTTGTTTCTATCTTGAATGAGGACGGATTTCAAAATATCAAAACGGTAAAAACGGTATCCGAAGCGATTGTTATTTCTGAAACTTACCAACCAGAGCTTGCAATTCTTGATGTAATGCTCCCTGATGGAAATGGGTTTAATCTGATGGAGAGGCTTAAAAAAGCGGCTGATTATCCGGTGCTGTTCTTAACTGCCCGTGGCGAGGATGACGATAAGTTCCGTGGCTTCGGACTTGGCGCTGACGATTACATGGTAAAGCCGTTTTTGCCAAAGGAGCTTTTATTCCGTGTAAACGCCATTCTCCGCAGGAGTTATAAAGACGAAAATCCCCTTGTGAAGCTGCATAACAGTGAAATTGACTTTGAGCGTGCAGAGGTCATAAAGAACGGAGAACATCTTGCGCTTACGGCAAAGGAACATAACATCCTCGCAGCTTTATATCGGAACGCCGGGAGAATTGTTACGATTGACGCTCTGTGTGAAGCGGCTTGGGGGGATAATCCTTTCGGCTATGAAAACTCGTTGATGGCGCATATTCGCCGTATTCGGGAAAAAATTGAAGCAAATCCGTCCCAGCCTGTTTCTCTGATAACGATGAAAGGGCTTGGATATAAGCTCGTTGTGGAGGGCAAGTGATATGAAAAGCGTACTGAAACTCATCCGGCGTTTTGTCGGTATTATGCTTCTCTCCTCACTGTTGCTTCTTATTTTGAATTTTACTTTATTGGTGATATATACACTGAATCAAGCGCCGAACAGCTCCCCTTGGATTACGGCGCAGGAAGTTGCCGATGCTCTGTCACAAAATGAAAACGGATATGTTTTGACCGAAGATACGGCCCTTGAACTTCAAAATACAGATGTGTGGGCGATATTTATTGACAACAGGGCAATGAAAGTTGTATGGCAGACGGAGAATCTTCCTGAAAATGTCCCTATGTCCTATACCGCTTCGGATATAGCAAGTCTGACCCGCGGCTATATCGATGGGTATCCTACATTTACAGGAGAAGCGGAAAACGGACTTTTGGTACTCGGCTATCCGAAAGACAGCTTTTGGAAACATATGTGGCCGAGTTGGGATTATGATTTGATCGCCAACCTGCCCAAAACGATTCTTTCTGTTTTAGCAATCAATATAGCCTTGATTTTTACCATTTATGTGATTGCCAATTCCAAGCTGTTAAAATCCGTGAAACCGATTATCAGCGGAATACAGGCTTTATCAACGAACGAAGAAGTCCATATCCGGGAAAAGGGGCTTTTATCCGAGCTTGCGGTAAACATTAACAAGACCTCAGATATTTTGCAGACGCAAAGCAGGCAGCTTCGCAAAAGAGAGAGCGCAAGAGCAAATTGGATCGCAGGAGTGTCCCACGACATACGAACCCCTTTGTCAATGGTAATGGGCTATGCCGGACAGTTGGAAAACGATGTGCAGTTATCAGAAGATAACCGTGGGAAAGCGGCGGTTATTGTACGACAAAGTAAACGAATGCGAAACTTGATTAACGACTTAAACCTTGCGTCCAAGCTGGAATATAATATGCAGCCGCTAAGCCCTGAAAGGCAGAACCTGATCGCCGTTGTCCGTCAGGTCGTAGTGGATTTCATCAATATGAACATTGATGAAACGCACACGATTGAATGGCAAACGGACGAAGCATTCACTTCCTGCACTGTAAATGTTGATAAAGACTTAATGAAAAGAGCAATCAGTAATCTGATTCAAAACAGCATGAATCATAACGAACAGGGATGTCATATCTTCGTTCGTGTAAAGCTTGAAGATAATGTTTGTACTGTGATTGTTTCCGATGACGGTATGGGTGCGACAGATGAACAAATTGAAAAATTGAACAATACGCCGCATTATATGGTGTGCGACGAAAAAACAACGGAACAGCGCCACGGTTTAGGACTGCTTATTGTCAAACAAATCGTATTTGCACATGACGGAAAAATGTTGATAAAGCATAGTGAATACGGTGGTTTTGAGGTTGATTTGAGTTTGCCGATGGTTATGTAAAGGGAAAGAGGAAACAGAGGAGGACACTGCTTTGAAAGTGAAATCCAATTCATGCTGAGAAAAACTGTCGAAGGCACTTTTTTACTTTCCTGGGATGATGCTGGGTGTCTGGAATCACTGGACGCACGGGGTCGGATATGCTATGATAGGAGCTATGGAACAGGTAAAAATATCCGTAAGGAATCTGGTGGAATTTATTTTACGCACCGGAGATATTGACAATCGAAGGGGACGCTCGGCGCAGAAGGAGGCCATGCAGGAGGGGAGCCGGATTCATCGAAAGATTCAGCGCCGCATGGGGGCAGAGTACCATGCTGAGGTCTCCTTAAAAACAGAATATGAATATGAGCATTATACACTGGTGGTGGAGGGCCGCGCTGACGGCATTATTCTTCCGGAGGGGGAGGGCCTGGCGACTGTGGATGAGATCAAGGGCGTGTACCAGGATATCCACATCATGACAGCGCCTGTGCCAATACATTTGGCCCAGGCCAAGTGTTATGCCTGCATTTACGGGAGCCAGGCGGGGCTTTCCAGGATCTGCGTCCAGATGACCTACTGCAACCTGGATACCGAGGAGCTTCGTTATTTTCGGGAGGAGTATGAGGTCAGACAGCTGCAGCAGTGGTTTGAGGAGCTGATTGCAGCTTACCGGAGATGGGCAGATTTCCAGTATGAGGCCCGCATGCAGAGGCAGGCCTCCATCCAGGGGCTGGAATTTCCGTTTCCCTACCGGGAGGGGCAGCGGAAGCTGGTGGGGGATGTATACCGCACCATCCTCCGGGAGAAAAAGCTGTTTATCCAGGCGCCCACTGGAACCGGAAAGACCATTTCCACGGTATATCCGGCCATCTGGGGCGTGGGGGAGGGCTTTGGGGAGCGGATCTTCTACCTGACAGCCAAAACCATCACCAGGACAGTGGCAAAGGAGGCCTTTGACCTGCTGCGGGGGAAGGGCTACCAGGGAAGCGTGCTGACCATTACCGCCAAGGAGAAGCTCTGTCTGTGCCAGGAGATGGACTGCAATCCGGTGCACTGTCCCTATGCCAGGGGCCATTATGACCGGGTGAACGAGGCGGTATTTGATCTGATCGGCCGCAGGAAGGACATTACCCGAGAGGAGCTTAAGACCCAGGCGGAGGCCTTCCAGGTGTGCCCCTTTGAGCTGTGCCTGGATACGGCTCTCTGGATTGACAATATTATCTGCGATTACAATTATGTCTTTGACCCCAATGTTTATCTGAAGCGTTTTTTTGCGGATGGGACAAAGGGAGATTATATTTTCCTCATTGACGAGGCCCACAACCTGGTGGAGCGGGGACGGGAGATGTACAGCGCCCTCCTGTATAAGGAGGACTTTCTGGCAGTGAAGAAGATCTTCAAGCCCCATTCCGTCAAAGTAGCCAGGGCCCTGGAAAAATGCAACCGCCTTCTGCTGGACATGAAGCGGGAATGCGAGGACTATCAGGAGCTTGCCAGCATCGGGCATCTGATCTTTGCACTGATGAACCTGGGGGCGGCAATGGATGAATATATGCAGAAGAACCCGGAGCTGCCGGAAAAGACCAAGGTGACGGAGTTCTATTTGATGCTGCGCCATTTTTTGAATATGTACGAGCGGGTGGATGAAAATTATGTGATCTATACCCAGCACACCGGGGAGGGCCGGTTTTTTCTGAAGCTGTACTGCGTCAACCCTTCCGTGAACCTGCAGGAGTGTCTGGACAGGGGAAAGAGCGCAGTGTTTTTCTCCGCCACCCTGCTGCCCATCCGCTATTACAAGGAGCTGTTAAGCACCCAGCCGGAGAATTACGCGGTCTACGCAGAGTCTGTTTTTTCCAGGGAGCAGCGCCTGGTTCTGGTGGCCGGGGATGTCAGCAGCAAATATACCCGCAGAGGCCCAAGGGAATACGAACGGATCGCTTCCTATATAATGCAGACCGTACAGGCAAAAAGGGGAAACTATATGGTGTTCTTCCCCTCCTATCGGATGCTGGAGGAGGTGTATGAGGTGTGCCTGGACCAGGAACCCCGCGGAATGGAGCTGCTGGTACAGCGGGCCGGCATGGGGGAGCAGGAACGGGAGGAGTTTCTGGAGGCCTTTGGCCGGCAGCGGGACAATGCCCTGGTGGGATTCTGCGTCATGGGCGGGATTTTTGCGGAGGGGATTGACTTAAAGCACGAGCAGCTGATCGGGGCTATTGTGGTGGGCACCGGCCTGCCCCAAATCAGCAATGAGCGTGATATTTTAAAGAAATACTTTGATAAGCAGAAGGGAAATGGCTTTGATTATGCCTTTCGGTATCCGGGGATGAACAAGGTGATGCAGGCCGCCGGGCGCGTGATCCGGACGGACCGGGACCGGGGGGTGATCCTGCTGCTGGACGAACGGTTCCTGCAGCAGGAGTATCAGCAGCTGTTTCCCCGGGAGTGGGCGGATTATCGGGTCTGCAGCCGGGAGAATGTGGGGCGGTATCTGGAGGAATTCTGGGGATAGAGGATCAGGCCTCTACAACAAGCATTTTTTGCCGAAATTCCCTGGGCCGGGGGCATGATGTCCTGGCGGTGATCAGGGCCCGGTAGAGGTCATGGGCATAAAGGTCGGATTCCAGGATGGCCCGGGCGTTTTGGGTGAGGGGAACAGAGGGAGCTGCTCCGGTATCCGGACAGGCATCCGGCAGGGATGTGAGGAGGGGAGCCGTTCCTTCCTGCCGGATCCTGCCAAGAAGCCCTGCAGCAGATCGGCGAAAGCCCAGAAGGCGCAGGTAGGGGATTTCCTCTGCCTGTTGGGTCAGCTCCCTGGTGATGCCCAGCAGCAGGTGCAGCAGGGCGCGGCTGATGCGGGAGTAGGTTATATTTTTTGTCTTCAAGGCTTCACAAAAGCCTGGAAAGGATGCAAAGTCCGCCCTCATGGCCAGAATGCGGCTGGCAAGGGCAGGGCTCATATCGCTGCAGCAGAGGAGGGAATCCATTGTCTGTCCTGTTAATTTCAGGTGGAGAGGCAGGGACAGGGCTTCTTCATAGAGAAGGGCGGCAGTTTGGCTGTATTCTGCCAGCAGCCTCCAGGAGCTTTCCGGAAGCGCATCCGCCAGGGCGGAGGCCTTTGGGGAGATGGATTCTGTCCCAAAATCCCGGGAAGCCAGCAGCATATCGGCATGCTCCCTTAGGAAGGCCCGGATCGCCCCGGCGCTGGCCAGGGGCCCGGACAGCTCCTTCTGGTGATAGCTGCCGCCCAGTCGGCGGATGGGAAGCAGTGTGAGCTCTGGGGCGTATGCCTGGGCTGCCCTGGCGTATTCCAGGGCGAGAATATTGTTGGGGGAGGCCAGGAAATCGGCATATTCCGGCAGCGCGCGGCTTCTGGCAGCAGGGTAAGAGAGGCCCTTTTGAAGGCCCTCCCGCAGGCGCCTGCAATACCAGGCAGGCTCCTTTGTGAGAAGGTCTGCAAGCTGCATCAGGGTATCCGTGTCATCCTGCTCCATGCCAAAGGAGACGGAATCGGTGATGCCAGTGGCTGCCAGCGTCCGGATGCCGCCGGCAGCAAAGCCCTCGGCGCTGGCTGTGGCATAGACTGCAGGCAGCTCCAGCACCAGGTCAGCCCCTCCCAGAAGAGCCATGTGGGCCCTGGTGTATTTGTCCAGGAGGGCCGGAGCGCCCCGCTGTACGAAGTCGCCGCTGATCACGGCAATGATGTAGTCGCAGCCAAAGCGCTTACGCACCTGGCTGATCTGGTATTGATGGCCCTTGTGGAAGGGATTGTATTCGGCAATGATTCCGGTAATCTTCAAAAGAGGTTCCTCCTTGCAGGTGTATGGACAGGCTGTTCCTTTTCTATCATTATTATACTGGAAATGGCGGAAGATGCAAGGGCCGGAGAAAATACTTGCAGGGGCCGGTATCCTATGTTACGATAAGGAAAAGTTTCGTTTGGTAGAAAAAATAATCGGATTTCAACAGGAGGGAGTGTGGAATGGGAACATATTTAAATCCGGGAAACAGCGGGTTTACCAGAATTCGGAATGATTCCTATGTAGATAAAAGCAGTTTGATTTCCTGCATGAATGAAAGTATAGAGACGCCGAGAAGCCTGACCTGCATCAGCAGACCAAGACGATTTGGCAAATCCTTTGCTGCCCAAATGCTGTGCGCATACTATGATAAAACCTGTGATTCCTCCGGACTGTTTGATGATCTCGCGATTGCCACGGACAGGCAGATCAATGGTTCCTACCGGCAGCATTTGAACCATTATGATGTGATCTATCTGGATATGACATATGTCAGGCCCTTTACGGATGATTTTCAGAATTTGATTCCATACATCAGTGAAAGGATTATGGGAGAGCTGTCAGAAGCTTATCCGTCCTTGAAGCAAAGCAATGAGCTGCCCTCCATGATGATACAGGCTGTGGAAGCAACCGGAAACAAATTTATCATGATTATTGATGAGTGGGATCCTTCCCATTAAAAAAGACGGCTCCCAGTCAGCGATTTCGGATTTTGAAGAATTTACGGCATTGAAGCCCGGAAGGTTCGGCGAATATCTGGGTTTTACGGAGCGCGAGGTGAAGCAGCTCTGTCAGGAGCATCAATGTGATTTTGCACAGATGAAGCAGTGGTATGATGGCTATTTCTTCCGAGGTGTGGGCTCTGTCTATAATCCCAATTCAGTTATGAAGGCCATACGCAATCATGATTTTGATTCTTATTGGATTCAGACTTCGGCAGCAGAAAGCCTGATGGAATATATCAGTCTTGATTTTGACGGACTGTCAAAGTGAATACGTTGTGATTGCCTGGTCAGGCCGCATTCGCCCCAACGCTTTTGAATGCGGCAGCCTGTTTCCCTTCCTTCCTGCCAGCCATGGATATGCACGGCCCGCTCAGGAATCAAGCAGCATGCAGCTGCTGAAAAGATTTTCAATTTCCTTTTCCGATAAAAACAATGCATCCAGGTTCGATAGTCCGGTAACATTTTTGATTTTTTCGTTTACCGCCTGATCCCTGGATATATTGATATAGGAACCATCCCCTCTGTCCACAATCCGGAAGTCACGCATGAAATGGATCAGGTCATAGGAATTGATTTTGTTTTTAAAGACCTTAATTTCCAGTACCCTTAAAAGAAACAGGCTAAGGTAGCAGACCAGGAAATGCCCGTAGATGGTTTCTTTTTTCTGCACATAAACCGGGCGCGCATCCAGAT
>CAJUQB010000018.1 GCA_910588285.1 uncultured Lachnospiraceae bacterium
TATATTTGTGTGAAGTTTTCAATGTGCTAAATGGGCCTTATTCGACCCCAACATCGTATGATGCGGGCGTCAAAAGGGGCTTTTCCATACTGTAACCGGCAAATTGCACAGCATGTATACTGATTTGCGACTGCGTAGAATCTTAGTGCTTCTTCATGTTCTGTCATTTGTCCAACAATTCGGCGGCAGGGATGCCGACGAAAGCCCGATCTGCGCCATGGACGGCGCATAGAGGGCGGTTGTGTCCGTAAGCAATGTCTTGGGCAGAACATGTTAGAAGCACTTAGATTCGGAGCCCGGAGCAAAGAAGAATACATGCTGTGCCATTTGCCTGCGCAACGTGGCAAAACCACTTTTGACGCCCGCATCATGGTATTCTATTCGGTTGTTATGGGCCATTGAATGGCTAAGAGATCCGGAACCCGTTCCAGGATTCCTCCAGCTTCCGGCGCAGCTCCTCTTCGCTGAACAGATCAATCTCCCCCGGCTCCATGTAGAGCCATCCAAACAGGACGGTCTTATGCTCCATGCCCTGGCACCGACGGCTCACTACGTTCTCATACTCCTCCAGGGCAATCTCATCGCCCTCCCCATTGTAATAGGTATGGCTCTCTGAATTCTCGGTGGAAACCCGCATATCTGCCCCCAATGTCTCCGTTGCTATGGATTTCCCGTTCTTTGTCAGAAGCATCCGTACCGTCACGCCTTTTGCAGCTCCATCACGCATATAATCGTCGATTTCATACCAATAGGCATCTGCTGTGCTGTCATAATGAACCTGCGCCTTATTTACAGCAATATCCGGCCATGCATCATACTCTGTTTCCCCCTGGGAGATTGGGTCCAGGCCGGTTCCCTCTGCGTTCACCTCATAGCAGACGGCATAGGTAAACATCCCGCTTCCCTGCAGGCTGGCATTCATAACCTCCAGCCGCCCGTTCTGGTCAAGATCCGTCACAATATAGCAGTAGTCGATATAATCCTCCGTGCCCCGCCACAGCTCCCGGTTGGCTGCAATCAGGTCAAGCTGCTCTGCCGCATCCAGGGTACTCTGCCCGTTTCCTCCTGTCCCCGCTCCTGCCGGCTCCTTGGGCAGCCCAAACTCTGCCGCCAGATACTCCCTGGCTCCTGCGATGGTATAGGACGTAAGCTCCTGAGTCATGGTCCCGGAAAGCTCCCGCATCAGGTTGAAATTCCCCTGGCTGCTGCCTTCATAATACCGCACCTCGCCGACAGACTCCTCCTGGCTGTCCAGGTAGGTACTGATTATAAGGATATCATCAAAGCCGTCCTGGTTATAATCCCCAAAGGAAACGGCATCCACAGACTTCACCTTCAGCCCTTCCCGAAGGTTATCCTCCGTCATTCCATCCAGCTGCTGCCAGACTGCGTTGTTCTTCCAAATAAGAAACACGGCATCCCCGTACTCTCCGGCAGCCTCTCCCGGGTCATACGAGCGGAATGACACTGCCCCCAGCGGCTCTAGCACGGCGTCAAAGCACTGTCCCTCAATCTCATCGCCCTTGGCATACCACTGTCCCGCATCCTTCGGCGTATCCTGGGAGACATCCGTTCCTGTCTCATCCTCCTGCTCCTCCTGGCTCTGCTCCGGCTCCCGGCTCTGCTGCTCCCCCTGGCCCTGCTCCGGCTCCTGCCCCCGGCTGCAGCCTGCCAGCAGGCCCAGGGCCAGAAGAAATGCCAGCCCAATCCAATGATTCCTCCGTCTCATGTCTGTCTCCTCTCTGTCTGATGGCCGTCTCTCAGCGATCCATTTCATATACCTGATCCAGAATCCCGGCCACCTGCTCAATCGTCTGGCGGCAGCGGATCTCCGGCCTGAAAAATTGCGGCTTCAGGCGGATGCAGTCCTCGGAACCGAATTCCTTTTGCACCAGCTTCATATAGGTTCTCACCTTCTTCATCAGCAGCGGGCTGGTATGGCCTCCTGCCCCCTCCACGAACTTACAGCTTAGGGCTGCGCTGCCTCCGGTGACCGCGCCGCAGATATTGCCGCAGCCCATGCCCCCGCCAAAGCCGGCCATAGCCTTGACTGTCTCCGGGGGCATCTCCACGCCCCATGCATCCATGGCCGCGGAAAATACTGCCTCAGCACAGTTATAATTTGTTTCATTATTATAATATTTATCCAGATAATCTACTACCTTTGCCATATCTATTCTCCTTGTATCATAATTTGTGTCATTTGCATACACAATATACACGCGCCCCATTTGCCGGGCTGCCCATATCTTTCATTTATCAGAGCATTATACCATATTCCATGGCAGAAAGCCAGAAAAAAAGTTTGGCTTCCCCTTGACCATTGTGCCGTTTGAAGCTATAATAGGTACTCTATGGAAGGAGACGCGACTATGGAACATTCAGCTGCCAAACAATCATGGATCCGTAAATTTATCGGTGATAAGGCTTTCTATAAAATGGTGCTGGCCATTGCCGTACCCATCATGATCCAAAATGGCATTACCAACTTTGTGAATCTTTTGGACAACATCATGATCGGCCAGGTGGGCACCGAGCAGATGTCTGGTGTGGCTATTGTCAACCAGCTGATTTTTGTGTACAATTTGTGCCTGTTCGGCGCAGTATCCGGCGCAGGCATCTTTACCGCCCAGTTCTTTGGCCAGAAGAACCAGGAGGGTGTCCGCCAGACCATGCGTTTTAAGATCTACTCTGTGGCCGGAATCACCATTCTGGCAGTGGCGCTTCTTCTGGCGGGAGGGAATTCCCTGATCAGTACATACCTCCAGGGAGAAGGCTCTGCGGCCAGCGCTGCCTCCACCCTGTACTATGGCCGGCAATATCTCCTGGTGATCCTTCTCGGGCTTCCTGCCTTTGCCATGAGCCAGGTCTATTCCAGCACCCTGCGGGAATGCGGGGAGACGGTGCTGCCCATGAAGGCCGGAATTGCGGCTGTGTGTGTCAACCTGGTATTCAACTATCTGCTGATCTACGGAAAGCTTGGGTTCCCTGCCCTTGGCGTTGTGGGCGCAGCTGCCGCCACTGTGCTTTCCCGCTATGTGGAGCTGGCCATTGTGGTATTCCGGGTCCATCGGGAAACGGAAGCCTACCCCTATGTCCAGGGCCTGTACCGCAGCCTTCGGGTGCCCTCTGCCCTGGTAAAAAAAATCATCCTCAAGGGCTCTCCCCTGCTGCTCAACGAGACGCTGTGGGCTGCCGGAATGGCCATGCTGACCCGCTGCTACTCTGTCCACAGCCTGGACGTAGTGGCTGCCCTGAATATCTCCAATACCATTAACAATGTGTTCAATATTGTGTTTATTGCCCTGGGAGACGCTGTCGCCATTGTGGTCGGACAGCTTCTGGGCGCCGGCAGGATGAAGGAGGCCAGAGACACGGACAACAAAATGATCGCCTTCTCCGTGGCCTGCTGCACCGGCGTTGCGCTGATTATGCTCCTTTGCTCTCCGCTGTTCCCCCGGATGTACAACACCACCGGGGATGTCCGCACACTGGCCCGGTGGCTGATCACCATCACCGCTGCATTTATGCCCCAGAACGCCTTCCTTCACGCCGCATATTTTACCCTGCGCTCCGGCGGCCGGACGATTGTCACATTTCTGTTTGACAGTGTCTTTATCTGGGCTGTCAGCATTCCGGCGGCAACATTGTTAAACCGTTTTACCGGCCTCTCCGTGCTGGGCGTCTATACCATTGTGCAGCTGGCCGACACAATCAAATGCATCGTTGGCTTTATCCTGGTGAAAAAGGGAGTCTGGATGCAGAATATTGTGGCTTAATCCTGGAGCGTGCAAATACCGTTTTGTCATCAGCTTCACGTAAACGGGTAGTATTTCCGTTAAAATCATGAAATCAGGTTAAATAGATTTATTTGCTGCCCATTATCTTGAATGCATTAACTTTTCCGGCTCTTTTTATGTAAGTTGTCGTTGCAGCCAAAACTTGTTAAATCTTATTGGGAATTTCTATACTAACACTAATAGCTGGTTGAACAATCACAATAGTTCCCCTCAACAATTAATCAGAACTTCTAAGGTTTCTGATTAATTGTTGATATTCACCGCCAACTAAAATTTGACAATGACCAGCTTTATGTCTGTCAGCTATTTTTTGTATAAACTTTCCTTTTGTATGGTTCTACTTTTTCCCGTATTTCGCTTATCAATCTATGTACCGTTGTACACGGACACATCTCTGATGGCTTATCTATCCCGTCCCTCAAATACTGTATGAGACGGGATTCTGCTATTTTAATGGCTTCCATCTCATTACCACAACGATTCAGTATTGTATAAATCTGGTTGCTGGACTTTTTATATTCCTGTCCGGTTTTCTTTTCAAAAGTATTAGCAAACTCGCGACAGCATGTGACGGAATCTTGATAGCTATGCATTCTTCCAAAGTAAGTATCAAACCAAATCTCAATGCAAGGATTTGACCAGCCTACATTAACCCCTTCCCGTTTGGCATTTTCTATAATTTGATTAAAATAAATAACTCGATCACGGTCAAATACAATCCAAGGTTCTCCATATTGAGGTTCCATGGCAGCTTGCTCTTTACAGGCAGTAACAAGTTCATCTGTTTTAGCTTTAGAAACTTTAATTACAATCCGCCCTTGTAAATCTTTAGGGAGAGAGTCCCGGAGGCCATACATATAGTTCTCTTCGGTTTCCCTTGTATCGGTTACTATAAAATAATATCCCAAATCCGGAACTCTTGTGTGAAAGTTTTCTCTTCCTTTACGTTTTCCTTTTCTATCTGCTTTTGCCATGCTTATCCCTCCCTGAACATGTCAAAATATTTCAATGTAGGGATCGCACCATATTTCCCAAGCAGATAATTTTTCTCGTAGCTTTCGTCTTTACGAATTTTTATACCATCTTCATCTACGAAATCCGCTAGAGAGTAGAGTGCAGAAACGCCATTGCCATCTTTTTCAGTAAACCAAATTTCATCTCTTCGAAGAAGATTATTAGAAAGCTGCCAGGAATCATGGGTTGTAAATACTAATTGGGCATGTTTTGAGTTGATTTCCGGGTTTAAAAAAGTAATCAAAAAGCTTCTAACCAGCAAAGGGTGTAACCTGGCATTCAATTCATCAACAAACATCACTCCACCATTTTCCAAAGTGTCCTGCAAAGCAGGATAGAGTGCAAACATTTTTAAAGTTCCATCAGATTCCTCTTCCAATGGTATAGAGGCTGTTTCACCGTTGACCATGTGATGAATTGCGTCAATTTTAACATGTTTGAGATCCTCATCTTCGCCCTTCATAACCTCAACATGAAATCCAATTATAGAAGGATCAAAAGATGAAAAATACGCAACAACTTTATCTTGAACAGATTTATTTTCTCCAAACCCTTCTGGAATGAGAGATGAAAGAAAAACGTTTTCATAAGGATTTCCGAAATTAGCAAAATTTGTGTTATAAAACCAATCTCGAATAGACTTCAATTTCACAACTTTCAGTTTTGCACCCAAAGAAACAATAAGCGCTTCCTTATTCAGAGAAATACGAATAAGTTCCTGGCTCTTAGCCGGAAGTCCTGACAAATCCAGTTCATCTTCGTTGCGATAAAAAACTTGTTTATACTCCCGGGCAGTTTTGGCTTTTGAATTTAACCATTCTTCAATAACTCCATCTTGATTCAGTGTAAATCCGTAGTTGTATGATTTATGCCCACGTTCTTCTGTATCCATAAAGTAAACTTCGAAGGAGGATTCTGCATCTCTACTGGTGCTATCAAACAAAAAAGGAGTATATTTTAATTTTTTACTTTTTGTTTTTTTGTCCTCTGGATCTCCGCCATATGAAAAAGAATCTATCACATAAGTCATCATATAACGAAAAGCGTCAATCACATTTGATTTGCCACTTGCATTTGCACCAAAAATAGCTGCCGTAGGTAATAACTTCTCATACCCAGTAGAAATAACCCTGTCAGAATGTTCCGTAATTTTAGTGGCAGAAAGGTCTAAAATGGTATCATCCCTAAAAGATTTAAAATTTTTAAAGCGAAATTGTATCAACATGATGTATTACCTCCTGATTTTATTATACGCAGAATCCCAGAAAAATCAACATATATTTGAGGTTTTTTCTCAAATAAACCCAGTTTTTCGGTCCGTTATACGAACTATATGGTTTAGATAAATTAGACACGGCAATCAGCGATCCGGCAATGTACCGGACCGCTGGCACTATTAAATTTTGCCGTTAATGAAAAAACAAAAAGATAGCCGGAAAGCACTGGATCCGCTAAGGATTCCGGTGCTTCCGGCCTCTCTCCATCCATGGAGCATATGGGATTCGAACCCACGGCCTCAACAATGCGAATGTTGCGCGCTCCCAACTGCGCTAATGCCCCATGAACATAAGTATAGCACAATTTTCGGAGAAATCAAGAGGTTTTCTACGGTTCCGGATATTTCTCCAGAAGGGTAATCTCATAGACCCGCCCCAGCTGCGCCGGGTAGCTCTCCATGATGGAGCCGTCATAGCGGATCTCCACCCAGTCCCCTGCCTTAAGCTCCCTTGCAGAAGACACGTTCCGGACAGGCAGGCTGATCCGGTCGGCAGAGGAAAGCTCCAGGGAATCGGGTGCAGGCTCCACCAGCATGAAGCCATCTCCCATTTCCAGGATCCTTGCCTTGAACTCCACTGACGCCACGTTCTCAATATCCTCGCCAAGGAACCCATCCGGCAGGTAATCGCTGCCCGCATTATCATAGGCCTCCCACCACGGGCCGGAAAGCCAGTCATAACCTGCATCATAATATTCCCCGTCAATATACAGATACAGGTTTCCGATATTGCCGATCTCATGGAGCATACCGTCTTTGGTGGTAATATAGAAGAAAGTACTTCCCCCATCCACCTCCTCATGACGGGTAAGGAGCCTCCCCCTGCTGCTTTGGATCAGCTCCACAAGCTCCCCAAAGTCCTCCCTCTCCATATTCCGGTACTGCTTCTCCGGCGCCTGGGAAAACACCACAAGCTCTGCCTTCTCAATCTCCTCTACGGTTAAGCTCTGGGCCCACCTCATCCCGCTGCGGTCAGAAGCCGGATTGCTCAAAATGGCAATCACCGCCAAAATGCAGACAATCCCAGCCACAGCGCTTACCAATATCGCAGGCCTTTTGTACCGCATGATATTCTGGATCCGCTGTTTGGGATCCCCCTCTCCAAAGGCCAGGGGCGTGCCGGTAAAACTCCTCCCTCCGGTAGACAAATGCAGTAAGGCGTCGGCATACTCCCTGCGCACATCACGGTTTCCCCTCCTCATTACCCCTTCGTCGCAGCTCATCTCCATATCTCTTCCCGCCAGTATATAGGCCAGCCACACAAAGGGATTGAACCAGTGCAGGCACAAAACCAGGAAGGCCAGCATTTTTACCAGATAGTCCCGCCTGCGGATGTGGTACTGCTCATGTAACAGAACATACTCCCGCTCCTCCTCCCCCAGATCAGAGGGCAGATAAATCCGCGGCCGCAGAATCCCCAGCACAAAGGGCGTTGAAATATGGTCTGCCAGATAAATATTGTCCCGCAGCTGCATGGAGCATTCCACCCTCCGCCCAAGACGCAGCACGGACCAGATACTGTACCCGGCCAAAACCGCGATCCCCAGCAGCCACACCAGGGCAAGAACCGGCAGAAGCTGTTCCAGCTTCATGGCCATACCCACTGCCCCTGTATGATTCGAAGAAGCCAGCGCCGCACCGCCGCCTGCAGCCACACCGGAAATCTCCCCGTGACGCCCTATGGTCAGGTCCGACAGATAATCCAGCCCGCCCCATTCCGTGACCCGGGCCCGCATCACAGAAGTCTTGGCAGTCAGCGGGGTAACGGGACACAGCAGACGAAACAGCACCGGCCCCCACAGCACATAGGAAAACCCCTTGGGCGCCCGGCAAAGGATCAGCCGCAGAATCACCACAATGAAGATCGCCTGTACTGCCGCACAGCTCATATTCAAAAAGACCCGCAAAATCTCCCCCAAACCCTCCATACTCACTGCCCCTCTCCGTGATGAATAATCTCCATCAGCTCCTGGATCTCTGTCTCCGATAGCTTCTTCCTCGCTGTGAAGGCAGCCACAAAGGCAGGAAGCGAGCCCTCAAAGGCCTCCTCCACAAACTGCTGCCCCTGCAGACCGTAAAACTCCGTGCGGCTGACCACAGAGGACACCATCCCCTCCTGATTCCGGAAAATCCCCTTCTCGCAGAGCTTCCGCAGTACATTGTAGGTGGTGGGCCGTTTCCAGTTCAGCTCCCTGGCGCAGAGCTGTGCCAGGTTCCTGGAATGGATGGGCTCATTCTGCCAGATCAAATCCGCAAAACGCGCCTCCACAACGCCCAGGTTGGTATCAATCATCTCAATTCCCTCCTTCTCACAGGTATCTCTTGTCAGTTTACTCCCAATAGACTACTCTTAGTTTATCACCAATAAACTGATCTGTCAATAAAAAATACCCTCCGCTTTACCACCTTTTCGTTTTTAAACTGTTCAAGGGCAGGGACGCTCACATCCACCTGTCCCATACAGCCATTTACCCTTGCAGTTAACTCATACATCTTAAATGTGTTAAATGAGCCAAAGGTATCTCCTGTACCGCACCCTATTTTATCAGCATAGCTGCATAACGCAGTTACTGCACTGGAAAATCTCTCCGTCTGAATCACTGTGCCCTGCTTCGTTGGATTTGTTTTGTTCGTTTGATAGGTATTGCGTAAATATAAGCCATTCGTGATTTACATTTTTATTCCTCCAGCTTGAATATTTGCCAACATCAGTTCAGGAAAGCCCTATTTGGCCTCCACATCATCATATTAGCATAAATCAGCTATATATTTCTACCAGTATTGCAGAAATCGCCCTATTTCTGCGGATAAAATGTACTACATGATAAATAAAGTGGATAAAGATTTTGACAACATATGCCGAAATATTGTATTGTACGAGTATATTAGTCAAATATCAATTCAGCAAAATAAGAAAACACAATAGATGATTGGGAGAGCAAAACATATGTTTAAAATTGCCATTTGTGATGATGAGGGCCATTTTAGAAAACAGATACAGGACATCTTAATCCAATATATGGATGAAAAAGGAATCTTGTTTGAAATTAGTGAATTTAAATCCGGAAAGGATTTTATAAATTTAGGAATCGGGATCAATTCGTATCAAATCGTGTTCCTGGATATCAACATGGAAGAGCTGGACGGGATGGAAACCGCCCGGAAAATCCGTGAAATCAGCCACGATATCTTCATTGCCTTTGTAACAGCATACGCCAATTATGCACTGGACGGCTATCAGGTAGACGCGGTACGGTATATTCTGAAAAATAATCTCACTCTGGCAGAATCCGTGTTTGAATGTATGGATACCGTAACCGCGAAAATGAATTGTGCAGCAGCAAAGAAAATGTTCCATTTTCATGAAGGATCAAAAAATATATCGTTGGAACGTTTGCTATTCATTGAGAGCCGATTGCACAAGCTGGAATTTTATATCATGGAAGAAAAATTAAACAAATATACCCTGTATGGCACCTTAAATTCCATGGAAGAGGAGCTTTCCGGCCATACCTTTGTGCGGATCCATCAGAGCTATCTGGTCAATATGAAGCATATCGCGAAAGTCAGCCGTTATGAGGTTTTATTGAACAATGGAAGAAAACTGGTAATTCCAAAGAAGCGGTATCAATTTGTGGAAGAAACGTTCGTTTCGTACAAGGGAGAGCTGTAAATGTTTAATTACTTTCAGGGAATTATGCTGACTGCATTAGAAATGATATGCTGTAAAATGTTTTTTGAAATATTTGGTGAAAAGCGATCCGAACATAACTGGAAAAATTATGGGCTTATATTGGGATTGATCCTCTCCATGTATTCCTTCGCTTTATTGTTTTATGAGAAATTTGTACTGAAACAAGTAATGGTTATTTTCGTAATTGTATTGTTCATGATTTGGTATTTAAAAATTAATATCTGGAAAGCAGTTATTTTATCTTTGCTGTTTCAAGGGCTGCTGATCTCCATTGATTACGGAACCCTCTGGTTAAATGTATCCCTTTTCCACAGCATAGCAGAAATAAATGAGCGATATTATGTTGCGGGCCGTTTGATTGCAGTTCTGGCAAAAATACTTCTCTTCTTAGTAGTTTTAATGATCAAAAAAAAGATTGGTGGGAAGTCTCCGGATGTTTTAGTACATACGGATTGGCTTCAATTTATGTTTTTTCCGATATTTACAATATTCACAATTATCGCTTTGATTGCCACGTCCGGTAATATGAAAAACCAGAATCAAGAAAGTGTATTCTTGGTTATCGCATTATGCCTGGCAGGTATGAACATTATTGTATTTTATTTGATGAATGCCATTGTGAAGCGGGAGATCAAAATTCGTGAAAGTAAGATATTTCAAATGGAGGTCAAAAATCAAACGGATATGTACCGATCCATTTCCGAAAATCTTATCAAACAGCGGAAAAGAACCCATGAATATAAAAATCAGATTCTATGTATTGAGTCATTATTAGCTGCAAAGAACTATGACCAGGCCGCGGAATATGTGAACAGGGTAAGTGGTAATTTGAGTACAGAATTGGATTCTATTAAGACAAATCATGTCATTGTAGATGCAATTTTAAACACCAAGTATCGCGAAATGCTGGATAAAAACATCCTGTTTACCTGCAAGATGAACGATTTATCAAACATAAATATTTGTGATGAGGATATCGTTATTATTTTATCGAATTTGCTGTGCAATGCAATTGAGGCATGTGAAACATGCACAGGGAAAAAGGTAGTCAAACTGAAGTTTGTAAAAGAGGCCGAAAATATTATTATATCTGTAAAAAATACATATTCTGGCGAGCTTGTTACCCGGAATGGAGAAGTACAGACGTCAAAGACACAGAACATAGAGGAGCATGGGATTGGTATCAAAAACGTTATAGATGTTATAACAAAGTATCACGGTTCTTATGTATTCCAAAATGATGAAAAGGAATTCTATGTTTCAATTCTATTACCCTACACGAAAAAAAATTTGTGATAAGCAAATCTTTTTTCGTGTCATTTTCTGCAATGAGCGGTCACATTCTGCAAGACCTATTGCTTTTTTCCAGATAATGCCGTTATATTTCTTGTGATATAGGAAATTCCTCTGGATTTCCTATATCACAAAAAGCCCTCCGGGCGGGATCGCACTGCGGCGGAGAGGAAATATATCGCTAAAGCAATCCGCCGCAGGCGGGGAATCCTGCAAAACAGGATTCTTTTTTTAGAAGGGGACGAAAATGGGAATTAATGATTTGAATATTACAGAGCATCAGGATCCACTACAGCAAATGCGGCTTCGGGAAATGGAAATGAGGAAAAGCACCCTGGAACTGCTTCTGGGTTCCGGCACAAAGAGCCGGCATGTAGAAAACCATCAGAAGGATTCCTACGTTAGCCAGCAGGAGAGCTCCCCCTTGTTTGCCAATTATACAAGCAATGGCACATTCCAACAGAACCAGAATGGAGTAAGCAAGGAAGACATCTGGGATTATTTGTCTACATTTGCAGAAGGGATGACAAATGGGGAATTTACCGTAAAGGGCCAGATGTGCCATATCTCCCAAATCGAAAAAATGGGGGAAGAAATGCTGGAAAAACCCAAGGCGGTTGAAAATGTTTTGACTCTCAAATCAGGTGCATACTATGGCATAACAACAAAAGATGGCGGAGAAGAGCGGATATGGGGAATGAATGTTCGTCAGGGAAAAAAGCTTTCCCTGGCCGGTTCAGAAGCATACTATGCGCTACACCATGGAATTGTGATGGCTGAAATGGGAGAGTGGATCGATTTTTTCCGCTCTGCTGGCTGCGAAAAAGGGGATGCTGCCACGGCTGGTATTTCGATCCAGCTCAGCTATGAAAAAGTTCAAACCATGTTGGATGAATTGGGCTTTAAGCCTGGAATTTGCAAAATCATAGTGGATGGACAAGAAAATACCTTTTTCTATAGTAATAATGGGCGAGTTTATCCGCAATACCATTATGATGCCGCCTATTCTGGAATGACCCAGGGAGACAACAGGCAGGCTTATGAAATAGGGGCCGAATTCAACTATAATGGCAACATTTATCAAATGGATGAAGAGGGGCATATCAATGTTCCCTATGGCGAGGATATTTTTAATTGCCTCAGCAGGCCGCCAGGCATACAATCTCAACAAAAAGAGTCCGGCCAAAGTAACCCATAACCCAATAGAAACAGCTAAGGATGGCGTTTGATAAGATATCTGGACGCCATCCTCATATTTTAAGAAAGAAGAGGTATCAATATGGTCGATTTATCTAACATGGTTGGAACCATGGTGGTTGGCGTTGCTGATTCCAGGAATAGCTATATCGCAGGGGCTTCTGACAGGCAAAATGAAGAATTCCAGAAGAATACAGGGAAGGGTTCTGTGAAGGATGTCATACCGGAAGGCTCTCTGGTTATCACAGAGGATATGTATGAAAGCATGGGCATACGGAAGGAAGTAATTACAAGTGAAAATTATAATGATTTTTTCAAAATTTCTAAAATGCCGGCCAACTGCCTGACAGACCAGAATGGCAAAGAATTAATGAACCAGTCCAACAAGCTCATGCACAATTATTATGCAGGCGGAATGGATAAGGAAGATGTAAAGGCAAGTATCATAGAAGCCTGTAAGGCAATGCGGATATACCAGGCACAAAGCCGCCATACTACCGGAAACAACAAGGAGAATAATTTACAGATATTGAGCCAGATTTATGAGCTGTTTCAAAAGCAGAATGTACGGGCAGCCGCATATGCATGCTTCAAAAAGGGGGATGAAATAGCCCAAAATAACGGAAAAAATGTTTATTATGATTCCTCTTTTTATTATGAATCAGAAGAGATCCGGGAGTGTCTACAGGCAGGGATCCGGGAGCTGGCACAGGAGTGGGGAACGGATGTGCCGGATTTTGAGGAAATTGAAGAAAACACGCTCCTCATCTTAGATGGAAAAATGGATTTTAACAGCTGCTGGGAATGGCAGGCCTGGCAGAGAGGGATCTCCAGCGTTAAAGGGTACGAGGGAGCGCCGCCCCGGGACTTCTCCTTTTTCTACCAGTCAGGAAAATATACAGACCCGGAAAAATATTCCGCCCTGGAGCGGCAGAAAGGGTTCGTGCAGGTTACTTATCAGGGAAAAGTTTGGGAGGTAGATGTACCATTTAATAATTCCCTTGTTTTTGGAGAAATCAAAGAAATATTTAACGTCAGAGATTTGCTTTTGGATTATTTCAGAGAGGAGGAGTTTGACCCGGAGCTCCTTGCATATCTTGGAAAATTTGATGTGTATACACGTTGGCATGGAAGCAAATTATGGGCGCAAATGCAGAATGGGTATCGCCCATAAATACGGCATGGTTCTTTGGGAAGTACGACTTCATGTTGATTCATTATCTTGACAAAAATAGAAACATTTTTTAAAATAGCAAAGAAAGGGACGGAAGAATTTATGGCAAGGGCGGCGTTTAATGTCTTAGTACTATTATATAAAAAGGAAATGGACGAAATAGAGTATTGTATTTTTAAAAGAGCAGATATGGAAATTTGGCAGTTTATTGCAGGAGGCGGAGAAGATAAAGAAACACCAATTGAAGCCGCAGCGAGAGAGACTTTAGAAGAAGCCAATATAGAAGCAGGTAAATTATTTCCATTAACCTCTATGTGCTTTGTGCCGGCAAATCAGTTCTCTGAGGCAGCTCAAGTAAGCTGGGGTAGTGAAACCAGCGAAATACCAGTATATTGTTTTGCTTCAAAAGTTGATAAAGAATGCGAGATACTCATATCTGAAGAGCATTTGGAATATAAATGGTGTTCGTATGAAGAAGCGCAAGATCTTTTATATTTTGATTTAGATAAAACAGCTTTATATGAATTAAAGGAAAAGGTTATATAAGGGACGAATTCAGCTATAAAGGATGGCGTTTGATGAAACTATATGAACGCCATCCTTTTATTTAAGCAGAAATTAGAATCAGCCCCATGGACGAATAGGAAAGAATCTGGAAAAAGAAAATACCATCTGTCATTCAATTCCATGGCTCAATAAAAAGTCCCGCCAGATAGGTATGCATTTTACCTTCAGATGAACCCCGTCCCCTGTGTAGTCGGGATTCAATTTCCCGGTTCCCTCCTGGTCAAACACCTCGTTGACATCCAGCCAGAACACATGCTTGTTGTCCGCCAGCAGCTTGATCTTGTCGTTTCTCCGATAGATTTCCTCATTGTTGATGTAGGTTCCTTCCCTGTCCTTTGCCTCCGACACGTGCATAATGCTTTCCACAAATATCACTGCCTCAGGCTGCAGGGTGCGTATCTCATCAATCACTGTTTTATACTGCTCATAGAAAATATCCGCTGTCTCATTGCCCAGCTCATTGATGCCCAGCATAATGTAGATCTTATCGTATTTTTTCCGGCTCAGGCCCTCACGCACAGTAATGGTTCCGCCTGTATCCGGATCTTTGGCAATGCGTTCGTCCATCACATCCCAGATCGTCAGGCCGTATTCCACGAAGAAATCCGTCTGATCCCAGCCTGCATATTCCGCCAGGGTGGATGTCCGGGAATCCCCGATAAACAGGGCGCCGTCCAGATAGCTCATATCCACCTGGGTAAATTCCCGCTCCTGCTCCTCCTTGGGCGGCTCTTCCGGAAGGGGCTCTCCCTTGGGCGTATCCGTTCCTGCCATTGTCTCCTCTGCCTCTGCCATGGCCGTCTTAATGGTCTCCTCTGCCTCTGTCATGGCTAAGAACAGCCCTTCCGTCCCCTGGGCTGCTGCCGACTGCAGCGCAGCCAGGACCTTTAACTCCTTCTCTCGTTTCACAAGGGTTCCGTCCGCAGCCAGCACATAGCCTTCTACAAGAACGATTGTCCAGAAGGCAATCACAGCGCAGACCATAATCACAAAAAAAGGATACCATTTTCTTTTTCTCTTCATTTAAGCTTTCCTCTCTAAAACCGGAAATACAGGAACGGATTGCTTGTATTTCTGATCATTCCCATGACCGACATTCCAAACAGCAGCGTCAGAAGCAAGACCATCCATGCCTTTTCCTTATATTTTTCATAAATTTTTGACGGCAGCCTCAGGCACAGAATCAGGGCTGCAATAAAAAATCCTCCATACCGCTGACATGCGTCCGCCAGAATCTCCATATTTGCAAAGGCCGTCCCTTCCTCCAGGGCCGCTGCCGAGAAAAACGGAAACAGTCTGGTGAAATACACGCCGATATCCCCAAGGTCATTGATGGCAAAGAGCATCCAGCTCAACGGTATATAGAGAAGCATGTAAATTCTGGAAAGAATCAAATGCCTATTCATAATCTTTTCCAATCCAAGCTTTTCTAATACAACCAAAAACCAAATAGATACGCCCCAGAGAATAAAATTCCATCCCTTTCCATGCCATACGCCGGTAAACAGCCACACAACCAGAAGATTCAGGATCACTCTTCCGGTTCCCACGCGGCTGCCTCCAAGGGGAATATAGACATACTCCCGAAACCATCTGCCCAGGGTAATGTGCCATCTTCTCCAGAATTCGCTTACAGTACGGGACAGGTAGGGCTTGTCAAAATTCTTCGGAATGGAAAAGCCAAGGATTCTTCCAAGTCCGATGGCCATCAGGGAATACCCGTTAAAGTCAAAGAAAATCTCCAGCGAATATGCTGCTGCCCCAAGCCATGCCATGGGGGTGGAAATGCTCTCAAAGCCCACCACATGGATCTCATTCCACAGCTTTCCCATAACATCCGCCAGCAGTATCTTCGAGGAGAGTCCCAAAACAAAGGTCTTTAATCCGTCCTCCAGATTTCCCATTCTGTACTCCCGCTCACGGATCTGCTTGATGATATCCGAATACAGGATAATCGGTCCTGCGATCAGCTGGGGGAACAGACAGAGGTATGTACCCATCTCCACAATATTACCGGTTGGCCGAATCTTTCTCTTATACACATCCAGCACATAGGACGCAACCTGAAAGGTATAAAAGCTGATTCCAAGAGGAATGGCTTCTGTGAAATATTTAAATGCCAACAGAATCCCAAAGTCGTAAAGCATCATGATAGTGAGAACTACCTTTCTTCTGGCGCCCCGCATTTTCCGAAGCAGAAGAGCCGAAGAATAATTGAGCAGCAGCGTAAGGAGCAGAAGCGGAAAATAGGTAAGCTCTCCCAGGGCATAGAACACCATACTTCCCAAAAGCAGCGATACATTCCGGAATCTTGCCGGCGTACAGTAATAAACCAGCAAAAATGCTGGCAAAAAGATAAATATAAATGATAAGCTTGAAAATAGCATTGCTTCTTCCTCTTTCGTTCTTCCTTTATTTCTCTTCCATATATTATACGTGATAAAATGTAAAAAAGTTTCACATATATATATTAAATATTATGAAACATATTTTCAATAGAAAAATAACACAAACCTGGTACTTTTTGGCCTGTGTTATTTCTCTATATCGTATACTTTCCTATACCATCTTCAAATATATCAATGTTCCCTGGAAATCCCCCTGCATGGGCTTCATCAAAAGCCCTCCGTACATCAGGGTATCTCCCCGGTAGGTTCTCTCCTCCCCTTCGATCTGATACTGCCTGTCAGGGGCAAGTCCCTCCAGGAAAATCCGCCTGCTGCGCACATTTGGCCTGCTCAGCACCTGGATATAGGTCACCAGGCATTCGGTTCTGTCCTTGGAAACCACCTGCCAGCAGTCGTATCCATGATTCTCCTGATAGGAGGCGAGCCTGTAATAATCTCCCTGCCGCACCAGATCATTATACTTGTGATACATGGCCACCTGTTCCGGAATCATGGCCCGGTCCGCCTCTGAGATTCTGGCCACATCCAGCTCATAGCCAAAGGTTCCCGCCAGGGCCACATAGCCTCTGGTGGCAAAGGGTGTGGTCCGCCCCAGGATGTGGTTGGGGCAGTCCGAGACATGTGCGCCCATGGCGGACAGCGGGTAAATCATAGCCGTCCCTTCCTGAATGGACAGACGCTCCACTGCGTCCGTATCGTCGGAGCACCAGATCTGGGGACTGTAGTACAGCATTCCCGGATCATACCGCCCGCCTCCGCCTGAGCAGTTCTCCAATAAAATATGGGGAAATTCCTCGGTCATTCTCCGCTGCAGCTCATACACAGCCAGCACATAGCGGTGATACAGCTCTCCCTGCCTGTCGGGAGGCAGCGCGATGCTGCCCATATCGTTGAGCTGGCGGTTCATATCCCATTTCACATATTCAATGTTGGCGCTTCTCAGTACCTTTGCCACCTTTTCATAGATGCAGTCCACTACCTCCGACCGGCTTAAGTCCAGCACCAGCTGGTTTCTGGTGAGAGAGGGCCCCCTGCCCGGCACCTGCAGGGCCCAGTCCGGATGCTCCCGGAACAGGTCGGAATCCGGGGAGATCATTTCCGGCTCAAACCAGATTCCAAACTTCATGCCCAGCTGGTTTACCTGATCCACCAGATATTTCAGCCCCCCTGAAAGCTTCTCCTCATTGACCTCCCAGTCCCCCAGGCTGGAATTGTCGTCATTGCGCCGTCCAAACCAGCCGTCGTCCATCACCAGCATTTCGATTCCCAGCTCTGCAGCCTGTCCGGCCAGCTTCAGCAGCGTATCTGTATTAAAATCAAAATAAGCAGCCTCCCAGCTGTTCAGCAAAATGGGACGCTTTTTCTCCTTATATTCCCCCCGGAGCAGGTGGCTGCGGTAGAGGTCATGGAAGGTTCTGGTCATTTTGCCAAGGCCCTGGCAGGAATATACCAGCACAGCCTCCGGTGCCTGGAACTGCTCCCCCGGCTCCAGTCTCCAGCAGAACTGATGGGGGTGGATTCCCATCATCACCCGGACGGAATCGAACTGGTTTCCCTCTGTCTGAGCCAGGAAATTACCGGAATACACAAAATTCAATGCGTATACCTCCCCCTGCTTCTGGCTGCAGCCCTTCTCCGCCAGTGCCAGGAAGGGGTGCTCCTGATGGGAGGATTCCCCCCGGATGGAACCTGTGCTCTGCTTCCCCAGAGCCACCGGGCATCTCTGCAGCTTCCGCTCCCTGGCCCAGCCCCCATGGAGGGTAAGCATATCATACTCCCGGTTGTCCATGTCCATGGCCACGGACATAACCTTGGTCAGATACAGCTCTTCCCCTCCCTGGTTTCTTACCCGAACGCTTCTTGTAATGACATCCAGCTTACGGAAGGCCGTGTAATACAGTACTGCCTCCAGCTTCAGCACCTGATCCCAGAGCACCAGCTCCAGGGTATCGCAGTCCTCCTCCCCGCCGAAGGTTGCCGGAAGGCCGGGAAGCTCTGGCTTGCCCGGATAAATCTTATGGCTCCTATACAGCGGCATTACCACCTGGTGGCCGCCTCTGGTGCGCACCTCAATGGCTCCCTCCCGGTAATCCCCGCTGCCGCTTCCCGGGTATTCCATGGGAAAGGAATCCAGAAATGCATTCCGCTCCCGGTTATTCTTTCCAGGCACAAAGGGGCGCTCCTCTGTCCGCAGCAGATAGCGCAGGTCGTCCCCGCCCAGTTTTCTTCCATAATAGATGTGGCCCACAAAGCCCTCCTCATCCACAAGCCCCATGAGATAGCTGCTGCCTGGTGTATCCAGCTGAAAAACCCGTTCCTCTGTCCGATAACAAATACTCATGATTTCCTCCTTTTTTGTAATCCCCATTTCTTTCATTCGGCTTATTATATCTCCTTTCCCTAAGTTCGGCAACTGTTTTTCTCCAGAATTATTGATTTCCCGGACAGATACGAATATAATGGGAATAGCCCCACAGACGGGCTGCTTGTAAGACGTATTCAGGAGGATTATTTATGGCATCTAAAACACTGGTCATCGCAGAAAAACCATCCGTTGCCCGGGACATCGCCCGGGTGCTTCACTGTAAGAAAAAGACAACTGCCTATCTGGAGGGAGAACGCTACATCGTCACCTGGGCCCTGGGCCATCTGGTGACATTGGCAGATCCTGAGGAATACGGAAAGGAATACCAGACCTGGAGCCTGGACACCCTGCCCATGCTTCCCGCCCAATGGAAGCTGGTGGTCATCCGGCAGTCCGGCCGGCAGTTCTCGGCAATCAAGGAGCTGATTGGCCGGAAGGATGTGGCTGAGATTGTGAATGCCTGTGACGCCGGCCGGGAGGGGGAGCTGGTGGCCCGCTGGATCCTGGAAATGGCCGGCTGCCGAAAGCCCCTGAAGCGCCTGTGGATCTCCTCTGTCACAGACAAGGCCATCCGGGAGGGCTTCGCTCATCTGAAGCCTGGAAAGGATTATGAGAACCTCTTTCATGCCGCCGTTGCCCGGGCCCAGTCCGACTGGGTGGTCGGCATCAATGCCACCCGTGCCCTGACCTGCAAATATAACGCCCAGCTCTCCTGCGGCCGGGTGCAGACTCCCACCCTGGCCATGATTGCTGCCCGGGAGGAGGAGATTCGGGGCTTTACTCCTGCCCCCTACTACGGCCTGCGCGCCTCTGCCGGCGGAATCTCCTTTGCCTGGACAGACAAAAACGGCTCTGCCAGGACCTTTCATAGAGAAAAGGCAGAAGCCATCCAAAGGGAGGCCTCCTCGGCATCCCTGAAGATTACAGAGCTTACCCGCAGGACCAGGCTCACCCCAGCCCCGGCCCTCTATGACCTGACGGCGCTGCAGCGGGAGGCCAATGCCCGGTTCGGATTTTCCCCCAAGGAGACTCTGAACATCATGCAGCGCCTTTATGAGAACCACAAGGTACTGACCTATCCCCGGACGGATTCCCGCCACCTCACCGAGGACATGGTTCCAACCCTGCCGGAGCGGCTTTCTGTCTGCGCCGTGGGGCCCTACCGCAAGCTGGCCGGAAGGCTTTCCCAGCAAAAGCTTTCCCCCAATAAGAATGTTGTGGACAATAAAAAGGTATCTGACCACCATGCCATTATCCCCACCGAGCAGTTTGTCCAGCTGGATCATATGACCAATGAGGAGCGGAAGCTGTATGACCTGGTAGTGCGCCGTTTCCTGGCAGTGCTCTGCCCGCCCAGCCAGTCCGAGGACACCACGGTAACGGCTGTCCTGGGAACGGAGACCTTCACTGCCAGGGCTGCGGTCCAAACAGTCCCCGGATGGCGGCAGGCCTATGAGGAGACAGAGGATTTCATGCTGTTGGAGGAGGATGGGGATGCGGATGCTCCCCAGAACCAGACGCAGCAGGCGGATCTATCCGCCCTGAAAAAGGGGGACCTCCTTCCCGTCCGGTCCTTAACCATAACCGAGGGCAGGACAAAGCCCCCTGCCCGTTTCACGGAAGGCACCCTCATCGCTGCCATGGAACACCCGGCAAAATACATGGATCAGGACAACCAGGCCTTTGCGAAAGCCCTGAGTGAGACCGGGGGCCTGGGAACTGTGGCCACCCGCGCAGATATCATCGAAAAGCTCTTTTCCGGCTTCCTGATGGAGAAAAAGGGAAATGAGATCCACATCACCTCCAAGGGAACCCAGCTCCTGAAGCTGGTGCCCCAGGATCTGAAGAGTCCGGCCCTGACGGCTGCCTGGGAGCTGCGGCTGGGCGCCATTGCCCAGGGCCGGGAATCCGGCCAATCATTCATGGAGGAGATTGCAGCTTACACAAAAGTCCTGATTCAGGAGATCAAAGCTGCTGACGGCAGCTTCCGCCATGACAACATGACCCGCACCAAATGTCCCCAGTGCGGGAAATTCATGCTGGAGGTCAATGGCAGGCACGGGAAGCTTCTGGTCTGCCAGGACCGGGCCTGCGGCTGCCGGGAGACCATCTCCCGCCGCACCAATGCCCGCTGCCCGGTCTGCCACAAGAAGATGGAGCTTGTGGGCAAGGGAGACGGGCAGCGCTTTGTCTGCGTCTGCGGCCACAAGGAGAAAATGAAAGCCTTTGAGGAACGCCGGGCCCGGGAGGGAAAGGGCGTCAACAAGCGGGATGTGAACAACTACATGAAAAAACAGGCCCAGGAGGCAAAAGAACCCATCAACAATGCCTTTGCGGATGCATTTGCCAGGCTGGACCTGAAATAGATCAAAACGAACTCAAGCTTATTACCTGCCTCCAAAGGCCTGCAGATATCCCATCACAAAGATCACCAGCACAATGACCGGAAGGATATAAGCCACATAGACCCTGGACCATTTGGGGAACTTCAATCCCTTGCCGGAATCGGCCTCCTCTGTAAACTTCTTCCAGCCCCAGCCGTAACGCCAGGTACAGAATACCAGGTAGATGAGGCTGCCGATGGGCAGGATGTTGTTGGAGATAATAAAATCCTCAAAGCCCTGGATGTCAAAGCCCAGGGGCTGCACCCCGCTCCACAGGTTAAAGCCCAGAGCACAGGGAATACTTAAGATTGCAATGACAATCCCGTTGACAATGGCTGCCTTGCGCTTGCCAAAGCCCAGCAGATCCTGATAAAAGCTGATAATGTTCTGGAAAACGGCAATCACTGTGGACAGGGCTGCAAAGCTCATAAATACAAAAAACAGCGTTCCAAAGATGCGTCCTCCTGCCATCTGCTGGAAGATATTGGGCAGTGTTACAAACACCAGGCCAGGGCCCTCTCCCGGATTCACGTCAAAGGCAAAGCAGGCCGGAAAGATAATCAGGCCAGCCAGAAATGCCACTACGGTATCCAGCACGCAGACATTCAGGGCCTCTCCGGTCAGGGAACGCTCCCGATTTACATAGCTTCCGAAGATCGCCATGGCCCCAATGCCCAGGCTCAGGGTGAAAAATGCCTGTCCCATGGCAGCGTAGAGTACATTTCCGATCCCAGCCTCAGTAATCTTGGAAAAATCAGGCACCAGGTAGAAGGCCAGCCCCTCCCCGGCTCCCGGCAGGGTCACGCTGCGGACACAGAGCACCAGCAGAATCACAAACAGCAGGCTCATCATCCATTTTGTGATGCGCTCCACGCCCTTCTGCAGGCCGATACTGCAGACCAA
Organism: uncultured Lachnospiraceae bacterium; assembly: GCA_910588285.1. Classification (GTDB taxonomy): domain Bacteria; phylum Bacillota; class Clostridia; order Lachnospirales; family Lachnospiraceae; genus 14-2. The sequence continues at coordinate 22,076 of CAJUQB010000018.1, forward strand.
GGTTCCCAGAACCACCACCACAAGCATTCCGCCTACCATGCCTGTGGGAGAGCCCAGCATCTCGTTGAACACCGCCCCGGTGTCCACCGTCTCTTGGGCAAATTCACCGGCAACCATTTTCTTGATATAGATCAGCATCCATCCGGCTACTGTGGTGTAAAACATCATCAGCACATAATTTCCAGCCATAATCAGCCAGCTGGCAATATGCCACTTACTGCCCTTTGGCTCCAATACATGAAAGCTTCTGGCTGCCGACCGCTGGCTGGCCCGGCCCACAGAAAATTCCATTACCATGATGGGCAGTCCCAGGATTGCCAGGAATCCCAGATAGATCAGCACAAAGGCCGCCCCGCCGTACTTTCCTGTGATGTAGGGGAAACGCCAGACATTTCCCAGGCCAACCGCGCATCCCACAGAGATCAGGATAAACCCGATCCGGGATGATAATCGTTCTCTTTTTTCCATTATACAAATACTCCTTCTTTTTTTCCTTCCGGAAATTCCGCTTTTGGGAATTACCTTATTGAATTATAGCATAGATCGGCAAAGAATACAGCAAAATTATCGCTTCTCCTTCATTTTTCTTCATTCAGCGGTTAAAATCCCCTCACAGTACACATTCCAGCTGACAGTCATAGGGCTCTGCCTCCACATGCTTCTTGTTGTACTCCATTGCCTCCCCACAGCCCATGGACTGATAAAATCTCTGGCTCTCCACAGCAGAATGGGCTGATATATACAGCTTCCTGGCTCCCTGTTCCCTGGCCCAGCCCTTTGCCGCCGCAAAAAGCTCCCGTCCGATCCCGCTCCTTCTCATATCCTGGGATACATGGATGCTGGTAAGGTCCAGATACCGGTTCTCCCCGCCAAAAAGCTCTGCCTCCACGGAAACAAAGCCCTTCAAACGGTTCTCAAGGAAGGCTCCATACACAAAGCCCCCGGTCTTAAGGGTATTCTTAAGGCAGGCCGCCAGCACCTCATAGTCCTCCTTGGACCAGTCGTCAATAAAGGGGTCTGCCTTCACGACCCATTTTCCCTCCACCTGACGCAGACAGTCCACCACCACCTGACGGCGGATAAAATCCCCAAACAGCCCCAGGTTCAATTCTTCATCAAGTATCCTTCTATATGTAATCATACATCCCTCCAGTTCCACCATTTCAGCTTGTCCGGGTCATGCACCTGGTTGTTGGCATAATATACCGCCAGGCGGTACACATACAGAACGCACCGGTCGTCCCGGAAGCCCTTGAACAGACAGTCCTTCTCATACAATTCCTCCGGATCTGCTCCCACCAGGTCGTCTATGGTATGGATCCCGATATTAAAAAAATGCTGTTCCATGTTCTTTCCCACACCGGGAATATTTTTCAGATCCTTTTCCTCCAGTTTTGCCATCATAATCCTCCATCTATTTTACTGCCTCCTCCGCCAACCATTTTACCCTCTGATCCGCCATTCCAGCATCATCCTACAAGCTGAAAAACGGCAGCCAGAAATCCCCGGCCGCCGTATGTATTTTCCCCTGTTTTGTCCCAAAAATCCGTCCAACAGTGTGCTGCATTCTTCGGCACAGACATGGGCTGTCTGTCAATCTGCAAGCTGCTTCCGGTATTGGTCAATATCCGCCTGCAGACACTCCAGCCGCGTCCCCTGGTAGCTGTATTCCCGCTCCACAATATAGGCCGCGCAGCCCTGTGCGTCCGCTGTCTCCTTTAATGCCTTCCAGTCCACCAGGCCCTCTCCTGCCCCGCAGTTGATCTTCTTCTGGCGCTCCATCTCAGCAGTCATTTCCGGTGTAAAGACCGGTCTGCCGTTCTCGTCCTTCTCAATGCTCTCCCAATCCATAAAGGGCTGGGGCCCAATGGCCTCGCTGCTCTCCTTGATATGGATGAGACGGATCCTTCCGCTCTTTTCCTTGACAAAGGCAATGGGATCCACACCGGCAGCTGCACACCAGCCTGCATCCAGCTCAAAGCCCACGTGCTCCGGATTGGTCTCCTCCATGAGGATGTCAATGATGCGCTTCTCCCCGTAGCTTCCGAATTCCTGGGTGTGGTTGTGGTAGGTAACCATAAGCCCTTCTCTGCCGCAGGCCTCCCCCAGCTCGTTCAGCTTTGCCGCAAATGCATGTACCTCCGCCTCGTTCATCATGGGATGCATGCCAATCCCGATAAATCGCATGCCAAGGGTCTTGGCATAGGGCAGATAGGTCAGGATCTGATCTGCATTCACATGCATGGAAACCGGAGTAAGCCCATACTCCTCCAGCAGCTGCTTCATCTCCTCAGCCGGAACCTCCAGATTCATGCCAAACAGCTCCACGCCGTCATAACCCATCCGGGCGGCTGCCTTCAGGTTCTCCCTGGTGTCATTGTTGTTCCCATCCATAAAGGAATACATCTGCAGGCAGATTCCCTCAACTCTTGCCGGATTTTCCTGGAATAAATTTGTGCTCATTGCTTCCTCTCCTTTTCATTTTTGATTTCCCCTGCCAATGGCCTGCGGGGAGCCTTTTTTAGTATACCACAGTTCTTTCCCGGAGGGGGAAATTTTTTCTTACCCACAGGAAAAATCCTGTCCCCCCGAATCTCCCCCTGCATACCATAAGATTTTATTATCCTTTTATCACGATTCATAATTTCCATTCATTTGCATCTTGCTTTATAATCAACACAAGAACATGAAGGAGGTCAAAACTGAACATGAAGCAGATCAAAACACTCTGGAAGGGGCTTCTGCTCTGCCTGTGCATTGCCGTCCCCAGCTATTTTCTCGGAAAGCAGTTTCCGGTTATCGGAGGCGCCGTATTTGCAATCCTGATCGGAATGCTCCTGGCCGTTTTCCTCAAACAAAAAGACGCCCTCCTGCCAGGTATCACCTTTACATCCAAAAAAATCCTGCAGTGGGCCGTCATCCTTTTGGGCTTTGGCCTGAACCTGAATGTGATCCTGGAAACCGGCAGCCAGTCCCTGCCCATCATTGTGTCCACCATCACCATATCCCTGGTAATCGCTGCAATCCTGAAGAAATTACTGCATATCCCATCCAAAATATCCACTTTGGTGGGGGTGGGCTCCTCCATCTGCGGCGGCTCCGCCATTGCTGCCACTGCCTCTGTCATTGACGCTGACGACGAGGAAGTAGCCCAGGCCATCTCCGTCATATTTTTCTTCAATGTCCTGGCCGCCCTGATCTTCCCGGCCCTGGGCGCCTGGCTGGGCTTTCAGTCCACCAGCGGCGAGGCCTTTGGCATCTTTGCAGGAACGGCCATCAATGACACCTCTTCCGTAACTGCCGCAGCCTCCACCTGGGATTCCATGTACCAGCTGGGCTCCCAGACGCTGGATAAGGCAGTTACCGTAAAGCTCACACGGACCCTGGCCATTATCCCCATTACCCTGTTTCTGGCCTTCTTCCGGATGAAGCAGCCTGGGAACGCCTCACAGAAGGTGAATTTTCGGAAAATATTCCCCTTCTTCATCCTGTTCTTTGTGGCTGCCTCTGTGATTACCACAGTTGCCGTGCAGTTCGGGGTATCTGCCAGTGCATTTGCGCCCTTAAAAAGCCTGAGCCACTTTTTTATCATCATGGCCATGGCTGCCATTGGCCTGAATACCAACATTGTCAAGCTGGTGAAAAGCGGCGGAAAGCCCATTATCATGGGACTGTGCTGCTGGGCCGGCATTACAGGCGTAAGCCTCATTGCCCAGCGGCTGATGAACCTGTGGTAAGCGGGATGTCAATATTTCTTGGTGACATTGTCGACCCCATACATTTCCATAAATGTATGGAGGTCCTTGTCACTTTGAATGAACATCACTTCCTCAAACCGGCCGGTACGGATATCCTCAAAGCCCGCCACCTGCTCTCCGTTGCAGATGCTGCATTTCAAAACCGGCCGCTGGTTTTCTCTGTCGTAGGTTTTCTTTTCTGTCTTCTTTTTTCCAAACATAGATATCTCCTGAAATTCATTCTGTACGCGTCATTATTTTCCTGACTACCTCGATCTCAAGCTCAAGCTCCTGGGCAATCACCTCTGCTTTCTTCCCTTGCTGCAGCTTCCTTTGAACCAACTTCTCCAATATTGCCTGCTCCCCCTCGCTGTAGCCTGCCTGTTTCCCCTCGCTGTAGCCTGCCTGTTTCCCCTCATCATACCCTTCTTTATAGGTATCTCTCATATGTTTCTTCTCATCATACTCTGTCAGCAGCATATGCAGCACCTCCGCCCGATTCTTTAACAGGACATCTTCCAATATCCCACTTTGGATACAGGTATCTATGGCCTTCATAATAGCAGTCTTCGGTGACATATTCTGCCTCAGGTTCTCATTGACCTCAGACACAAACTCAGAATACTCCCATAACCGCCGGCACCTTTCCATCAATTCTTTATTATGCCCACGATTAATGTTAAGCATCAAAGCCCGGCACTCCAGGCATCCGCTTCCAGGTCCCGCCTCAAAGGCATCTGACAATAACAGCTCGCTTTTGTCCTCCTGCCTGTCCTTTCCATTATAAAAAACAACATATTTTGGCGTAGGAAGCATTACGAGCTTAGAGCCATACATATTATCCTTCCGCTGGACAATCAGCCCTTCATATTGCCGTGCAAAATACAGCAGCCCTCTTAAAGGCATATTTGGTGAAAAGGTGCTCTGATGCTCATACAGGTTCAACTGATCTGAAATCATAAAGGACAGATCATTTTTCATCTTCATGAAAATCACATCGTCCAGAGTAATAATTTCCAGCTCATTTGGATCCGTATAAAAGCTTTCGTTCACTGCATTGTAAAGGTCCAAAAGATCCTTCTTTTCCTGAAACAAAAATCGAAATAAGCGATCCTTGTACTTACGATTTGTCCGCAATCGCTTCCATCCAAAATACATCTTATGCCATGCTATGTGTTTTGCCATAGACTTTCCTCCCTTGATTATACTTGATTTTTTCATTTTCCTCAACTGTTCCAGCTCACAATATCAGCATAAAAAAGTGAAATATTCGGGATTCCCGTATGAAGTGTATAAGATAACTGTGTAAAACGAATAAAATAATTATAGCATAGAGCTTTGTATTTTGCAAAATATTTTTCTTTTTGAGCTTATCTTTCAAGATTCAAAAAATGAAGTGATAAAGCAGCACGGGCGATGCACATACGCCTTCCGCTGTGCACCGCCCCATTGGCCCTCTTTATGATATCTCTGACATGGAATCCTCCATCTTCTCCATCATTTCCTTCACCCCGTTCAGCTGCTCCCAGGCATCCATGCCTGCATTTTCCTGGACAGCCCCTTCTGTGGTACGCCCCCGCTCAATGATGTCCAAAAGCTCCTCTGCCATGGCAAGGCATTGCTCCCGGTTCCCGGCAGCCCTGTTGTGCTGTTCCCCGATATCTCTGGCAAGGTGATACAGCTGATAGGGCACCTCCCTGGTGCAGGAGGGCTCATCCTCCCCTCCCAGCACGCCGCCGCTGCCGCTGTCACTGCACAGCTCCAGCTTCCACTCCTTCGTCCGCAGGGAGAAGCTTCCGTTTCCAGAGGAATGCACCACCGAATGGCGGACGCTGCCCGCTCCCTCCAGGGCCGGAATCAGGCTGATGGAATCCTCCGCCGCATTATCCGGAATCTCCACCCCCAGAATCTCGGAAAAGGTAGCATACAGATCCGACAGGCAGGCCATCTCCCCGCAGCTTCCCCCGTTCTCATAGTGGCCGGGCCAGGAGATAATTGCCGGGATCCGGTGGCCCCCTTCATAAATGTCCGCCTTCTTCCCCCGGAATACATAGCTGGGATTGTGGCCATGGCTTTTCAGGAATGGGTAATCTGCCACACCGCTGCAGCCATTGTCGCTGGCAAAAATAATCATGGTATTGTCCAGAATCCCCTCCTCCTTCAGCTTCTCCACCAGGGTTCCCACCAGGGAATCCAGATAAAGCACTATGTCAGCGTACACATTCAGGCCGCTCTTTCCACGAAACCCCTCCGGCGGAAGCAGAGGCCCGTGGACTGCATGGGTTGGATAATAGATGAAAAAGGGCTCTTTGGCATGCTCCTCAATCAGCTCCAATACCTTGTTATGCATATCCCCAATCACTGCCTCAAAATCAAATCCCGGTGCAGTCGGTCCCCTCTGCCACAGCTCCTGCTGGGTGGCATCCTTTCGGTCCAGGGGGAATACCCCGGTAATGTGGTCCGGCACTGCCAGAGCCTTCCGGTTCTCTATGTACACGTAGGGCGGCTGGTCCAGGGAAGCCGCAGTGCCGAAAAAGTAATCAAAGCCATAGTCATTGGGACTCACCTTCAGGGGTTTGGTAAAATCAATATTCATGCCATCCAGCATAAACCCTGCCGCCCGGGGATCCTTCAGCTTCTCCTTCACCTCTTCCCCAATCCCGTATTTCTCACCGTCAATCTCCGTCCGTTCCCAGCCCAGACCCTGATGCCACTTCCCTACCGCGGCCGTAAAATACCCCTGGCTTTGGAACAATGTGCCCAGCGTGCTGCGGCCCTCCTCGATCAGGGGCGGCGCCCCGCCGGGAAGAACTCCGGCCTTCAGTCTGGAACGCCAGTTGTAGCGGCCGGTCAGCAGGCCGTACCGGGAGGGCGTGCATAAAGCCGAAGTAGCATGGCAGTCAGTCAGCTTCACGCCCCGGGCAGCCAGGGCGTCGATATTGGGGGTATGGATCTTGGAATTCTCATTGTAGCAGGACAAATCCCCATAGCCCAGGTCATCGATAAACATCAGGATTACGTTTGGTTTTTTTTGCATAATACTATCCTCTCCCTTCCATGGGCACCACATCTGAGGTATGAATCAGCCAATCCAGCATCTTCTGGGGCAGAATCTGCTGAATCTGTACATACTCCGGCAGCCCATACAGATTATGGGTCTCCTTCGGGTCTTCCTGCTGCTGCAGGCATTTGGAATAAATCCTTCCTGAAAGTCGCCTTTTGCCTGTATTATATCAAGCCCTTTCAATGATACAGGTATGCTTTCGTTTCTGCCCCTTTGCCTCCCTGTCATAGGAAATCCCCACCAGCAGAATCTCTCCGCCGTAATCCTGTATGACCTTGGGGTACCTTCTGGCCTTAATCTGGGCGATTGCCCCCGCTGCGGACTGGTTCCATTTTAGTTCAATAACCAGGGCTGGCAGTGGGGACAGCTTTTTTGGCAGATATACAAGATCCACATATCCGTCTCCGGAAGGCAGCTCCTCAAATTTTATATAATGGTCTCTGTAGCTGAAATAAGCCAGCTTAACCACACTGCGCAGTGCCTGCTCGTCGTTATAGAACAATGGAGACGTTTCCTCCCCATGAATCCTTTCGATTTGCTCCGCCACTGCCGCTTCATTCCCCTGAACCGTATCCAGGATCAGCTGGTCACTCTCCTGTACGCGCCGGATTGTGTCATTTCGCTTAATCCGGCGGATCGCCTTGGCAAATTCCAGCCGAATCTCTTCGTTGGGAATATGAGCCGTCTCTGTCTCCTTATCATAGGCAAGATATCCCAGGTGGATCAGCAGGATCAGCACATCATTCTTATCCCGGAATGTAACCAGGTCATTGGCAAAACCAAAGGTATCTACCAGAACATCCACTCCGCCAAGAAGCTCTGCCATCGTTTTCGACAGTCCGTCAAAATCAAGGCTGATATACTCCATCAGGCTTTTGGACGCAGATGTCTCTGTCCAGTAAGAAGCAAATGCACGATTGCGCAAGGCCTCCATGACCGCATTCGGATTATAGATTGATTTCCCTTCTAATGTATATCCGTCATACCATTGCTTCATCAAAGAAAAATCAATATCCGCTTCCTCACAAAGCCTGCGCACCTCCTCCTCGGTAAATCCAACATACTCTGCAAGCTTTCCCGGATTTACAATCGTGAACTCTTTAAAATCTGAAATTGCAGATTGCGAACCATCCTTTTTGATCGGGAGTATTCCTGTCATGTAGGCTGCCGCAAATACTTTGGCTGTCGCACCACTGTTTTTAAAAAGAGCACGCAAAAATTCCAGATATTCCCTCTGTATCCCCGAATCATCTTTGGCCTCACGAATGGGTGCATCCCACTCGTCAATGATCATAACGATTTTATTCCCCGTCAGCTTAACGGTATTTGCTAATGTGGATACAAATCCCTCTGCAACCTTTACCGCAGGATACGCCTCCTTTAACTCTGCAACCACGTTCCGCTTAATAAAAGCTACCAGATCCTTCAACGAGGTCTCCCCGATTACAGCTGTCATATCCAGATAGATTACATCGTATTGATTCAAATGTTTCTGGTAGGAATCGATATACTTCGGATTCCCGGCAATCTCCAAATCCTCAAATAACGCTGATGAATCACAGCTTCTGTCATAATAGGCACACAGCATCTGTGCAGCAAAAGACTTGCCAAAACGGCGGGGACGGCTGACACAGGTCAATCGTCTTGGCGTATTGATGGTTTCGTTGATCAAAGCAATCATTCCGCTCTTATCCATATAGGTATCATTCCGAATACTCAAAAAACCACTATTCCCCGGATTCAAATAATTCCCCACGGCCTTTCCCTCCTTGCATGCTTATTCTAACATGATTTTTTAATCCCGGCAACTGCACGCTCTGAGAATCCTTCCTGCATAACTCTTCCCCCTCACCCCCCGGCCAAGTTTCCCTTTAGCAGCTCATCCCCCGGCCGGGTTTCCCTTTAACAGCTCTTCCGCCTCCCGGGCCGTAAGCTTGTCACACTTGACCATCCGCTCCAGAACAACAGCCATCCGCCTTGTGGCCAGCTCCATACTATTGTTGAGGGAATAGACCGAAGGGGCATTGGGAAGCCCTGCCAGGAGGACACACTCATAGTCTGTCAGCTCCTGAGGGGTTTTGCCAAAATATCCCTGTGCAGCATCATGGATCCCATAATATCCGCTGCCAAAATAAATGGAATTTACATACATTTCAAACAGTTCCTTTTTGCTGCACTCCTTCTCCAGTGCGAATGCGGCAAATACCTCCGCCGCCTTCCGCTCAATCCTTTTTTCCTGGGTAAACAGCTGGTTTTTGGCAATCTGCTGTGTAATCGTACTGCCTCCCTCCTTGAAGGACAGGGTGATCAGGTCTTTCCAGGCAGCCCGGGCAATGGCCAAAAAATCAATCCCCCAATGGCTTTCAAAACGCTTATCCTCCGCAGCAATCACTGCGTCAATATAGATCTGGGGCAGCTCATCATAAGCCGTAAATCCCTCCTGGCTCCTGATGTTTTCCACGATTTCCGAAATAGGCCTTTCCGCCACTGCCTCCTGATACATCTGGTAGCCCTTCACGCCGAAAAAGCCTGCGACAGAGACTGCCAAGAGGAACATTACGCCGGCGGTTCCCAGCAGGAACCGCTTTATGAGCCGGCCGCGCCTCCTGTTCCCGTTTTTTTTCATAGGTACTCCCTCCCATGGATGCCTGCTTTACTTCAAAATTAATGCAACGCTGTACTAGATCTCTTCCTCCACCATACTCCTGTCCCGGTGAAATGCATCGTAAATACAGGGCACTACAATCAAAGTCAGCAGTGTGCCGTAAATCAGGCCGCCCACCACCACCAGCGCCATGGGCTGCATCATTTCCGAGCCGCTGTCCAGGCCAAGGGCCATGATAAACATTGCCACAATCGTAGTCAGGGCAGTCATTAGAATGGGACGGACACGGGTCTTTCCAGCCTCTACGATAGCCTCCTTCTTGCCCAGGCCCTCCCTGCGCAGCTGATTGGTGTAGTCCACCAGCACAATCCCGTTGTTTACAATGATACCCGCCAGCATAACAAAGCCTAAAAGGGCAATGACACTGACCTCGCTGCCCGTGAGGAACAGAGCCAGAAAGCCGCCGGTAAAGGCCAGGGGGATCGTGAACATGATAATAAAGGGCGACAGCAGAGACTGGAACTGCGCCACCATGATCAGGTATACGAATACCACCGCCAGAATCAGCATCAGCATCAGCTGCTCCATGGCCTCATTGATGGTCTCATCCTCCCCTGTCATCTCCAGGGTGTATCCATCCGGGCAGTCATACTTGTTCAGGGCCTGCTGCAGCTCTCTGGACACCAGGCCTACATTGTGCTCCTCATCCACCTTGGCGGACACTGTGATGTACCGCTCCTGGGCATCCCGGTTGATGGCGCTTAGGCCCTCCGCATCCTCAAAGGTGGCAATCCTGCTCAGCGGAATCTCTTCCTCCTCCCCCTCCTGATTCGTATAGGAAAAGGTCAGCGCCTTGATATCTCTCCGGTCAAGCTCCTCATTTGTCCCCTCGGATACATATACCTCATAATCAGCAAGATCCGTAGAAACAGTGGTTGCCTGGCTGGCATCCGCCACCTGCTGGCTCACCAGCTGGAACACCTGGGCTACCGTCATATTATAGGCCGCTGCCTTCGCCTTATCCACAGAGATCTTCAGCTGGGGTGTTGTCTCCTCCAGGCCGTCGGATACCTCATAGGTGCCCTCGGTCTGTTCCACAATGGCAGCCACATCCCTGGCAATTTCCTGCATTTTCTCCAGGTCCCGCCCCTTGATCTGGACAGACAGCCCGCTTCCCCCCAGCATACTGATATCCATGGCCGAGGAATCCACCGACACCTCACACTCCATATCAGCAGTGCACTGCTGAATCTCCCTGGTAATCTGGGCATTGGAAAGCTGGGGTTTCTCCTTGAGGATCACATACATGCTGATGGTGGTGCCATCGCCGCCCATGCCCATAATGCCGCCGCCTCCTGCCATGGCCCCGATGGTATCCACATCCTCCAGCTTGGAAATACGCTTCATCGCTTCCTCCGAAAGCTCTGCTGCCTCAGACAGCTCTGCATCCTCCGGGGGCGTCAATGTCACAGACAGCTGGGGGCTCTCCATGGCCGGCATGAAGGAGGTTCCATTGGAAAGGGCTCCGAAAATACTGCCTCCCAGCAGCACAAGCACTGCCAGGAAAACAACGACTTTAAATCGCAGCAATACCTTCAGAACTCTGCCGTAGCCTTCAACCACACGGTCAAAAACGGGATGCTTCTTCTCTGTGGCCTTCTTCATTACCCCGCTGGCCATCATGGGCACAAAGGTCAGGGCAATCATCAGGCTGGCCAGCAGCGAATAGGCAATGGTCAATCCCATATCCACAAAGAGCTGCCTTGTAATTCCCTCTGTGAAAATGATCGGCGCAAACACGCAAATAGTAGTCAGGGTAGAGGCGACAATGGCTCCTGTCACCTGCTTTGCCCCCTCCACTGCCGCTCTCTTGGGGGACTCTCCCAGGCTCCGCAGCCGGTATATATTTTCAATCACCACAATGGAATTATCCACCAGCATACCAATTCCCAGGGCAAGGCCTGACAGTGAAATTACATTTAAGGTGATTCCGGAAAAATACATCAGCACCACTGCAAAAATCACACTGACCGGAATGGCGCAGGCAATAACCACAGTGGGGCGGATATCCTTCAAAAATACCAGCAGGATCAATATGGCCAGAATGCCGCCGATCACAATATTCTGCAGCACGGAATCCACAATCAGATCAATGTAGATCCCCTGATCCATCAGGGTGGTAATGTGAAGCCCCTCTTCCTCTGCCGCCAGCTTCTCCACCCGCTCCAGCACACGGTCCGTCACGTCGCCGGTGGAATAGCCGGTCTGCTTCTCAATGGACAGCATGACAGCGGAATTGCCGTTCATACTGGCATAAACCTCATCCGCATTGCTGATGAGCGTCACCTCCGCCACATCGGAAAGCCGCACCGGCTTCACCCCATCCATATGCATATCCAGCAGTACCAGCTCCGACAGCGCCTCCACTCCGGCCACCTTATCCCCTACCCGTATCAGATACTGCTGCCCGTCTTCTGTCACATAGCCTGCCGGCATGGAAAAATTCTGGGCAGTCAGGATATTCTTCAGCATATCCAGGGTGAGGACACTGTCCAGGGAGGCCTGCTCATAGGCAGATTCCCTCTGCTGTTCAAATTCCTCCCGTGCGCTTTCCAGCTGCTGCTCTCCGCTGGTTAGCTGGGCCTGGGCGCTTCCCATCTGGATGGAGCCAAGGATCTGGCTTCTGGAAAGCTGGGCCAGGGTATCGTTGACCGTTGTCTTCCCCTCTGCAATGCTGACAAGGCCCTGCTCGATCTGCATGATCCCGGCGCTGACCTGTGCCTGCTTCTGCACCAGGGTAGTGATGGCCGTTGGCAGTGTCTCGAAGGTCAGGCCCTCCTGGCCCAGCTGGGCGCCCATGCCGGCCAGCTGCTGCTCCAGGGCCGCATATTGGGCCTCCAGCTCCGCAAGCTGGGCCTGCATGGCTGCCAGGTCAATTCCCGCCTCCTGCTGCTGCTCCGGTGTCATGGCCTCTGCTGCCGCAATCCCTTCCTTCAGCTGGGCAATCGCTGCCGCAAGCTGAGCCGCCCCATCGGACAGCTGGTTCAGCCCGGAGATCCCCTGCTCCAATTGTATTTGGGTGCGCCGCAGCTCCTCCAGCTGCGTATTCATCTGCTGCTCTGCCAGCAGCAGTTCCATTTTCTGGTCATTCAGCTGCGCAGTGGCGCCGCTGACCTGGGAGGCCAGCTGCTCCTGGCCGGATTCCAGCTCATTCCTTCCGGAATCCATCTCCTCCTGAGCCTTCTCCATTTCCTCCTGGGCATCGGCAAAGGACAGATCCAGGGATGCCTTGATATCCTCATTGACCTTGTCAATCTTCTCCTGGTCAAGCACCACCTCCACCGTCTCCTCAACGGTTCCCACTGCTGTGGCAGAGGCAACGCCCTCAATGCTCTCCAGCTCCGGAATCAGAAAGCTCTCCACATAACGGCTGATCTCCATCTCGTCCATGCCGTCCATATCTGCCGCAGCAATCATAATCGGCATCATATCCGGATTAATCTTCATAATGATGGGATTCCCCACAGAATCCGGAAAATACCCGGAAATCTGATCCAGGCTCTCCCGCATCTCAATGGTCACGGAATCCATATTGGCAGTCTGCTCAAACTCCAGGATCACCATGGACATGTTATCCGAAGACGTGGAGCTGATATGCTTGATATTGGAGGTAGTCGCCATGGCGCTCTCAATGGGCTTGGTAACTCCCAGCTCCACCTCCTCCGGGCTCGCCCCGGGATATGTAGTCATAACAATGGCATAGGGCATATTCATGCTGGGCAGAAGATCTGCCGTCATTCTGGTCAGGGACACGATCCCAAGCACAATCACCAGTACGATGGCCACCAGCACTGTATATGGCTTTTTCACACTGAATCTCGAAAACACCTGTGTTCTCCTTTCGCTGTATCGTCTATTTTCCTTCTAATTTTTAAGTTTACATCTTTTGGGAACATGTAGCAAGAAACAAAAAGGAAACTGAACATAAAATTTTTATAAATTTTCGTATTTTCTATTTCCTGTACTTGTGTTAGAATAAATAGTAGAATAAATGATACCTAGTTCTCGTATCAAAGTAACGGAGGAAAATTTATGACAGTAAATGACAGCGTACAATTACAGCCCGCACATTATGACGTTCTGGCTGAGATCGGCAATATCGGTTCCGGTAATGCCGCAACTGCATTGGCTTCATTGATCAATGCTGCCGTTGAGATTGAGATTCCCGTCATCACTCTGGTAGATTACGAGCAGATTGCCCAGCTTCTGGGGGGCGGAGACACCTCCGTGATCTGCATTTTCCTGGAGCTCAGCGGAGACCTCAGCGGTATGATTCTCCATGTATTAAAGCCGGATTTTGCAAACAAGCTGGTCAACACCTTCTATCCCTCGAAGATCTCCACCCTCAAGGATATCTCCGAGATGGATCTGTCTGTGGTCAGCGAAATGGGAAATATCACCTCTGCCGCATATGTGAAGGCCCTTGCCGACATGACAGGCAGCTTTATCAACATCTCCCCGCCCTCTGCCCAGACCGGCACCATTGAGGAGGTTCTTACAGACTCTGCCAGCAGGATTCCCAAGCTGGGGAATCAGGTACTGTTTATTGACGAAACTCTGCGGGTAGGCGATTCCCAGATGGATGCCAATATGATTCTGCTGCCAACTGCAGATTCCCTGAAAACCCTGTTCGAGCGTTTAAATGTTACATATGAATAACATAGGGGCAAAAGGTATTTTTCCCCTGTGTTATCGCGGATTGCTCCGCATTTTCATGCTCCCGCTTACTGACGAGGCAGGCGCCATAGCGCCTGCCTTGTTTTACTCCCCTGGTACTCCCGACACCTCCTGCTGAATAGAAAAAGGAACTGATTTTATGAAGATACTGATCCTCTCCTGCAGCACAGGCCAGGGCCACAATTCCGCAGCCCTGGCCGTATATGAAAACCTGCTTTCCCATCAGGTGGACTGCGAATTTATGGATGCCCTGCTGTTTGCAGGTAAGAAAACATCCAATGCGGTCTGTAAGACCTATGTCAATGTGGCCAGTAAGACCCCTCACCTCTTTGGGCTTGCTTACCGGGCCGGTGGCATTATCAGCAATACCCATACCAAATCCCCGGTCTATTATGCCAACACTCGCTATGCCCGGCAAATGTACGACTATATTACCGGAAACCATTTTGACGTGGTGCTTACCTCCCATCTGTTTCCGGCACAGACCCTGACCTATATTGGGAAAAAATATAAGCCTGACCTTCTCACTATGGCCATTGCCACAGATTACACCTCCATCCCCTTTTGGGAGGAGACGCGGCTGGACTACTATATCATCCCCCACAGGGATCTGACAAGGGAATTCTACCGAAAGGGCATTCCCAGAGAAAAGCTTCTGCCCTTTGGCATCCCGGTCTCCGCCTCCTTCACAGAGCGCAGGGAGCGGCAGGAAGCCCGCAGAATCCTCGGCCTGCCTCAGGAAGGCTTTGAGATCCTGATTATGTCAGGCAGCATGGGATTTGGCCATATGAAGCCTCTGATTCATTCTTTTTTGAAAAAATACGGAGATCATGTGACTATTGTTGCCATGGGAGGCAGCAACGAACAATTAAAGAGCTCCCTGCGGGAGCGTTTCGGCAGCTTGTCCAATGTCTATGTGCTGGATTATACTCAGCAGGTTTCCCTGTACATGGACAGTGCAGACCTATTATACACCAAGCCCGGAGGCCTCACCAGCACCGAGGCCCTGGTGAAGGGGATTCCTACCATACACACTGCCCCCATTCCCGGCTGCGAGACCAGGAATGCCCGTTTTTTTGCCTCCCACGGCCTCAGCTATAACGGCAAAACCCTCCGAGAGCAGATTTACTATGGCCAGCTGTTGTATGACAACAGCCACGCACGCGCTGCCATGTGTGCAGCCCAGCAGCAGCATGCCCTGCCTGATGCCGCTGAGCGTATTTATCAATTCCTGAAAAACCACAGCCCCAATTAACAAAGGAAGTATTTCTATGTCTCATGAAACAGTAACCGTGCTTTCCTATTTATTTTTTATGATATTCGGATATTTATCCGGCAGTATTATGTACAGCCAGGTGCTGCCCCTAAAGCTGCGTCATATCAACATCCGGAAGATCTCCGACGACGGCAATCCGGGAGCTGGAAATGTATTCAAAAATGTCGGCGTTTCCATGGGCCTCCTGTGCCTGATCTGCGATATCATCAAGGGTGCGATTCCTGTGGCCCTGTGCCTGCATTACTTAAGCTGGAACAACCTGCTCTTTGCCCTGGTGCTCATTGCGCCGGTTTTGGGCCATGCCCGCTTTGGCAAGGCCATTGCCACATCCTTCGGCGTTCTGTTGGGCCTGCTCCCTAAGAGCCTTCTGGTATTTTACCTGGCGATTCCCTTTGTATTCTTCTCAGTAGTGGTGCGCATCACCCCCCATGCCTGGCGGGTGATTATCTCCTTCCTCCTGTTCTTTGTAGGGACTGTCCTTCAAGGCTATGCCTTCCCATTGCAGGTTGCCGCCTTCTGCATTGCTCTGATCGTCATTGTCAAGCACGTAAAATACCTGCGCAGCCTGGAGGAGGTTCACTTTCACGCCACCCTGGGCCTACATATTCACAGCCCAAAATAAGCATCCAGCCCATCTGCAATCCCGGCCGCCAGCTGCGCCTGATAGCTGTCTGTGGCCATGGCCTCATCCTCCGCCGGATTGGTCATGAAGCCCAGCTCAATAATGGCCACCGGAACCTGACACCAGTTAATCCCGCTCATGGTATCTGTCTCAATGGTACTGAGCCGCTTTGCACCGGTGGCTGCCGCAGCGCCGTCCACCACGCAGTCCGACAGCTTCCTGCTGCTGGAATACAGCCCTCCGTTATAGGGGTTTGAGGCTGTCTGGCACATGGCCAGAATCCCATGGACGCTGCTGTCGTCCACCCCGTTTCCATGGAGCCGCACAAAGGCGTCCGCTCCTGCACTGTTGGCCATCTGTGCCCGCTCCGCATTACTGATATTCACATCATGGCTCTCCCGCACCATCTGCACCTGGTAGCCCCTGGCCTCCAGCTCATCCCGCAGCTTCATAGCCACCGCAAGGGTCATCTGATATTCCGGAATCCCGGTAGATACCCCTGTGGTCCCGCTGGCCACCTTGGCCTTCGTCTCCGAAGCTCCCGGCCCGATGGGCTCCTGCTCACTGTTCCCCTTCCCCTGATGCCCTGCATCAATCACCACCAAATATCCGTTGTCCGTCATCTCGGAGGGCAGGCTGAGATACCGGGAAGCCACAAAGCACTCCGCTCCGTCCACCAGCACTGCGCTCCATTCCCCATCGTCTGCCGTCCTGGTAAATTCCTCTCTGCGGGAAGCGACCCGCACCACCTCACTGTCCGTAGAAGGCACCTTGCGGATATTCACCCGCGCATTGGCACAAACCTGCTCCTGCCCATACACCACTGTCTCCGGATTCAAAGCAGGCGTCTCCGCTTCCTCCGGGTCCTGCTGCCCAGGCTCCTCTTCCCCCGGGTCCTGCTGCCCGGGCTCCTCTTCCCCCGGATCCTGCTGCCCGGGCTCCTCTTCCTCCGGAGCCTGCTGCCCGCTCCCCGGCTGCTGTCCCTCTGTCTCCTCCTGCTTCGTACCCGTATCTGCCTGCACAGACGGCGGCTCCTGCCCCTGGGATGCCCCGCCGCGCTCCCGGCCTGTGCATCCTCCCAAAAGCCCCGCCGCCAAAACAAGCACCAGCAGCCAGACAAGATATCCCTTCTGTATCCTTTGCCTCTTTTGCCTCATTTTTTACTCCTCTCAAACCGCTCCCCCATTGCCAGGAAGCTCATATGATAAAATACCCCAAAATCGTCGGTATCCCGCTTATGATATTTATCACGCCAAGCCCCAGCAGGATCAAGCCTGGCAGGAATCGGCATTTTCTGCTCTCCTTCTCCAGACAGCCCTCTCTGGTGCGCCATGCCAGCAGACAAACCAATATCCACAGCAAAATATGCTCCATAAAATGTACCCGCGCCCCGGAAGCATACATGGTAGGCGAAAAAAACATAATTCCGTCACTGGCCAGCCCTGCCAAAAGCAGCAGCACCAAAAAACACCGGTGCAGCAAATCCTCCTCCAGCTGCCACAGCCCCCAAAGGGTCCATAGCACCCCAAAGCCCCAAAAGGCCATGGCTGTCCACTGCATTCCGTTCAAGGATGCCGGAACCGCCACCCGGGTGACGCACTGGGTAATATCCTCCACCCCGGATCCCAGATCCGTAAGCCACTTCAGCCAGAATACCGATAGAATTGCCGCTGCTGCCAGCACCCCGGACACAGCCCCGGCTGCCTTCTGCCAGGGCCTGCCCTTCCTCCACAGAAGGAGCCCCATAAAAATCCATAGGGCGGCCAGCAGTACCTTCCCGTCCCTGGCCAGGCTCTCCAGCATCCACTGCAGTGTAATAAATATATGATTCCCTATGGAAATAGTCGAAAACTCCGGAAGCCAGGTAGCAATCTCTGACTGCGTCCTTGCCTCTGTTCCCGGCGACAGAAACAGACATATCAAGGCAAGGACCATGATCAGAAGCTCCAGGGCCAAAGGCAGACACAGCTTCCTGTTTCTGTAGAAATGGACCGTCAATGCCAAAATTCCGAATACAATTACAACAGCCGTAATCTGTTCCAGCCCCATGGCAGCAATAAATCCGCAGGGAATGGCATAAATCAGGCTTCTCTTTCGGTAAGCCCCTGCCCACACAAGATCTGCAAAGGGCATGGCAGCCCAGATCCCCGCCACAATGGACCACAGGTAGAAGGTGGAGCCCGTTACCCAGATCCCCCCATATCCCAGAACCGTAATCCCCAAAAGGGCCATGCCGAAAAAGCAGTACAGCGCCATCCCAAGGGCCTCCTTTGTGGTTCCCGGCCCAATGATTTTTCTCATAAGGCAGAGCAGGCCCCAAGGGAGAAGGGTCAGCATCAGGGCATTCACCAGGCTCCAGAAGGTATGTCCCAGCCGGAATGCCGCGTAAGTCATTGCCTCGGATGTCATGCGCCCCTCCCAGGTAATATACCGCATCCGCAGATATTCCGGGAGGGACATGCTGTTGGCCATTTTCAGGAAAAAGGCATCATCCCCATCGCTGTAGGGTACAAAATGGCAGATCACAAGGACTCCTGCAAAAAACACCGAAAATAATAGTACCTCCCACCGCCGTTTCAGGAGGGCTTCTCTTACTGATTGCAACTGATAACTCCTTTGCTGCTGTCCAGGCTCACATATGCGCCTGTTTTCAAAATCTGCGTTGCATTTTTGGCCCCCAGAATTACCGGAATATTCAGGCTTAGGCCAACGATCTCTCCGTGGGAATTCTTCCCGTCCTGTTCTACAATCAGGCCGGAGGCCTCCCGAATCTGAGGCATCATTTCGTTGCTTGTCTCAGGGGCCACAATAATGTCTCCCGGCTTGAAGATCCGTCTCAGCTCCTCCGCATCCCGGCAGACACAGAGATTGGCGGAAATCTTCCCCTGATCCAGCCCCCGGCCGGTAAGCAGGATATGGCCCGCCACATGAACCTTGACCATATTGGTGGTTCCCGATACGCCCAAAGGAACCCCTGCCGTAATTACCGTAATATCGCCCATGCGGATCAGTCCCTTCTTCTCTGCTGCATCCACAGCATGCTCAAACAGCTCATCCGTATTCTCCTCCCGCTCCAGGACAATGGGGGTCACGCCCCAGGACAGATTCAGCTGGCGGCACACCTTATCGGAGGTACTGCAGCCGATGATGGGGCAGTTGGGGCGGTATTTGGATACCATGCGGGCCGTCTGCCCGGACTGGGTCACCGTAATGATAGCCGCAGCGTTCAGGTCAGCTGCCGTGGTACAGGTGGCATGGGAAATGGCATTGGTAATATCCGGGTTGCTCATGCTCTGCCGCTGCTTGAACTGGGCCGTATAGTCAATATTCTGCTCCGTGCGGGCTGCAATCCGCACCATCGTCCGCACTGCCTCCACCGGATACATGCCTGCTGCCGTCTCCCCGGAAAGCATGATGGCGCTGGTTCCGTCATAGATTGCATTGGCCACATCTGTCGCCTCTGCCCTGGTGGGCCGCGGATGCTTCATCATGGAATCCAGCATCTGGGTGGCAGTGATCACCTGCTTCCCCGCATTGTACACCTTCTTGATAATCATTTTCTGAAGGACCGGCACCTCCTCCAGCGGAATCTCCACGCCCATATCCCCTCTGGCCACCATAATGCCGTCGGAAACCCGGATAATCTCATCAATATTATCTACACCCTGCATATTCTCAATCTTGGAAATGATATTAATGCTATGGCAGTCCTTCTCCTCCAGAATCTGGCGCAGCTTCAAGATATCATCCGCACTTCGGACAAAGGAGGCTGCAATAAAGTCAAAGTCATGCTCTATGCCAAATACAATATCCTCATAATCTCTTTGGCTGATATAGGGCATAGACAGCTCCACATCCGGCACATTCACGCCCTTCCGGTCAGAAATCACACCGCCGTTCACCACAGTACAGACAATCTCCGTATCGCGGATCTCCCGGATGGTCAGTTCTATCAGGCCGTCGTCAATCAGGATCCTGCCTCCCGGCTGCACATCCTGGATCAGCTCCTTGTAGCTGATGGATACGCACTGCTCATCTCCCAGCCGCTCCTGGGTGGTCAGCACAAAGGTCTGTCCCTCCTCCAGGACGGCCTTCCCGCCCTGAAGCTTCCCAAGACGGATCTCCGGCCCCTTGGTATCCAGCAGGGTGGCCACCGGCAGCCCAAGCTCCTCCCGGAGCTTCTTCACCTGCTCCAGCCTTTTTTCCTGCTCGCTGTGATCGCCATGGGAAAAATTAAAACGGGCCACATCCATCCCTTCCAACATCAGCTGCCGGAGAACCTCCAAAGAATCTGTGGCCGGCCCTAAGGTACATACAATTTTTGTTTTTCTGTCCTGTCTATCCATCTCTTACACCCTTTACTCTCTATTTCTGCTCTCTATTCTCTTGCTCTCTGTCTCTGCTCTTACTCTCTATATTCTACTTGCGGATCACGGTTCCTGTCTCCCCGGTAATTCCCTCCCGGGTCTTGTCCAGCCTGGTGATCAGCACAGTGCGGACCGCGGAATTGCCAATAAACGCCACGGCGCTCTCGATCTTGGGAAGCATGGTCCCCTCCTCAAACTGGCCCTCCTCCATATACCGCCTTGCCTCCGCCACGGTCATCGTATCCAGGGGCCGCTGGGTATCCTTCCCATAGTCCAGGCAGACCTTTTCCACACCGGTGAGGATCACCAGCATGTCTGCATCCAGAAGCTCCGCCATCTTTCCTGCCGCAGTATCCTTCTCGATCACCGCGCTTGCGCCCTTGAGCCGATGCTCCTGCACAAGCACCGGGATCCCCCCGCCGCCGCAGGCCACAACCACCTGATCCGCATCCAGAAGGGCACGGACCGCATCAATCTCAATAATCTCCATAGGCTTTGGCGCTGCCACAATCCTGCGGTAGCCCGCCTCTGTCTCCGTCACATGATTGCCCTTCTTCTCCTCGGCCAGAGCCTCCTCCCTGCCCATCACCCTTCCCACCAGCTTGGAGGGCTCATAGAAGGCTTCGTCATAGGGGTCTACACTGACCTGGGTCAAAACCGTGGAAACCGTCTTATAGATGCCGCGGTTGAGAAGCTCTGTGCGTATGGCATTCTGCAGATCATAGCCAATATACCCCTGGCTCATGGCCGAGCAGACGGACATGGGCGTAGCCGTATATTCCGGATAGAGCCGGCAAAATTCTGCCATAGCCGTATGGATCATCCCCACCTGCGGGCCGTTGCTGTGGGTCACAGCCACCTGGTAATCATTCTGGATAAAATCAGCAATGGCCCTGGCAGTACGCCGGGCCGCCTCCTTTTGCTCCGGAAGGGTAGCTCCCAGCGCGTCATGTCCCAGTGCAATTACGATTCTTTTCTTCCTCATGGAAATACCTCCGTTTGTCGCATGTCTGCACTTATCATAGCATATTTTGCCATAAATGCAAAGACTTATTCGCGGCAACGGAGGTATTCCGATCTATCTTATTCTGCGGTATTTATTGTCTCTGTCCCTCTGCTTAATTCCTTCGTCCCATGGTTACGGATACGGTTCTCTCCACATATTCCCCGGCCTGTGCAGACTGCAGCACGATCTCCACCTGGGCGCCTGCCGCATAATACTGCATCCGCTGCAGCAGCGCTTCGTAGGTGCTGATTTCCCTTCCGTCAAAGGAGGTAATGATATCGCCCCTGCGGATGCCGGCCTGGTCAGCTGCGCTTCCCTCCACCACCTGGTCTACGAAAATTCCCTTGGGCATATTGTAGCTTCCTGACACCTCATCGGTTACATCCACACCGTGGATGCCCAGATAGGCAAGGTTCGATTCATCCACCTTCTCCCTGGTAATCAGGTCATTGATGATCGAATCAGCGGTAGAAATCGGAATGGCATAGCCCATACCCTCCACCTTGGTGTCCGAATATTTGACAGAATTAATGCCAATCACTTCCCCCTTGACATTCAGCAGCGCGCCGCCGCTGTTGCCTGGGTTGATGGCCGCATCGGTCTGGATCAGTGCATTGGTGACGATAGAGCCGTCGGTTCCCTCCACGGACACCTCACGGTTCAGGGCGCTGATATAGCCCACTGTCACAGACTGTCCATAGCCCATGGCATTGCCAATGGCAATGGCCGGCTGGCCCACCTTCACGCTTTCTGAATCTCCCAGAACCGCCACCTTAATGGCATTCAGGGTATCTGCCGAGAGATCGCTCAGCTTCACGCTGACTACTGCAAGGTCTGTGCTCGGATCCGTCCCCTTCACCTGGGCCGCTACCGTGGTGTTATCCACAAAGCATACCGTCAGCTCTGAGGTTCCGGCTACCACATGGTTGTTGGTGGCAATAAACAGCTCATCCTCTGTCTGGGCCACAATGATTCCGGAGCCTGCACCCGGTGTCTCCTGGCTCATGGTTCCCCAGAAGGTGTTGTACTGCTGCACCGTCAGGCTGGTGATGGACACGATGGAAGGCATTGCCTCCTCTACCACCTGGGATACATCGCTGATAACAGAGGAAACATTATTCCGGATGATATTTGTCATCTTGCCCTCTGTCTCTGCCTCCACCTTGGCCGGCTGAACGACAGTATTGGGGTTCTCGCCGCCGGCAGCCTTCTGGAAGATGTAGCCGGTACCGTAAAATACGGTTCCGCTGATCAGGCCGAACACAAGGGCCAGTGCCGCACATTTGGCCAATGTGACGCCAAACCTCTTCCTTGGCTTCTTTTCCTTTTCCTTCTTTGGCTCCTCATAAGGAGCGTAGTAATAATTGTTATCCATGGTAAACTCCTTTCTCTATGAAAAATAATTCATATATTTCTCTGTGTTCCTCTTATGTCTATGAGTTTACCGCGTAATTGTGTAAAAAGTGTGATAAGTCTATATCTTTTTTGTGATATCCCGCTCCTCCAGAAACAACTTCCTTGTCACAAAATTCCAAACCATAACCACTACGGTTGCCAGGATCTTGGAGATCATATAATAAATGCCGCATTTTTCCACAATCAGCCACAAAATCAGCTGGTTTAACCCCATTCCCATCAGGCACAGCAGGGTAAAGGTTACAAATTCACGGAGCCTGCCCATATCCTCCCTGCTTCGGAATACAAACTTCATGCTGGCAAAATAATTAAAAATCAGGGAGATGGCATAAGACAGTGTGGAAGAAAGCAGATAAAAAATACCGAATCCTTCCGTAAACAGCACCATCAGCCCATAGTCCAGCGCCGTGGAGATCACGCCCACAATCCCAAATTTTATCAGCTGCCCTGCCAAATCAAACATTTTCTTCATGTGTGCTGCTTCCCGCTTACTCTACCGTCACGGATTTTGCCAGATTCCTGGGCTTATCCACATCACAGCCCCTGCCCACCGATACATAGTAGCTGAACAGCTGCAGGGGGATAATAGCCAGGGAATTGGTGAAGTAGCGGTTCGTCTGGGGAATGTAAATAACATAGTCCGCCGCCTTCTCAATCTCCGTATTGCCGGTATTGGTAACTGCCATCACAAAAGCCCCCCGGGTGCGCACCTCCACAATGTTGCTGATGGTCTTCTTATACAGTGCCTCCTGGGTGGCCACGGCAGCCACCAGGGTCCCCTCCTCAATCAGGGAAATAGTCCCGTGCTTCAGCTCGCCCGCCGCATAGGCCTCAGAATGAATATAGGAAATCTCCTTCAGCTTCAGGGAGCCCTCCAGGGAAATGGCATAGTCAATGCCGCGGCCAATAAAAAATACATCCCGGGCCGCAACGTAGCGGTTGGCAAAGCGCTGGATCCGCTCCTTGCTGCCCAAAAGAAGTTCAATCTGCTCCGGCAGCTTCTTCAGATCCCCAATCATTCCTTCGCATTCCTGATCTGTGACAGTCCCCCGCACCTGGGCAAACTTTAACGCCAGCAGATACTGGGCCACCAGCTGGGCGCTGTAGGCCTTGGTGGTGGCTACCGCAATCTCCGGACCGGCCCAGGTGTACATCACCTTATCTGCCTCCCGGGCAATGGAGCTTCCCACCACATTGACAATACCAAGGGTCTGTATCCCCCTGGTCTTCGCCTCCCGCAGGGCTGCCAGGGAATCTGCCGTCTCCCCGGACTGGCTGATGATAATCACCAGGGCGCCCTCCTCCAGAATCGGATTGCGGTAGCGAAATTCCGATGCCAGATCCACCTCCACCGGAATCCGTGCCAGCCCTTCAAAGACATATTTTGCCGTAACGCCTGTGTGGTAGGCAGAGCCGCAGGCCACAATATGGATCTTTTGGATGGCCCGGATCTCCTCATCTGTCATTCCCAGCTCCTCAATGACAATCCTGCCGTCCTTCAGGCGTGGATTCAGGGTATCCCGCACGGTCTTCGGCTGCTCGTATATTTCCTTCAGCATAAAATGCTCATAGCCGCCCTTTTCCGCCGCGTTGATATCCCACTCAATGGTGGCGGCTTCCTTCTCAATGGGTTCGCCATCCACATTTCGGAAGGAAATATCCTCCTTGTTCAGGACTGCAATCTCCTCGTTCTGAATAAAATATACCTCCCTGGTATATTTCAGCACTGCCGGCACATCGGAAGCAATCAGATTGCCCTCTGCCCCCTTTCCCACAATCAGCGGGCTGTCCTTGCGGACTGCATACAGGACATCCGGATGGTCTCTGAATATAATCCCCAGGGCATAAGAACCCTCCAGCCGGAGCATCACCTTAGTGATAGCCTCAATGGGCTCCCCCTTATAATAGTAATCCAGCAGATGGGCCACCACCTCGGTATCTGTCTCGGACTGGAACTCATAGCCCTTATCCTGAAGGCGCTTTTTCACCTTGAGATAGTTCTCAATAATGCCATTGTGCACCACTGCAATGGTCTCCGTACTGTTGTAATGGGGATGGGCATTGGCATCTGTGGGCGCCCCGTGGGTAGCCCAGCGGGTATGGCCGATTCCCAGAGTCCCTGGCATGGTAACGCCGTCATGGGTCAGCTCGCTTAACACCTTCAGCCTTCCGGTGGCCTTCTTCACCTGAATATCCGTGCCGTCATACACAGCAATTCCGGCCGAATCATATCCCCGGTATTCCAGCCTGGACAGTCCGTCCAGCAAGATGGGGGCCGCCTGGGCCTCCCCGATATATCCAACAATTCCGCACATATAGTATTCCTCCTGCTTCTTATTCCCTGCGTTTCCAATGCTGCTTCCAATACCCTGGATTCATGGTCCTTCGTAGGATCTGCTTTTGGTTCATGCGCCGGTAGCGCTTCCCGGCCCGGTATCCCAGGTACTTCCAGCCGCTTTGCCAGATTAAATTAACTATAAGCCACGGCCGGCCAATTGTCAATAAATAACCTGCCGTCTGCTTCACCAGCCGCAGGCCCTCGGACTCTGAGCGCACCAGTCCAAAGATCTCCGGATGCTGGGCCTGGGAAACCGCCAGGTCAAAATTGCGCCGGTACTGCTCTGCCCCCGTATAATTATGAGAATGAACCACCCGGGCCCCGGACGCATAGGCCACTCTCCTGCCGCTTAGGATCGCCCGGGCCCCATAGATCATATCTTCATTAAATATGGTATGCGCCTCAAAGCCTCCCAATGCCTCATAATCCGCCCTGGCATAAGCCGCGCAGGCATTGGAGCAAAAAAAGGTCTTGATCCCCAGCCTGGGCAGATCCTCCTTTGTCTTTATCAGATCCTCCTCCGGATAATTGAAGCTTCTGGTATATCGTTCTATGATACTGCAGCCCTCCCGGGGAAGCTGTCTGGCATAGGATGCAGAAGCCCCGCCCTCCCATATGGGCCTTACCAGCGCCTCAATCAGATGCTTATCCGCCGGAACCGCGTCCTGAGTCATGCAGACAAAGCAGGGAGCATCGGAGCGTTCCACCGCAAGCCTGCGGGTTCCCCCATGGTCAAACTCCTCTGCCGGTACGTGGAATATCTCCAGCGGCAGCCTAAGCCCGGCCAGGAACTTTTGATTATCCCCTTGGCTTAAGTACCGCTCCCACAGCTCCTCTTCCGTGTTCACAAGAATCACCTTATGAACAGCAAACGTCTGCTCCTGCAATTTTTGCAGAAGCAGACGAAACCTTTCATCCGGCTTATACACCGGGATGATGACATCTACCATCCTTTGTTCCATATATGTTCCTCATAGCCAGCCCCGCAGGGCGGCGCACAGCCTGCTGCCTTTAGTAGTTGCCCCCGTTCTCCCGGGTAACTCCGCTTCTCTCCACGATCCGGTTGCTGATCTCCTGAACGCTGGGAGAAACCTCATAGTCCTCCTCGTCAAACAGGAACTGGTGCAGCTGCTTCACCGTATCGGTCAGCTCACAGCAAACCACCACGTCCTTATCATCCACATAGCCTGCCCAGCGGTTCTCCAGAATCGGGAAGCCGGCATTCTCCCCCATCTGATAGCTGAAGGCATCCTTGGCCAGCATCAGGATATCCGTATTGGTAAGACTGGTCTTGATCTCCGGGAATATGGTATCCACCAGCTTATTGATGGTCCCCAGGTCGGAATGAAGGGCCTTCTCCACCATCTTCTCAATCACAAGGCGCTGCCGCTCTGTCCGCTTGAAGTCGTCTCCCTTCGTAAAACGAATTCTGGCATAGGAGGTTGCCTGTACACCGCTCATATTGTAGACGCCGCCGCCGTAGATATAGTCCGGCTCCTTTCCTGTCAGCTCCGCCACCTCTTCAATATATCCGTTAATGCCGCCTGCCTCTTCCTCGGTCAGCTCAATCTCCACGCCGCCTAACAGGTCAACGGCATCTGCCACCGCGTTAAAATCAAAGGAAATATATTCGTCAATATCCAGGTCAAAATTCACATTCAACATACTGACTGCCTGACTGGGGCCGCCATAGGCATAGGCTGCGTTGCATTTATTAAAGCCATCCCCGCCAGTCAGATCCAGGTATGTATCACGATAGATGGAGGCCATCCGCACTTCCTTTGTCTCCTCATTGATACTGGCAATAATAATTACATCGCTGTTCCCACGGTCCAGCTTCCCCACGGAACGGTTGTCCAGACCAAACAGCGCAATGATTCTATAGGCTTCCTGCACGCCTGCCGCCGCTTCATGCAGGTCGTTCTTCTCTACATTCATCCCCTTTACATCCTGCTTGTTCCCGCTGTCAATCTTGGACATTTTTTGCACCACAAACAGCACAGCCAAGGCAATCAGCAGAAGCAAAATCTCAAAAAACAAAAGAACAACCTTGCGCTTGCCCTTCTTCTTTTTCTTTTTGGCAGCCATATCTGTCCTCCTTATATCATAGGCATTTTAATAGGCATTTTTATTCACAAAGCCTTTAAAAACTGTCAAAAGCAAAATTTTCAGATCCAGTCCCACGGTCCAGTTCTCAATATAGTACAGGTCGTGCTCAATCCGCTTCCGTATGGAAGTATCTCCCCGGTATCCATTCACCTGGGCCCATCCGGTCATGCCCGGACGAACCTGATGCTTTACCATATAGCGGGGAATCTCCTCCCGGAACTTCTCCACAAACTGGGGCCGCTCCGGTCTTGGGCCGATCAGGCTCATATCCCCCTTCAGTACATTAAAGAGCTGGGGCAGCTCGTCAATACTGGTCTTTCGTATTACCTTTCCCACACCGGTAACCCGGGGGTCATTCTGCACGGTCCATCCCTTATGCTCCTGCTGGGTGCTCTGCACCTCCATGGACCGGAACTTGTACATCCGGAAGGGCCGGTTATGCCTTCCCACCCGCTCCTGACAGAAAATCAGCGGCCCCCTGGATGTGGCCTTAATCAGAACCGCCGTCACCAGCATCACCGGGGAAAACAAAATAATGCACAGAATAGAGCCCACAAGATCCATACACCGCTTCACAAAGGCATTGAACATATTGCTCAAGGGCACATAGCGGATATTGATCACCGGAAGCCCCAAAAGATCCTCCGTATAAGGCTTGGTTGGGATAATGTTATTATAATCCGGAATAAATTTTGTATGCACGCCGGATTTCTCACAGAGGGCGACAATATGCTCCAGCTTATAGTACTCCTCCAGCCCCAGGGTAATGGCAATCTCATCCAGATGGCTCTGGGGAAGGATATAGAACAGGTTCCCAATGGAGCCGATCACCTTGATCCCCTTATATTCTGTCCCCCGTTCCTGATTGTCATCCAAAATCCCCCGTATGCTGTATCCCCACTGGGGATTCTGGCGAATACGGTTAATATATTCCTCCGCTGCCCTGGAATATCCCACCAGCAGCACATATTTCAAATTGTAGCCCTTTTTGCGCATCCCCCGCAAAATATATCGGATGCCATTGCGCATCAGCACATCCCCGAATACATTCAGCATATAAAAATACACCAGCATTCCACGGGAAAAATCACTAGCCTCAATGGGCATCCGATGCATACGCTCCATCACAACCGTACTGTCCATAAGAAACAACATGCTGAATATCACCACAATCCCGACTGTGTTCGCCTTGATGATATTCCAGCCCTCCAGACGCCTCCCCTGTACCCGCTTGGGGGTATACAGATTAAAGGCATAATAGAGCAGGACATAAAGGGGCACAATCCCCAGCAGCGCCCCCATATAGATATTAAAGGGCAGCGTGCCTGTCTCCGCCGGCAAAATACCGCTCCGGAACTTGATCCACCATGCACAGAGATAGGAGATTACAGTGACCATGGCATCCAGTACCACATGCAGCCGGTTAAAATGCTGCTGATTATCTTTTATCATTTGCCTCACCTCCTATATCTTACCGTATCGATTTTCAAAAAACAATTCATATTTTCTTAAAATTTCCTTAAACGAAAACCGATATTCCGCCACAATTCCAGCTGTATTTTGCAATAATTTTTCCAATTTTTGTTCTGATAAGGCACTTTATATTCTCTTTTGCACAAGGAAAATCCCTGGATCACCCCCTGCAGGTACGCTTTTCCCAAATGCTTTTTGCCAAAAAACAAAATTTTCAGTATGATTCCCAAAAGCAGCAGCGGCCCATTCAGGATCAGCTGGGCCAGAGGCATGTTCTTATAGGCAAGGTACAGGCTGTTGCGGGCCGCCATACGCACCTTCCACCCATTGTATCTGCTGCCGGTTGTAGCGCTTCCCACATGGTACACCTGAGCCCGGGGGACAAATAAATTCCGGTATCCCTGTATGCGCGCCCGGTAGCCCAGGTCAATGTCCTCCAAATAAGCAAAATGGCGTTCGTCAAGGCCTCCCAGCTCCTGAAAAACAGCTCTGCGGTAAATGGCCGCTCCTCCGCAGGCGGCAAAAATCTCATCCTGCCTCCGGCACCTGGCCTTGGGCTGCCCCTTTCCTCTGGCAAAGGCCCAGCCAAGGGCGCAGTAATAGTCCCCGGCATCGTCAATCCGCTCCCGGTCCCGGTAATCCAATAGCTTGGCCTGGCAGGAGAAAACATCTCCCTGACTCCTGATTCCGGCCACCAGCTGTTCCACAAACTCCGGCTCCGGCTCCGTATCGTTATTCAAGAGCAGCACATAGGGACTGTCCGCTGCCTGTACCCCGCGGTTTACCGCCCCGCAGAAGCCATAATTCTTCTCCAGGGCCAGCACCTCCGCCTGGGGATATTGGCGGCGTACCCACTCCGCGCTGCCGTCGGCAGATCCATTGTCCACAACGATAATTTTTTTATCAGAAAAAGTCTGCCGCTCCAATGCCGCCAAACAGATCTCCAGATAGCTTCTTCCATTGTAATTGGGGATAATTACAGTCACCTCAGGCATGCTGCTCTCCATCCTCTTTCTTGATTCCACGGCCTGCTTTCCCGATCTCCCGGCCTGCTTCCTTAATTTCCTGGCCTGCTTTCCCGATTTCCTGGCCTGTTTCCTTGATTTCCCGGCCCGCTTCCTTGATTTCCCGGCCCGCTTCCTTGATTTCCTGGCCTGTTTCCTTGACTTCCTGGCCTGCTTTCCCGATTTCCTGGCCTGTTTCCTTGACTTCCTGGCCTGCTTTCTCGATTTCCCGGCCTGCTTCCCTGATTTCCCGGCCTGCTTCCTTGATTTCCTGGCCTGCTTTCTCGATTTCCCGGCCTGTCCCTGCCCCGGGCCCGCAGCCTGAATCCACCGTGCGGATGATA
Source organism: uncultured Lachnospiraceae bacterium (assembly GCA_910588285.1). Classification (GTDB taxonomy): domain Bacteria; phylum Bacillota; class Clostridia; order Lachnospirales; family Lachnospiraceae; genus 14-2. The sequence goes on from CAJUQB010000018.1 coordinate 52,174, forward strand.
TACTGGGGTGTATTGTTCAGGTTGATATTCATCCGCCCGATATATTCGCCAAGGAGCCCCAGCATCATCAGTATCAGGCCCCCGATTACCAGGATAGCCACGATCAGAGAGCTCCAGCCCTCCACCGGCTCTCCCCAGATAACCTGCCTGACGACAGCCGCAATCCCATAGAGAAATCCTGCCAGCGCAACCAGCGTTCCGATCAGAGAAGAAAAACGCAGGGGCTTTACGGAAAAGGCAATAAACCCGTTCATCCAGACCTTCAGGCATTTCATCAGCGTAAAATTGGATTTGCCCTCTTCCCTGGCCCGATGGGCAATATAAACATTGGTAATCCGATGGGTGGTCCGAAGAATCAGGCCCCAGATATAAGGGAAGGAATTGCGGTCCTGCTTCATCTGCTCCACCACAAACCGATCCATGGCAAAATAGCTGCAAAGCCGAAGATCCCTGGGCTTATCCAGCAGGAGGCAGGCCATCCAGTCATTGACCCTGCTGCCCAGATTCTTGATCCAGCTGTGCTTCTTCTGATGATAGCGGCCAAACACCACATCCCAGCCCTCCTCCAGCTTGTCCAGAAGCTTCCAGGCCTCCTCCGGCGGATTCTGACCGTCGTCATCCAGCGATACCACATAGTCCCCGGTAGAAATGGAATACCCTGCCATCAGCGCGCTGTCCTGCCCGAAATTCTTGGACAGATCCACAGCTGTCACCCGCGGGTTCTCCCGGGCCAGGCGGCTGATGGCCCCCAGCGTATCGTCCCTGGGGGACGCGTCATTCACCAGAATGATCTCATATTCATACCGCTGGCTGCCCCCAAAGGCCTGGTCGATCTCCGCAACCACATGGCCGATGGTATGCTCCGAATTATAGCATGGAATCACAAACGATATCTTTTTCATGTATATCCTTTCATTTGCTTCTTAATGTCCGGTTTCTTATGTCCGGCATCTCCTGTGTCCAGTATTTCCTGTATGGCTGCTATTTATAAAATTCTCTTATTTTCTCACAAATATACTGAACATTCTCCTCCGTAACATGGTTATGCATGGGAAGACGCAGCAGCCGCTCACTCTCCCTGGTGGTGTATCTGTCCTCCCCGTAAAAGACACCGTATTTCCTTCCAGCCGGAACAGTGTGAAGGGGAATATAGTGAAATACCGCGTTGATCTCATGCTCCTTCAGATAAGAAATCAGCTGGCTGCGCTGGGCAAGATCCCTTGTCTTGATATAAAACATATGGGCATTGTGCCGGCATTCCTCCGGTATCACAGGAAGCTGTATCCTGCCGTCCTCCTCCAGTCCCTTAAGCCCCTGCCAATACAGGCTCCACATGGCCAGACGATGGTCATTGATCTCATCTGCCAGCTCCAGCTGTGCCCAGAGATAGGCGGCATTCATATCGCTGGGCAGATAGGAGGAGCCAAATTCCACCCAGGTGTATTTGTCCACCTCACCCCGCCAGAATTTGCTGCGGTCTGTCCCTTTTTCCCGGATAATCTCTGCGCGTTCCTGATTGGCAGGGTCGCGGATCAGCAGTGCTCCTCCCTCTCCCATGGAATAGTTCTTTGTCTCATGGAAGGAAAAACAGCCATAATCACCAATGCTTCCTAAGGGGACTCCCTTATAGCTGCTTAAAACTGCCTGGGCTGCATCCTCCACCACCGCCAGGCCATGCTTCTCTGCCAATGCCATGATCGTATCCATCTCGCAGGCCACACCGGCGTAATGCATCACACATATGGCCCTGGTGCGCTCCGTAACGGCCTCCTCAATCAGCCTCTCGTCAATGTTCATGGTATCCGGCCGGATATCTACAAACACCGGCTTCGCGCCCCGCATCACAAAAGCGTCAGCCGTAGACGCAAAGGTATAGGACGGCATAATCACCTCGTCTCCTGGCTGAAGCTCAAGGAGCAGCGCCGCCATCTCCAGAGCGTGGGTGCAGGAGGTGGTGAGAAGCGCCTTGGGAGACTGCATCCGATCCTCCAGCCACCTGTGGCATTTCCTGGTAAATGAACCGTCCCCGCAGATATGAGCCTGCGCCACAGCCTGGCGCATATATTCAAATTCCTTTCCGGTAAAAGGAGGTTCGTTAAAATGGATCATTTCACATCAGCCCTTCCTGTCTGGTGAATATACAGCCAGCTCCTGGAATAATCCTGCCTCTGCTGCCCGTCCATCTCCGCAAATTTTTCAAAGGTCAGCTTGGCCCGCTCCATGGGAAGCTCCCCGCATCTGCTGCAGGTCATCTCCTTCTTGCGGGAGCCTGTGGTCATACGGCCGCAGCCCGGACATATAAAAATCTTCATCATAGCTTGTTCACTTCTTCTTTCTATAATTTCATATCATGGTTCGTGTGACGAAAAGGAAGCCCTGCCCGAACCATACAATCTGTCATGTATTTTACCATTAACTTCCGAAAAGCGCAAGAAGCTAGTGTACTGACACGTTGATATTTGGTAAAACTACGCTGGATATTCGTTCATCTGCAAGGCGGATTTTCGACGGCGTAGCGGTGGCTACGACTAGAAAATCCAACATGGCAGATGAGCGAATAGACGAGTAGGTTTGCCTAATTATCAATGTGTCAGTACACTAGTACCCATTCTGTGAGAGCTTCCCGATCTCAGACGCTTTCCATGCATAGTCACAGACGCTTCCCGATCTCAATCACAGCTGCCGGCTCAACAAGGATCCGGCCCTCTGGCTGACCGCTGCACAAAACAGTCATATCGTTCCCCACTGCATCTACCTCTGCTGACAGAACTGCACGGCGGAAATAGCCTTTATATTCTGCCGGAAGATTATAAAATCTCGGATGGTAAGCGCCTCTTTTTTCATAGAAGCCGCAGTTCTGCACCCGTCCGCCGGATACAATCTTCCCGGACACCGCCTTGACGCCTTCTCGGGCACAGCTGCTCAAAAGCCGGAGAACATCCGATGTCTCAATCTGTACTGCCCCCCGATTCAGGCGAAGGATATATCCCTGGCGTCCCCCAGAGGCAGGCTGGCTTTTCCAGTCAATGTAGCGCTCCGGCCTTAATAGCTCCCGCCATGTAACCGAAATCCCCGCTGCAGCCAGCTCCTGGCCCAGCTTCCTCTGAAGCTTCCTCCAGGACCGGGAGGGCTCCCCCCAGGCCTGAATCTCCAGCGCAGCCTTCGCCGGCGCCGGATATGTGATCTGGAAATATCCTCGGGCCTTCATCATGGTTACCTCTCCCGGCTGGTTCTGACGCTTCAATGCCGCCTCCACTGCCCTGCGCCCCGCCTCGTAGGCATAGAGCTTGCTGTCCGTCCGTCCTGCCGTAGAATTCTCATGGATGCGCCAGTGATACAAAATCCTGGCCACATGTTCAATCCGCCTGGCCTTCTGGCTGCAGCGCAGCACAAAGTCGTGATCCTGTGCCCCGTCATAGCGGCTGTCCAGCCCCCCGGTCCGATCCATCAATTCCCGGGAAAACATGAGGAAATGACAGATATAATTGTTCCCCAACAGCATTTCTCCATTGAAATCCAGCTTAAAATGGGGATCCTGATACCGCTCCAAATTCCCTGCCACCTTATCTTCATCCGAATAGAGCAGATCTGCCCCTGTTTTATTGGCCCGCTTCACCATCTCATACAATGCCGAAGGAACCAGCAGATCGTCATGATCCAAAAGCGCCAGGTATGCTCCCTTGGCAAAGGCGAAGCCCTGATTGGTATTCTCCGAGATTCCCCCGTTTCCTGCAAGGCGCTGGTAGCGGATGCGGGCTTCCCCTCCATACTGCTTCTTCAGCGTCTCTTCCACCAGCCTGCTCTCGCTGCCGTCTGCAATGCACAATTCCCAGTTTTCATAGGTCTGTGCCACAACGGAATCCACCATCTGGCACAGGAACAGCTTCGGCGTCTCATAGGCCGGAACCACAATACTGATAAGAGGCTGGCTGGCCAGAGGATGGCTGCGCTGATAGGCCAGGGCTTCTTCTGTGGGCAGATACTCCATATATCGTTCTCCATAGTTACGGTAGGCAGAGGTAAGCTTTTCCCTTGTCTCTGTGACCAGTTCTCCCAGTGTATATTGGCTGCGCAGGGACAGCAGTTTTTCTAAATTGTTTCTGTTTAAAATATTTGACATGATATCTCACTTCCTTCAGATCATATTCGCAAAATGGCAGCTCTGTTTCCTGGAATTGCCAGACTGCTCCTGATATCAAAATCAAGTATAAACTACCCTGGAGCATTATGCAATTTGTTTTTACAGGATTCCTGTTTTGCATGGTATATTTTTGCCGGGTTTCAGCCATACTAAGATCGAAAAAAACATGGGCTGCCAGGTAATCTGCCGGCACATAATCGAAAGCTGCCCCATTGGCCGGGCAGCTCATATCAAAAAGCGAGGTACAATTTCATGATTTTAACAGAAAAAGAAACTGCAGTCATTCAGGAATTACAGACCCAGGAACAGAGCTGCATTGAAAAGTATGGGAAATATGCTTCCCAGGCCCAGGACACAGAGCTGCGGAATCTGTTTCACACTTTGCAGAAAAGCGAGCAGAAGCATTACGATTCCCTGCGGCAGGTGCTCTCCGGAAGTGTTCCGTCCTGCAACTGCAATGATTCCAGCGGAAAGAACTACAATCCCAGTGCCACCTACTCCGCCGGCGAAACAGAGGCCAAACGGTCTGATTGCTTCCTGGCAACCGACTGCATCGGAACGGAAAAAATGGTTTCCTCAGAGTACAATTCCGATGTATTCCGTTTCGCGGATTCTGATGTGAGGAAGCTTTTGGCTGACATCCAGGTGGAGGAGCAGAATCATGCGGAGATGCTGTATAAGTATAAGACGGTGAATGGGATGGCTTAGGCGGAATTCCCCTGGATTCCTCTGGATTCTTTGAGGTTGCTGAGAATAGGGGGATTGCGGGAGACTGAAAATGCAAAAATGAAAGAGCCAGGTAGTTACAAAACCTGGCTCTTGTTGTAAAATAAAAGTATGAGAAAATATTTTACTTTACATCAGGATTATACACGATGGGGAGACGGAGTCGTTTAAAAAATCCGGACATGGCAGACGAACTGATATCCTTCAGATGGCGGCGGATATCTTTTCCATACATTCCAAACAAGTAATAACCGGGTTTTGAAGCAGTTAAGATATTTTGGATTATATAAAATCACTTTGAAAGATTTTTAAGAAGATTCTTCCAGAGTACCAGGAACAGTTATTGCTAATTCTGTCTGTAAAGGGAGCAATAGTGAGATAGTTAAGGGGGGGCTTTTCTGCCAAGCAGGGATTAAGTCGGGAATCGAATTATATTTTCCAGAAAAAGTAGGATCCTCTTTGGCTACATATTGGGGTAAAGTTTTTGATTATAAAAAAGTGGAGGAATTAAAGACCAGATTAAATTTGCAATGGTAGATCTTTATAATGTAGATTTTTTTTCGACAGTTTAAAAAGGTGCCGGAATCTGAAGAATGACTGGTCAAAAGGTATGCAATATACATCCAATGTATTGAGGAGCAAAAACCAGTGGAAGGCCTGGGCCTATGGCAAGAGGCGTGGCAAGTCTTTGATTCTATCATGGGACCAACCCAGGGCACTGATACACTTTACGGCTTGATGGAATCGCAGGATTATGCGTACCCCGATGAGAGCCAGTGGTACCAGTAGCAGTTAGATAAATTCCGGGAGGTTATTTTGAAACCTTTGTTCTTATTATACTTGCGATTATAATAATCTGTGGTATAATAATTCCGGAGGTATAATTTATGAAAAAGTTTATCGACCGTGAATCGGAAATGGAATCCCTGCAAAGCGAATATCAGCGGGCCGGCAGCGCCTTAGTAATTATGTATGGAAGGCGCCGGGTAGGTAAGACAACGCTGATCTCCCAGTTTATCAAGGATAAAAGGGCGCTGTTTTTTCTTGCCAGTGAGGAGTCAGAAGTACAGAACCGGCTGGCCTTCAAGGATAAGGCAGCGGAGTTTATTGGCAGCGATCTCCTGTGGAATGCAGAAGTAAAAAATTGGGATGTAATATTTCGGGCAATCACGGATACATCCTTTGAAAGTAAGCCGGTGATCGTGATTGACGAATTTCAGTATCTTGGAAAATCCAATCCGGCGTTTCCGTCAATATTTCAGCGGATATGGGAGGAGCTCCTGAAAGGCCGTTCGGTTATGGTGATCCTCTGTGGATCCCTCATCTCCATGATGGAATCTCAGACATTGGCCTATGGCAGCCCTCTGTACGGGAGGCGCACGGCACAGATCCGGCTGATGCAGATTCCGTTCCGGCATTATTCTGAGTTCTTTCCCCATAAAAGCCGGAGAGAGCTGATCGAAATGTACGCAGTTACCGGAGGTGTCCCAAAATATATCGAACTGTTTTCAGAGAGCAAGGATATATATACTGCGATTCAGCACAACGTGCTCAACCGTTCCGGTTATTTGTATGACGAGCCATATTTTCTGCTTCAGCAGGAGGTTTCTGAGGTGGGCAGTTACTTTTCCGTTATCAGGGCAATCGCAGCCGGAAATAGCAAGCTCTCAGCGATTGCAACTACCCTGGAGGTGAAGGCAACAAGCCTGACGAAATATCTGAAAACCCTGATGGAGCTGGATCTGGTAGAGCGTGAGGTTCCGGCTACGGAGGAAACTCCGGAGAAAAGCAAAAAAGGGCTTTACAGGATCAAAGACAATTATATCCGCTTTTGGTTTGCCTTCGTTTATCCGAACCGCAGCTTTATTGAAAGCGGAAATAGTCCTATTGTCATGAGTAAGATCCGTAAGAGCCTTGTCAGCGGCCATATTTCCTATATTTACGAGGATGTATGCAGGGAGCGGATGTGGGAACTGAATGCCAGAGATTGTTGGCCATTCCATTTTTTGAAAATTGGCCGCTGGTGGGATTCCAGAGATGAGATTGATATTGCAGCCATAGATCCGGACGGCAGCAACCTTATTCTCGGCGAGTGCAAATTCTGGCAGGAGCCGGTGGGGCTCCGTGTCCTTCACAGCCTGGAGGAAAAAACGGTTCAGGTGGATTGGAGAAAAAGTAACCGCCATGTCTGGTATGTGTTGTTCAGTGCAGCCGGTTTTACCGAGGAACTGAAGCAGCTCGCTGCTGGGCGGGATGATCTGATGCTCTGTGATGAACTGGGATAACGGAAAAATGTATAGCAAAATCCCCGCAGATATGCTAAACCTGAATTATTCACGGAACAACAGGGTCAACTGCTGAAATCCGCATAGCTACTGCATTTTAATTGAATGTTGCTTTTCACTTATTTAGTGAATAGAAAAAGACCTCTATCTATGGTAAAATTTAGGTGTCTAATCCAAATCAAAAACCAAA
>CAJUQB010000019.1:0-34440 GCA_910588285.1 uncultured Lachnospiraceae bacterium
TTTGAGTTAGACCTATAGATAAGATTTTTTCCATCTGCTTAAGTTAATGACATTGAATCTAACCCGTGCCGCAGGCCTGACACGGTTCATCACTACGGCTCCTTATGCCGCCGTTCCTCCAGGGCTGCATAAATCTCCTCCGTTCTGCTATTGTTCAAGTTGTACAAAAGCCCTACTGCCAGGATGGCAATGACGGAAAACAAAATGGGGATGATCCCGTTCATCCAGTAGATTCCCTGTACGGCGCCTGCCGGCTGTACAAATTCCCCCTCTACAAAGCCCACCATGGCCAGCAGCATCCCGCAGAAGTAAGATACCAGGCCGGTACCCAGCTTAAAGCAGAACATCACGGCGGTATAGGCAAAGCCCGGTGTGCGGATATCATTTTTATATTCGTTGTAATCGCACACATCCGGCACAGCGGCAAAGATCACGGTCATAGCCGCTTTTCCAAGCCCCGACACGCCGCTGGCCACCATCAGCAGAGGAATGTTGGCCCTTGCTGCCAGGAACAGCACCCCGGACAATGCCTGGGCCAAGAAGCACCAGATCAGGGCGTTTTTCTTGCCAAAGCGCTTCATGACCCCCAGAAGGAAGGGGGACACCAAAAGGGGCACCAGGTTCACCCACAGGGCCAGGGAGGAAATCAGCTTGGGAAGGTTCAGGTAATACAGGCAGTAATAGGCCGTCCACATCCCCCGGAAGGGGATGGCGATCCCGCACACAATAAAGCTGATCATCAGGGCAGCCCCCGGCTTACTGCCCTTGAAGGACCGAAAGCCGTCCTTCAGGCTGGTTTTCTTGGCAAGGGGCTCCAGCCGCTCCCTGGAGGTGGCAAACAGGATCATGTAGGAAATGACGCTTACCACGGCGCATACAACTGCAAAGCCCAGATAGCCCTGGCCGTTCACCTCGCCCTTCCCAAAATGCAGGATCAGAGGCATGGCGATCACTCCGCTGATGAGACCTGCTGCGCTGGCCCCTACGTTTTTGAAGGTCGCCAGGCTGGCACGCTCGCCCCCGTCTGTGGTCATTACATTGTTCAGGGCACCGGTAGGCACGTTAATCATAGTATTTGCCATGCCGTAGCAGATATAAATCACATAGGCCCACACCAGCTTTGCGGTGGGTGTCTGCAAAAATCCCGGAAACGCAAAGCACAGGATAAAAAACAGTGACTGTGGGACACAGCCGAACAGTATGTAGGGACGGTAGGAGCCCCAGCGGCTCCTGGTCCGATCCGCAATGGTTCCCATAACCGGGTCGTTCACAGCATCCCAGACTCTAGCCACCAGGAAAATATTCCCCGCCACTAAGGGCGACAGGCCCAGCATGTTTGTAAAAAACGCCATCAGGTAAATGCTGATGGTATCGCTGAACAGACTGATGGAGAAATATCCGGCAGAATAGCCGAACTTCTCCCTTAACTTTAATTTCATACATTCTACCCCCTGGTATTTGATTTGACCCAAAACATGTTTTAGCTTGGTTACAGAATACCACAAGGGGATAGAGGATGTATATTAAAAGAAACTTTTCCAAGGGTTAACAGCTTTTAAAGCAGCCGGCATGGCTAGAGCGTGTTTGAAAATTCATTCCCGCTATCTGTACGCCCCACTTTGCGGTATATTCGGACCAAATTCAGGTTACATAGCCCGCTATGCACCCTTCATTTGGCCCAAATCTCCCACAAAGTGTAACGCACAGCTGCCAGAAAGCAATTTTCAAACACGCTCTAGTACAGCATTGCGGAAATAACCATGAATACAGCACCTGGTCTTGTGCGCTCACTACAAGTTATCCACCTTTCGCAAAAGCCTGATCCTTTTTCCGTATGGAAAAAATATTGGGAGGAAGCTTTTTTATAGAGCATTCCCTTCATCAAAGTTAATTTAAATTGAAATAAGTACTGAAATGCTGCTTTCGCACTAAGATGATGTCTCCCGGCAAATTGGATAAAACCAAATAGGAATAAAGCAATTATATTGCCTGCTATCTGTGATACATATTCCAGACATTCTGATGCTAAGCCCTGTCCCCTGAAATCAGGATATAGCAGTTATTTTCCTGCCAAATCTGAAATCCCAAATCCAAATAGAGCCTGAGCGCGGCCCGATTATCGCTATCCACCACCAACTCAAGCTCTTCCTTTTCAAACAAAGTAAAGGCCTGCTCTGCCAGATAACAGAGCACAGCCCGGCCATAGCCGCGCCTCCTGGCATCCGGACGGACTCCCAGCACCTCCGCCACAGCCCTTTTTCCGCCGGCAATCTTCAAGACACCATATGCAGCCAGTCCATGTTCGTCCTGAACTGTGTATACAAACCTGGCGTTTCCTAGCTCCTCCCAGATATCCTTGCCTGAGATATAAACGCCAGGAAAAATCATATCATGGAGGCGTTCAAAAGCCTCCCGCTCCTCTGCAAGAGCTGGGCGGGGCTGTGCCGCCAGGGAGCCGGGACAGCTCCAATCCCCACCCTTCAAAAGCAGGATATATTCATTTTCCTGGGGCTGTGCGCCAACCTTTGTTAAAAACCGGCGGCAGTCCGCATTTTCCACAGGAAAGAAGAAGGTGAGGGCCATTTCCCTTCCCAGTTTTTCCCGGGCATGTGAGAGCAACCCTTCTGCCATGCCGTCGTATGCCGCTCCGGATACCTCCAGCAGCAACGAGCAGTCCGCGTTTCCCTTTTCCACATCAGGAAAGCAGCTAATCAGCCCTAAGGGCCTGCTCTTCGACCAGAAGGCAAAACCGTATGCCATGGTCTTTGCAAACTCTCTTTGGATATCCTCCATATGGGAACAGCAGAAGCTGGAGCCTGTTTCCCGCCGGGCGTTAAGCCCCTGGGCCAGCGCTGCCAGCTCCGGAAGCTGTTCCAAAGCGAAGGGCAGTATCATCCCTTTCATCCCTTTCATCCCTTTCATCCTTTATGCAGACGGGCTGGCCGTTCTCTGGGTTTGGCAACTACCGGCCCTACACGTTAATCTCAGCCGTAACCCCAAGAAGCTCTTTGTTGGCCTCCAAAATGGGCTGCACCACAGTAGACAAGAACTGCTCCACCTGCTCCACAGACCGCCCCACATACCGGGAGGGTTCCATGGTCTTCTGAAGGTCCTCTAAGGACATATTGAAGGCCGGGTCTGCAGCAATCAGCTCCAGCAGGTTGTTATCCAGGCCTTTTTCCTTCACATTGGCCCCTGCAATCATGGACAGCTCCCGGATCCGCTCATGAAGCTCCTGGCGGTTGCCGCCGGCCTTCACTGCATCCATCATGATATTCTCCGTAGCCATAAGGGCAGCTCGCTCATCAGGCGCTTCTCAATAACCTTGGGGTACACCTTCAGGCCGTCCGTCACGTTCAGGCACAGGTCAAGGATGCCGTCCACTGCCAGGAAGCCCTCCGGAATGGACAGGCGCTTGTTGGCGGAATCGTCCAGGGTACGCTCAAACCACTGGGTAGCTGATGTAATGGCCGGATTCAGGGCATCCACCATCACATACCGGGCCAGGGACGCGATCCGCTCCGAACGCATGGGGTTGCGCTTGTAGGCCATGGCCGAGGAACCGATCTGGCTCTTCTCAAAGGGCTCCTCCACCTCCTTCAAATGCTGAAGCAGGCGGATGTCATTGGACATCTTGTGGGCGGATGCCGCAATCCCTGCCAGCACATTGGCCACCCGGGTATCCACCTTCCGGGAATAGGTCTGGCCGGACACCGGATAGCACTCCGCAAAGCCCATTTTCCTTGCAATCATGGGGTCAATCTTGTCAATGGTCTCCTGATCCCCGTCAAACAGCTCCAGAAAGCTTGCCTGAGTCCCGGTGGTTCCCTTGGAGCCCAGCAGCTTCATGGTGGACAGCACATGGTCAAGATCCTCCAGATCCAGGCAGAATTCCTGCATCCACAGGGTGGCCCGCTTCCCCACGGTGGTGGGCTGGGCCGGCTGGAAATGGGTGAAGGCCAGAGTGGGCTGGGCCTTCTGCTGGTCTGCAAACCTTGCCAGCTCTGCCAGCACATTGATGAGCTTCTTCTTCACCAGCTTCAAGCCCTCTGTCATAATGATGATATCCGTGTTGTCCCCCACATAGCAGGAGGTGGCTCCCAGATGGATGATCCCCGCAGCCTTGGGGCACTGCTGCCCATAGGCATAGACATGGCTCATCACATCATGGCGTACTTCCTTTTCCCTGGCCCTGGCCACCTCGTAATTGATGTCCGCAGCATGCTCCTTCAGCTCGTCGATCTGCTCCTGGGTGATCACCGGCCTGCCGTTCTGGGACAGGCCCAGCTCCATCTCCGTCTCGGCCAGGGCAATCCATAACCGCCTCCAGGTACAAAATTTCATATCCTGGGAAAAAATATACTGCATCTCCCTGCTGGCATAGCGCTCCGACAGGGGGCTTGTGTATCTGTCTGTAGACATACTACATCCTCCATTTTCTATGATCCTGAATTTCAAAGGCAGAAAAGAAACCTTTTCTGCCCTCTGTGCTTTTGAATCCCATATCCTTATGCAAGCCCGATTCTCTTGAATACTTCCTGATATGCTCCTTCTACATTGCCCATATCCCTGCGGAAACGATCCTTGTCCAGCTTCTCCTTGGTCTTGGAATCCCACAGGCGGCAGGTATCCGGGGAAATCTCGTCCGCCAGAATGATCTGTCCCTGATAGCGGCCGAACTCAATCTTGAAATCAATCAGGTCGATGCCCGCATCCTTGAAAAATTTCTTCAATACATCATTTACCCGGAAGGCATATTTTGTGATGGCCTCGATCTCCTCCCTGGTGGCAGCTCCAATGGCAATAGCAAAATAATCATTGATCAGCGGATCGCCCAGCGCGTCGTCCTTGTAGCTGAACTCCAGAGTCGGCGCCAAAAGGGCGCTGCCCTCTGCAATGCCCAGCCGCTTGGAAAAGCTGCCTGCCGCCACATTGCGGATGATGACCTCAAGGGGAACGATCTCCACCTTCTTCACAGCCGTCTCCCGGTCGGAAAGCTCCTCAATAAAATGCGTGGGTACGCCTTCCTTCTCCAGCACCTGCATCATATAATTAGCCATACGGTTATTGATAACGCCCTTTCCTACAATGGTTCCCTTCTTCTCCCCGTTGAATGCGGTGGCGTCGTCCTTATAATCCACGATCAGCACATCCGGATCCTCGGTCTTGTACACCTTTTTTGCTTTTCCCTCATAGAGCAAATCTAATTTTTCCATGTGTCCTCCTTCTTGTGCAGTGAATGCACAGACCTGTGTGAACAGTTACACTTCTTTTTCTATTTCATATCCGGGCAGGCTCCTTCCTCCGTTTTGGACAGGCCGAACTCCGCCCTTTACGGACATTATAAACATTCCTTTTTATCAAGTCAATGTATTTTTTCAGAGCCGCAGCACCGAAGAATAAAATCGATGCGCAGCTGGTGCGCATTCCTGACCCGTGAAAACTAAAATCGGTTACTGTATACGCCCTGCGGCTGCTTTGCTAAACTCCAGATATTTGTCTGCTTGACCAGACAGCACTAGCTGCCTTTTAGTCTCCGCATCCGAAAGCTCCAGCCCCCAGCGCTCTTTTGCAAAATGCACCACATTCTGCACCGTATTGCGGTGCAAAAACAGCGCCTGCGCCGTATGGGTGGCATTGCAGTCATGCTCCAGATAACACAGAATCGTTTTCAGGCAGGATGTTTCATTGTCGATATCATATTTTTTTATCTCAAGATAGACCTCGGAGCAAAGCATCTTGACAGGCATTATTTTTTCCATCACTGAAAACAAGTGGTAATTTTATCAGGTACGGTACCTGATACGTTGCATCTACCAGAATCAGTGAACCAGGAAATTTCCCGATCTCCGCTTCTGTCCACCCGATATCATTTACAGCCAAAACAGCACAGGCCACATCTCCCTCCAAAAGTCCGGAAAGCTTCCCCACATACAAATATTCCGGCTGTACATCCCTGCTGTAAAACTGCTTTACACCAGAAAAAATTTCTCCTCCCTGAAATCCATGACAAATGACAGGATTCAGATCCCGGATAAAATATAACAGCATTTCCAATGTCAGCTTCATTGTGCCAGCCTCCTTTACAAAGCCAACCGAATTTTACTTTTCTTCCGCTATTGCCACCGGCTTTATCACGTGGTCTGCCTTATGAATCATCAATTCTAGTACAGCAAATATTAAGTCTCTGATATATTGACGCAGGATGATTGTTTCATATGCAAGGCGGAGGAATGAGGCGTAGTGGTGGCTACGTCGATTGACGACAACGCCGCAGATGAAAAATCAGACAAGTCAAGGTGTCAGTTATTTAATATTCACTGTACTAACGCCTTGGGAATCTGATCGAAGCCATACAGAACCGGCGAAATGATTGGTAATACATCAATGCGCTTGTTTGCAACTAATGATAGCATACGTTCCATATAACGTCCACCTCCCGGAACCATGGTTCCATAGATTTTTTTGTCCGAGGTTACTAAAAACCATGCAGAATTAGGAATCACGATCTCCAAAGGATGCCGCAGTCTGATACCTGCCGCATCCTTTCCCTAATTATTTTACAGCCTGGATTGCTGCCACCGCACAGTCGGCCATCGCCTGCTTTACTCTTTCCTCCAATTCTGCCGGAATCTCATCCACCAGGATATCCATACAATGCTCCTCATAATTCCGCTTAAAAATATCCGGATACAAATCCTCACAGATCCCGCATCGGATACAATAATCTGCAATCTTGATCTTCATATTATCAAGCCCCCCTTTTCACATACTCGGCTGCCGAATCCCCTGCCAGCATCCCTGTTGTCATAGCACCAAACACCGTCCCGCCTGCATTGGAGGGCGGGTTCCCGAACAGGCTGGCCGTCGCCATATCCCCACCTGCGTATAACCCCTCAATGGGACGGTTGTCTTCATCAATCACGTTTGCGTTTTCATCAATGGCAAGGCCGCCCAGGGTATCATATCCGCCAGCCAAAATCCGGTAGCAGTAGATATGGCCCGACTCCTCCCGCACCGGCTTTATGTACTTCGGATCCGTTTTGAAGATATCATATAACAGGCCATATTGGTGTTATTTTCAATCATTGCTGTAGACATGGCTGTATGGTTGCTGGACATTTCCTCATTGATGAACCGTTTCCCAGCTTCATTTACCCGAAGGTAGGGTTGCTCTGTAACAATCTTTGTCTGATTTGCAGACAGCCATGGAGTGTTTGGACCCACACGGACACCTGGATTGGGCACCTGGGGATCCGCACTGATTACGATTCCTGTCTTCTTTCCACCAATCTCCCACACCGCCTTCTGTCCGTCTCCGTCCTGACAGCTGTCCGGGAATGTAATCATGACCTGGCCGCCATCCTTATAGGCATCCTCAAACTTGGTATGAATCACGCCCAGCTCTTTCATCATTTCCATATTTCCACTGATACCGCCAGATGCTACAATCAGGACTTTACACCGAATCGTAACCTCCGTCCCGTCCTTCTCATAGGCAACTGCGCCAGTCACCTTCCCATTCTCACGAATGATCTTTTTCATAGGTGTGGAAAAATAGAAATCAACACCTTTTTTCTCCAGCATCAAACGCATCCGGAACAATGCCAATGCCATTGCATGCCCCTGGCCGCGGCCCTGGAGAAAATAAATATCTCCCACATCCAGCCCGTTTGCATAACAATCTCGTCCGGCGGCCCGCCAATAGATTCCTGTACCGTATGGGTGGCCCCCCAGGTTTTCTCCGCCATGGGAATCGTGGGATCCAGCGCTCGTTTTCTTCCTTCTTCATTGATGGTGACGTCAAAATGATCCTCCGGATCCCAGATTGCGTAGCGCAAAGGATCCAGACCATGCCATACGAACCACCAGTTCAGCATATCTGCCGTCACATCCGGCATTGGGATATTCCCGGCAGCCGCTATACCGATACGGTATATCCTGCCGGCTGCCCCATAGGCGCCGCAATCCCGGCCCCGTTGTAGGTTACAGGCTCCCGGGCGCTCCCGTCCGGGCCCCCGCTTCCACCGCCGGTTCCGGAATCGGCTCCTGTCCCCGGCTGTGTCTGCCCCTTAGGCATCCCCAGGTTATCCAGCAGCAGGGCCTGCCCCTCCTGGCTGACCTCCAGAGTATCTGCCTGCTGCTTCTTCTCCTTTGCCTCCGCAAGCTTCTCATCCTGCTCCTTCTGCTCCTCCTTCCGGTTCTGGATCGCCTCCGCCATCTGGGCCATCATCTTTTCCCGAACTTCCTGGGCTTCCTCCTCCATGCCCTCCTGGGCCTTCTCCTGGTATTCCCCGGCCTTCTGGGTATAATCGCCGGTATACTCCATGGCCCGCTCCATCACATCCAGATCCCCACGCCGCCGGGCGTCCCGGAATACCCGCATGGTGGTATCCGTCTGGCGCATATTGGTTGTGGCCCCCACAAGACCTTCCATAATCTTCGTATTCATCGCACCGCCTCCATTCTTTGTTTGCAATCGGCTTCCTCTCCCCAAAAGAGGAATGTCCGGCCTTCATGCTTTCTTTCGGCGTTCTCAAAGCCTCCTTTTAGCTTCCTGTCTCAAACAGCCGGTTTCATGTCCTGTGCGGGCTCCACCAGCTCTAACGGCAGCAGCACGGAGGCGGCAAACACCCCATCCCTACGCTCTGTCCTTAAGATTCCGTTGTACCGCTCCACCAGATCCTGCACATTCCGCAGGCCGATGCCATAGACTTCCCCTTTTCCGTCCCCCTCATGCTGCCTCCCGCCGCCAAGATGCTTCCTTCCGACGTCTTCCGCCTGATGCTTCGCTCCGTCAGGATGCTTCCCAGCTCCCTCTGCCTGCCGCATCACGCCATCAGGCTGACTCCTGCCTTCCGCCACGCTGTTTTCCACCTCCAGCAGGAAGCACCCCTTCACCCGGCCGCCTTTCAGGCAAATGAAGCGTCTCTCCTTCTCCGCCAGCTGGCTACAAGCCCTTATGGCATTGTCCATAAGGTTCCCCAGGAGGATACACCAGTCCATCTCCCGGATCCTGCACTCGGATGGGAGGTTCACACAGCATTCCCAGGAAATCCCTTCCTCCCGCGCCGTCTGGCCCTTCTGGCAGAGCAGGGTGTCCACCACCCGGTTGCCGGTGGCCTCCTGGCCGCTCCCAAGACCCCCTGCCTGTGTCAGCTGCCCCAGATACTCCCCCAGCCGCTCCCACTCCTGCCCCTCCCAGAGGCCGGTGAGGGCCAGGATATGGTTCTTCATATCATGCCGAAGGCTCTCCGACTGGCGGTGCTGCTCCTCCAGCATCCGGTAAACGGCCAGCTGGGCCTGGTAGCGGCGGCTTTTCTGCTGCTCCCGCTCCATTTGCACCATCCCCCGAAGATAAAAGCCTGCGGCCGCCATAGCCAAAGCCGTCAGGATGCACATCCCCCCGTAGCTCAATAGCTGGTCATAGTAGATGTCCAGCCAGCCGCCGCTGCGCACCAGGATTCCATGGCTGGCCCCCCAGCCGGCCACGTCCGCCACTCCCGAAAAGCCCAAAAGGGGAACTGCCAGAAGCACATACCAGCTCCCCGGCCGTTCCTCCTCCCCATCCAAACAGCAAGAACCAAACCGGCACAGCCCCAAAATCCCCAAAGCCGTCAAAGCCAAGCCCAGGCCGGCTGCCAGACAGCCTCCCCACGCTCCCAGCACCAGGCCGGGTTCCGGAGCTGCCGCATGGATCCCCAGTAACAGGAGCAGGCAAAAAAGGGATTCCCAGAAGGGTCCCCCAAGCACATAGGCAGCCAGCAGCAGGGACGCGGCCAGAAGCCTTCTCCCCCGGCTTCCCCGAAACAGCAGCAGAACCAGCCAAAGGAATACCAGATGGTGGGCCGCTGCCCGCAGCAGGTAGGGAAACCGGCCCCAACCGTCCCAAAATACGGTCAAACTGTATCCGGCTGCCTGCAGCAGGAAAAACAAGCCGGCTTTCCATTTTGCAGCCCCCAGGAATTTTTGCAAAAAAATGCACTGTGCCCCCGACACCGCCAGCAGCCCCGCCATAGCCACGTCTACCGTCACAGACTCCCAAGCCTCCATCACAGAATCCCTCCGTTCCTTCGCATATAGTCCAGGATCTCCCTGCAAAACTCCTCGTACCGCCGCTTTGCCAAGGCGATCCGCTCCCCGTTTTCCATAAGGATCTCCTGCCGGTTGTAGCTCTCCACAGAACCAAGGTTCACCAGAAAGCTCTTGTGGCACCGGAAAAATCCATGGGCCCGAAGCTCCTCCTCCAAAGCTCCAATCTGCCCGTAATAAGAAAACACCCCCTGGACGCCGTGAACCTCCAGCACCCTTCCCTGAATCTCAAAATACCAGATATCCCGAAGGAACAGCTTTTTCTGCTGCCTCTCCTTGCTGACCAGCAGGTATTTTGGCAGGCCGTCCCTCTGCTTGGAGAGGGCCCGCCGAAGCACATCCCCAAGCTTCCCCGTGTCCACCGGCTTCAGAAGATAGGAAAATGCCTCCACATCATAGGCCTCAAATACATACTCCCTGCTGACGGACACAAAAACAAGAAGCCCCCCAAAGGCCTTTTTCCGAAGCAGCCGGGCCGTCTCCATCCCGTCAGGCTCCTCCATCAAAAGATCCAGGAACACCAAGTCAAACTGCTCCTTGGCCCCAAGGAGCTCCCGGCCGCTTCCAAACTGGCGCAGGATACAGGGCTGCCCCAGTTCCCGAACCATCCCCCGGATACGCCGGGATAAGCTGCTGCACTCTATGATATTGTCGTCGCACACCGCAATGGACAGCATAACAAGCACCTGCCAATCTGAACTCTATCTTTATTATCGGCAAAAACGCCATCAATCTTTCCTGTCTGTAACCAGCGGTCAGATCGATGGCATGAACGTCATTTTTTTGTATTCCTCAATCACGCAGCTATGCCTCCGATGGCCAGCCGGCGCACCCTTTTGGCAGCTAATTCCTACCAGCAAAATCTCCCCGCCATACCTGGATACGTCTCTGCCAACTCCCGCACGATATTCCACCTGATATAAAAAGGAATGCGTTCTGCGAAATCACGTCATACCGATTCAGGTGTTTCCGGTAGGAATCCGCATACCCGGGCAATAGAAATTGGATTTTTACTCCACCATCAGCAGCACGGTCAGCACAAACTGTCCCTCCTCCACCCGAATCTCAAGATCCCCATAGTAGCTCTGGGCAACCCTTTGTATATTGGCCAGCCCGAAGCCATGCTCCCTGCCCTCCTTGGTGCTTTGTGGCAGCCCGTTTTCTCCCTCCGGCGCCAAGGCTCCCCAGAAGGGATTTCTGACCTCAATCAGATACGCATTTTTCCTGCGCCAGGAGCGGAGCCGTACGACCGGCAGCCCCGGTACATTGTCCCTGGCCCTCCCGGCGCCCTCAAAGGCATTGTCCAGGGCATTGCTCAGCAGGATACTCACATCAAAGGCATTGATCCTTGTCCCCTGGGGATAGGCAAAGGCACAGGCCAGTGCAATCCCCAGTTCCCCGGCCTTCCGCTGCTTCTCTGCCAGCACTACATCCGTGACCGGATTTCCGGTCTTAATCTCCGGCAATGCCTGATTCAGCTGCTCCTTCCAGTCCTTCAGATATTCTGCCGCCTCCTCCTGACAGCCCCGGTGCACCAGCTGCTCCACCAGCATCAGGTGATTCCCCATATCGTGCTTCAAGCCCCGAATCTCCCGGTACAGGCCCTCCACCTCGTCAATATGGCGCTTCATATCCGCAAGCTGCCCCGCCAGAAGGGCCGCCTCCTTCTCCTTTTTGTGACTGCTTTTTATGCTTTGATAAAAGGCCAGCGCCGTGGCCATGGCCAGATAGGAAAGCAGCTGATAGCAGAGCTTAATCCAGGAAAACTGCGGACTGGTATTCCAGATATACTGCCCCAGATCCCTTTCGTAGATCCTTGCAACCACAGCGAAGGTTCCGTAGCCCACCAGTACCAGAAGGGGCGTCACAAGCATCAGGGCCAGCTCCCGTCTGTCCATGTCCATGTTTTTACAGCTATAGATCCGGTTCAAAAACCAGATAAGCCCGGCTGCGGCCAGCAGACGCATGAATACGCAGAACACCTCCACTGCCGTATAGGCAAGGAAATGCCGGGTGGGATCTGCCGTCATATAAGAGGTATCTACGATCAGAATAAACAGGATGTCCCGAAGCTGCACAATGATCCCATGGGCAATCCAGTCCAGCAGATACATCACAAGGCCAAGAAACAGCTTCTGCCGCCATCTTGTCCGCTCTGCCATACACAGCACGGCAAAGGCTGCTGCCGTGCCTGCCCCATAGGCAAGCATCCCCGGGATTTCCCAGGGAATCAGATACAGGCAGCCCATCACCGCCCCATAGGTAATGCCTGCTGCCGCGGCAGGCCGGCTGCTGTCCCCATAGGGCCGCACAAACCGGTACAGCAGATAGCCTATGCCTGCCAGTCCAAGCTCAGACGTTATCATGGATGTAAGCTCCCAATACTGCTCCATCGCTTCCGCCTCCTTCCTGTTCCATATCGTTACTCCAGCCCCTTCCGCTGATGATAGGCAAGATAATGCCTGACAAATTCCGTATAATTCTGCTTTGCCATCAAGGCGGTTCCCTGCTCCAGTACAATGGCAGTGGCCGTATATTTCACCACGTATTTGAAATGCACCAGATAGGCCCGGTGGGGGCGGTAAAAATCCTCCCCCAGCTGCTTTTCCAGCTCTCCCAGACGCCCATAATACTCCACATCCCCCCGTGTGCTGTGGATGGTTACCTTGCGGTTGAACACCTCAGCATAAATGATATCCTTCCACAGAATCCGGATATGGCTGCCGCCGGTTTTCACCATAATGCTTTTTTCCTCCAGCGCTGTCTGCCGTGCTGCCATCTGTGCTGCCTGCCGCGCTGCCTCCTGCTCTTGGTACTGTTCCCGAGCCCGCTCTAACACCTCCCGCAGCTTTTCTTCGGAAAAGGGTTTGACCAGATAATGAAAGGCCCCCACATCAAAGGCCTCAAACACATACTCCTCCAGGGCCGTAATAAAAATGAGGATCATATTTTGATTGCGCTTCCGAAGCTGGCGCGCCGTCTCCATGCCATCCTGCCCCGGCATCTGGATGTCCAAAAGCAGCACCTGGGGCTGCTCCTTTGCCTCCAGCAGCTCATCCCCGCTGGCATAACAGGTAAGCTCTGCCTGAGGGCAGATCCGTTCCACCTGTCTCCCCAGCAGCTCCCTCACTTTCCTCTGGTCATCGCAAATCCCAATCCGCATGCTGCCGCCTCCTGTTCCTTTGGCCCCTGCCAATATTACCGATACGGTTCATACTTTCCTCCAACCATTTAAAAATATATTATAATATATCGGTTTTTTATGGACACTTTACCAGCTCTCTTGTTGTAGATTGGCTTTTTTTCGATGCAAATTTTTTCAAACTGTCTCATTGCCTATTTTTTGCTTTTGAAGTATGCTTTTCGTCAGGAGGTGCTTAGCTATGGCAAATGAAGAACATATTAAGGCCAAAATACAGATGCCCTCTTGACATTCTCCACCCTCCGCGTTAAAATAGTTCTAAAAAGAACAAAATACTAAAAAATGGAGGCCCCATGATTCCACTGAATATCTGGGAACACCAGAACGCCATCAAAACTCTCTATTCCAATTGTGTAGGGAACATCTGTTCCAAACACCATATTACCAGGATGGAACTGGATATCCTGCTTTTCCTGGCCAACAATCCCTGCTATGACACGGCCACAGATATCATTGAGATCCGGTATTTGTCCAAATCCCAGGTGTCCGCTTCCATAAAGCTCCTGGAGGCAGAGGGGTATCTCAGGAAGGAATACTCCAGCGGCAACCGGAAAACAGCCCATTTAAAAATCTGCGGAAAGGCCGATGCTATCATCCGGGACGGTCAGTCTGCTCAGGAGCAGTTCCTTTCCGTTATGATGCGGGGCTTTTCCCAGGAGGAAATCCATACCATGAGGCAGTACAACGGCCGGATCCGGGCCAACATCAATTCGTATTTCAAGGACAATTCTAAGGAGGAGCGATAGCATGTATCAGTTTATCATCTGCTTTATTGCCGGGATCGGCGCCGGCCTTGGGACAGGATTTGCCGGCATGAGCGCCGCCGCTGTCATCAGCCCCATGCTGATTACCTTTCTGGGGCTTCCCGCCTATGAGGCCGTAGGCATCGCCCTGGCCAGCGATGTCCTGGCCAGCGCAGTCAGCGCCTACACCTACGGGAAAAATAAAAATCTCGACATCAAAAACGGCCTTGTCATGATGGCCGCTGTACTGATATTTACCCTGTTTGGGAGCTTCATTGCCAGCCTGGTGCCAAACACTGCCATGGGCAGCTTTTCCGTATTTATGACGCTGCTGCTGGGCATCAAATTCATTGTAAGGCCTGTGATGACCACCAAGGAGGCTATGGCTGCTGTCAGTGCCGGGAAGCGGATCATCCAGTCCGTGATCAGCGGGACTATCGTTGGTTTTATCTGCGGGTTCATTGGGGCAGGAGGCGGTATGATGATGCTTCTGATTCTGACCAGCATCCTGGGCTACGAGCTGAAAACTGCTGTGGGCACCAGTGTGTTTATCATGACCTTCACCGCCTTTACCGGAGCTGTCAGCCATTTTGCCATCGGCGGCATGCCCAATCTGTGGTGCCTGCTCTTCTGTGTGGCCTCCACCCTGCTCTGGGCCCGGATCGCCGCCATGTTTGCCAACAAAGCCAGCGCCGTCACCTTAAACCGGGCCACCGGCGTAGTGCTGGCAGTCTTGGGAGGGGCGATTTTGATTGTGAATTGGGTGAAATAACCATCCGGTTATTATTCACGGCCCAGGGGCCGCTCATAGCAACGATTCGGGGCGATATTCCGAATTTTGCTGCGCAAAAATCGCCCCTCACACAGGAATCATTTTCTCACGGAATGCGCAGCCGGTGCGCATTCCTGACCCGTGAAAAGTAACACCATCCGATGCCTTTAAAGCTTTATAGGGAATTTTGGGTTTCCAAAAAACCTGCAATATAGTATAATTGACCTACAGGAGAGGTTTTCAAGCTGCTTTCCATGTATAATTCCCAGGATTGCTGCCGCTCCATAGTAAACCAGAAAAAGAAGGAGGACACAAGATGAACCAGAACGTAAAAGACGATGTAAGCCAGAAGGTAAAGGAATTGATAGAGGCCCCCACCTGCTGCAAGGAATTGAAGGAAGCTGCCAATCACTGGCTGAATGCCCTTGGCACAGACCAGGAGGCAGCCGCCACGAAAAGCCTGATTGCAGAGCTGGAGGAGGATCTTGTTACCATTGACGGGCTCATTGCATTTGCAGGCTCCGAGGGCGGCGTCCAGGTATTCGGCGCCGAGAAGGCCAAGGAGGTAGAAGCCCACGCCCGGGAGATCGAGGCCGCTGGGGCCAAATACTGCGATTGCCCGGCCTGCGCCATTGTGGAGGCGATCCTTGCCAGAAAGGCCGAGCTTCTGTAAGAACCAAAAACAGAACATTATTATAGAAATTGAAAGCAATCCTCCAGGTGGCCGGGGTAAATCTCACAGACATTGATGAGATCAAAGAATCGCTCTTTTCCTGAACTGTAAAGGGCGCCTAAGTAGAAAGGCGCCCTTTTACACATTCTTCATTTATTTACTGCGCTCTGCTGCTTTCTGTCATTTTCCGGATTTATCACCAGATTTATTAATAGACGCAATCAGCGCATCCGCCAGAGCCTCAAACTCCGGCTCATTGGATTCATTGGCTGAGGAATTCACGGAAACCTGTGATCCAAGCACCAGGCATTCCTTCAGCTCCTTCTCAATAAACTCCTTCATCAGCGTGCCGGACTTGATCGCCCAGGTACCGTTCTCAATGATGCCAAAGGTCCGTTTCTGGAAGTTCAGCACCTTCAGATGATGGAGGAAATCATACATGACCGGATAAATCTGCAGGTTATAGGTTACTGAGGCCAGTACAATATGGCTGTACTTGAAGGCCTCTGCCACCAGCTGGGACACATGGGTGTTGGAAACATCGTACACCGCAACATTGGTCATGCCCTTCCGGCAGAGGGTGGAGGCCATGGCCTGGGCCGCTGCCTCCGTGTTGCCATACATGGAAGCATAGGCAATCAGGACGCCCTTCTCCTCCGGCTCGTACCGGCTCCACTTATCATGCTTATCAATGTAATACCCCAGATCCTCACGCCATACCGGGCCATGGAGGGGGCAGAACATCTGAATGGGCACGGTCTTCGCCTTCTCCAGAAGATGCTGTACAAAGGGGCCGTACTTTCCTACGATATTGCAGAAATACCTTCTGGCATCGTCAATCCAGTCACGGTCAAAATTCACCTCGTCGGCAAACAGCTTGCCGTCCAGGGAGCCAAAGGAACCAAAGGCATCTGCGGAAAACAGCACGCCGTTGGTGGTGTCAAAGGTCACCATGGCCTCCGGCCAGTGCACCATAGGAGCAGATACAAAGGTTACCGTATGCTTTCCGAAGCATCTGACATCCCCCTCCTTCACCTCGTCCTTGCGGCCTTCCACATGGAAGCCGAACTGGTGCATAAACATAAAGGCCTTTTCATTGCTGATCACCTGGCAGTCCGGGTAGCGGATCAGGATCTCCTCCACACTGGCCGCATGATCCGGCTCCATGTGGTTCACCACCAGATAATCCAGCGGAGCCCCATGGAGCACCTCTTTTACATTCCTGAGAAATTCCCGGCATCCTGCCCAATCTACGGTATCAAAGAGAACTGTTTTCTCATCCATCAGGAGGTAAGAATTGTAGGACACCCCTCTGGGAATGGGATGGATATTCTCAAACAGATGCAGGCGCTTGTCATTTACGCCTACCCAATATAAATCTTCCGTTACTTTTCTGACACTACTCATTTTTTAATCCCTCCTCGCTCTTATGATGGTATAAAGTTCGCCTTTTCCTCGCCGCATTCCGGGCAGACCCAATCCTCGGGAAGATCCTTATAGCTGGTTCCCGGACGGATCTCCGCTTCCTCGTCGCCGTTCTCCGGAATATACTCATAGCCGCAGCCCAAGCACACATAACGCCCTACCGGCGCAGGCTGGGGCTCCTCCACAATGGCACGTTTCATCTTCACCATGGGCGGCGCAGGCTTCTTGGCCTTGCCGGTATCTAACGCTGCTGTCAGCAGCGGCAGGATCTCATTCACATCCCCCACAATGCCGTAGTCCGCATTCTTGAAGATGGGCGCATTGGGATTGGTGTTAATGGCCACAATGGTGGATGCCTCCTTGATTCCCTTCAGATGCTGGGTTGCCCCGGAAATCCCGCAGGCAATGTACAGGTTGCCGCTGAACTTCTGTCCGCTCATGCCCACATAGCGGTTCAGGGGCACATATTGCAGCTGCTCCGCCACCGGTCTGGAGGAGCCTACAGCCGCTCCCGCTGCTGCCGCCAGATCCTCAATCAGCTTCATATTCTCCTTGCTGCCGATTCCCTTTCCTGCACTGACCACCCGCTCTGCGGAGATAATGGGAGTGTCAATGTCAATTCCCACGGAAAAATCATGACCATCGTCCTTTAAGCAATGCACCAGCTGCTCCACCCGCTCCTTGGCGCTTCCGTCATTTAAGATCATTCTTTTCCTGGGGCCGGTGATAGGGTTTTTCTTTTTTACCCCCGGGGCCGGAGCCGTGGCCTTTGCCGCCTTGCCCAGGATATAGGAGGCGATAACCACATTCTGGATCTCATTGGTTCCCTCGTAAATAGTACAGATCTTGGCATCCCGGTAGAAGCGCTCCACATCCATGCCCTTCAGGTAGCCGTTTCCGCCAAATACCTGCAAGGCGTCATTCACCACCTCCAGGCAAATATCCGACGCGTATTTCTTGGCCATGGCCGCTTCCATGCCGTAGGGCTCATGGTGCTCCTTCAGCTCCGCAGCGCTGTATACCAGGAATCTGGCCGCACGGATCTTGGTAGCCATCTCTGCAATCTTAAACTGGATAGCCTGCAGCTGTGCAATGGGCGCCCCGAACTGCTCTCTCTCCTTGGCGTACTCCACAGCCGACTCATAGGCTCCCTGGGCGATTCCCAGCGCCTGGGCCGCAATGCCGATCCGCCCGCCGTCCAAGGTGGACATGGCGATCTTAAAGCCCTGGCCTTCCTTCCCCAGCAAATTCTCCTTGGGCACCTTCACATTGTTAAACAGAAGCTGCGCCGTTGCCGAGGACCGGATGCCCATCTTGTCATAATGGTCACCAAAGGTAAAGCCCTTCCAGCCCTTCTCTACAATAAAGGCGCTGATCCCTCTGGTCCCGATTCCGGGTGTTGTCACAGCAAACACTACATAGGTGTCGGCTTCCCCGCCGTTGGTGATGAAGATCTTCTCCCCATTCAATATGTAATGGTCTCCCACCAGCTCCGCCGTTGTCTCCGTGCCGCCCGCATCCGACCCTGCATTGGGCTCTGTCAGGCCAAAGGCTCCGATCTTCTCTCCCTTTGCCAGCGGTACCATATATTTCTGCTTCTGCTCCTCTGTCCCATAGGCAAAAATGGGATATGTCCCCAGAGACACATGGGCAGACAGAATAACCCCGGTTCCCCCATCAACGCGGGAAAGCTCCTCCACCGCGATGGCATAGCTTAGGATGTCCTTCCCTGCCCCGCCATATTCAGCGGGATATGGAAGCCCCAGATACCCCCTCCGGGCAAAATCCCTAATCTGCTCTCCGGGAAATTCATTGTTCTTATCCAGCATAAAGGCAATGGGCTTGATCTCCCGTTCCGCCCATTCCCTGATCTCGGCACGCAGTGCCTCATGTTCCTGTGATGTCTTGTAGTACATGTTTTGCCTCCTTCCCAATATCAACCGCACCATTTATGCATAACTCTATGTTCGTTTCAACAAACCTCCGCCATGCATTGTTTATATTATACAACATGTTGTCAAATATATCCATTCTTTTTTTCGTTTTTACCAAAGTTTTTTCACGCACATCTCAAAAAGAGAACCATTTCCACCAAGAACCGCCCTCTTAGCCCGTATTGGAACATTCCTTTCCTGCATCTGCGCGCTCCCTTAATTCTGCCACCGGATTTGCTCCCCCTGAAGCATGGGATAGGATATCAGACCAATTCCCTCCAGATTCTCCCGATTCATATCCACTGCCGTTATCTGATGGTTCTCATAGGTGGTATAATAGAAAATCCCCTGATCTCCATTGCAGCAGCAGGTGTAAGCCGTAATCTCGTATTTCCCAGGCTCCACCTGGCAGCAGCCTCTCTGCTGGCTCACGGCCCCCAGGATATGGAAAAACTGGCTCACGCTCTCATTTTCCGTGGCTTTGGATACGGAATTCATTTTCACAAAGGCCGCCCGGGCAAACCGTGAAGTGGAGGACAGGTCTCCCGGAAGCCCGATCGCCCCCATCCCGCGGCTGAAACAGTGCAGGGGCAGGGATTGGCAGAAGCTGTTTTCCGGCTCCATTGTGGTCAGGGCCATATACTGGTTTAATCCGAACATCTGCTCCGGAAAGGAAGGGTTATTGGTCAGTATTCCGGCCGGATTGTCATAGATCTTAAGCCCTGCCTCCACTGCCTCCACCGTAATGGCCTCCCTGCGGTCTGCAATCAGCCAGTGCAGCTGGGCTGGTGGCAGCTCTGGGCAGAAGGCCGTATCCACCAGATCGAGCCTTTTCAGCAGTGTCCGCGCCTCCTGCACGGATGCGCACTGCCCCAGGATCCAGGGAATAAACTCAAAAGAGGCCACGTTGTCCCTGCCGGGAGCCGGCTTGCCATAATGGGCATTTCCCACAAAATTCAAGCCTGCCATTCCCACACCCTTTTCATTGACAGCCTCATAATAGAGCGGATAATCCTCCATGAGATGCGCTGTGCCAATCATGGCAAAATGACGTCTCAGCTCTCCCATATAGCGGAAATGGAAGCCGTAATTGCGGGGCGTAATGGTAACATGCTCCCCGTAGGTATCATCATTGTCTAAAGTCCGCCCAAAATAAAAATCCTTTGTCTGATAGGTTACTGCTGTACACATACAAATGTCTCCTTTTTTGCTATACCTCTATTATATGCATGTTTTCGGATTTTTCACATCTTGAATCATGTTTTTGCGGAATGTATATCCTACTTGTAATGCATATCCATCCATGCTATGATGAAAACACAAAAAAGGCGGTGATCCTTATGTACAGAATTGGAATTATCTCCGATACCCACGGAGTGTTGAGAGAAGAAGTGAAGCAGATCCTGCGCAGCTGCGATGCCATTCTCCATGGCGGTGACATTGACAGCCAGAACCTGCTGGCAGAGCTTATGGCCATTGCACCCACCACTGCTGTCCAGGGAAATAATGACCGGAACTGGGCGGATCCGCTGCCCGAGATTCGGTATTTTTCCCTGTATGGCCTAAGCTTCTGCATGATTCATGACAAAAAGAAGCTGCCGGGTAAGCCAGCGGATGCAGATATCATCATTTACGGCCATTCCCACAAATACCAGGAAGCTCGGGAGGATGGCCGGCTCTGGCTAAACCCCGGAAGCTGCGGCCGGCGGCGCTTTGGCCAGCCCCTCACCATGGCTCTGCTTCAGGTGGCGGATTCCGGCTCCTACCAGGTGGAGCGGATCGACCTTCCCCAGCGGGCTGCAACCCATGCCCCGTCCCCTTCCTCCAGCCTGGAGGAGCTTTCCCGGACAGAGCTTCTAAAGCTGGTGCAGGCTGTCATACGGGAGACGGACAAAGGTGTTCCTGCGGAGAAAATAGCTGCAAAATGCAGCGTTTCCCCCCAGGTGGCCAGGCAGCTCTGCCGCCTGTACCTCACCCATCCGGGGATTGACGCGGAGGAGATCCTTGGGAAGCTGTCCCTATCCTAGAGCGTGTTTGAACCGCATCCAGACAAAACACGGGCAGAACCAGAATATCCGGTCTGCCCGTTTGTATTTATTCGCCTGTCTTTGGACTCTTCGGTATCACGGAATCACTCTCATTTTTCCCATCCGGTTCCAGTGGGATCATACCTTCTACCTTTCCGCCGGAATTTGTTCCGGTGCTGCTGTCCACCGACGCTTTTTCAAATATGACCACATACTCGGACGCATGGGAGAAGGACAGGCTGATATTGCCGTCCGGCCCGATCTCTCCGGCATCCATATAGACCAGCTTTCCAGAGCTGTCATAATAATACATTTTTCCTGTGCTGCCGCTGTGTTCCACGCCAAGATTCACGGTCAGGTCTGCCCGGAATCCAAATTCCCCCTCATGAGTCAGGGTAATCTGGGTGGAAGGTTTGCCCTCTGCAAGAGAATCTACAATCGCAGGCGGAATTCCGTCTGTGTCAACGATTACCTCCAGATCAATATCCTTCAGCTCCGATGCAACCACCTCGTCTCCGCCAATGGACCAGCTATAGGCCCCCATATCAAGTACAATATTGACCTCCTTGCCTTTTATGGCCTCCAGAATCTCTTTCGGCACTACGGTAGCCTTTTTCATTTCCACATGTATGGTTTCCCCGCTTCCGCTCTGGGCAATATCTGCTATGATTTTTTCAATCTCCTCTGCCGGAAGCTTTCCGCCGGTTGTGCCCTCCAAAGAGCCGTCCTTTCGTTTGGCATCTGCCACGAGGAATTCCTGATCTCCTGTAATGGTCACTGTCTGCCCCTGGGCATAGCCCTCCCATTGTATCTCCATATACGTTTCATTTTCCACAGGCAGCGTAAAACGGGACCCCTTTTCCAGGATCACATATTCATAGACATTTTGCGGATATTTCAAAACAGCTACGCAATTTGCGTACTGTGCCTGTATATTCATTTTTTTGTACCTTGCAATATCCGTACCTGCTGTTTTACCGATCCAATCGGAGAATACAAGCCCTTTCAGATGGGTTACATCCTCCAAATCCTTTTTAACCGCTTCAAAAGCTGCCCGATACGAAAGCTGCTCTCCCTCCAGCGCCAATAGCCTGCTGCCTGAGACAAGCTTTCCATCCGCTCCCCGGTAGGTATAAGCTACCTCCGCCGTGGTTTTTCCTTTGTATACAGCCGTCACATTCAGGTTTGTCATCTCATGGAATATGGTTTCATCCCCGCGAATTCCCGGAAGTGCCCATGCTTCAAACTCCAGCCCCTCTGGTGCCGCCGGGCCCTCCAGAGCTGTCAGTGCGGTATGAATCGGTGTATTTTTTTCATAGGATTTGGTAATGACCTTGGATACTTCATTTCCATTTTCGTCCAGATACGTTGTATTCCATGCTACCAGGCAGTCATTATACTTGGCTTCTACGCCCACATAGCCCAGATCCTCCACCTGTGCCGTTTCCTCACGGGATCCGTCCAGCTGATATCTGGCAAGCAGATCCTGATCCGCATCTGCCGGAGGCTGGAAGGAAGCCAGCATTTCCCCGTAAGTCGTACCCGGGTCCACGAACTGGGGGACAAAGGCCATGGTCATCCCCTTGTCCTTACTTATATAGGTAAGAATCACATTCACACAGACTTTATCATAAACGGCACGGAACTCATAAAAAGGCTGGGGACTGTTTCCAAAGAACAGCTCCGTATCCCCGGCAATTTCCCTTCCGGTGCGTTCATCTATGTAGTTCACCTGTATTCCTTCTGCAGGCAGCGCCGGACAGATCCCAAGCCCCTCTAAGGAATCCCTTCTTCCCACCTTCATGGCCTTGTTCTCCACAACAGGACCATAGGTATAGCTGCCATTTTCCTGCTGTACATATCCATACATAGAAAATGTGGTATCTTTTACATCCTCCCGGTATGTATCATCCGTTTCTACACGGAAATACCAGGGGCAGGTGTCCTTCCAGTTTGGTTGGAAGTCGTTCAGTGAAGTCCTATGTCCTTTGACATCAGATACACCCAATTCGGTAAGCATCCATTCGCATGGATATGTATCATTGTCAATATATATGCTGCCAACATATCCCTTGATATCAGCATTGTAGTACAGATACACTGTGCGGGAGCCTGAGACATTGGATACCTGGGGGTAGAAATAAGCATATCCTCTATCAGAAGGATTCTCCTCATCTACTTTTACAGTCAGGGTAACCGTATCGCCCGGATACACAAACTGCCCGTTTTTGTCAATGGTAATGCTTTCGATCACCGGCGCCTTCGTATCGTCCAGGTAGCCTTCCGGGTCTACCGTATAATACCATGGGCGGGCCGTATCCCAGTCCTCCCGAAAGTCCGATAAATACGTCTTGTTTTCATTCACATCGTATATATATAAGTATGTCAGGTCCCATCTCGTAGGATAGGTATCCTGGGTAATAAGGAGTTTTCCTGTATATTCCATGGTGCTTGTATTTAACCCCAGGGAACAATATGTCATGGAGCTACTCGAAGCCTGGGGTCTGAAGCCCACTCTCATTGTAGAAATGGGATTTGCTTCCTCCACCTTTACCTTAACGGTAACATATTCCCCGGCTTTTACCATTTGTCCGTTCTTGTCAATGGTAATGCTTTTGACTACAGGCTTGGCACTGTCATACGTATCATTGACAACTGTAAACCTTAAATCCTTCTCTGGTTCCTTCTCTTCCGGATAAGAACTGTGATACCTGTTCCCCGCATATATTTCAATTTTATTTACCCTCCATTCTGTCGGCCTCGTAAAGCCACTAATGTTAACAGTAGCTTCCAGTGTCTGGGTTTTGGAGTCATAGCTCATAGCTTGAACGATGGATTTGGACGGATCGCTGGTTACTGTTTTAAGATACAGATCTGCATATTTTATCTCCATCCCCACGCAGTCTACATGGGCCCTATAGGTCACGGTGTCCCCCGGCCGCAGCTTTCCATCCGGATTGGAGGTGTTTTTTTGTATCTGAAAGTCTGATACATCAATTGATCTGGTATGCTGAAAGGTAAATGTATAGCGGTAGTCTTGCCCCTCTCTGACTGGCCACACTACATAGTTGTTTGCTTCATCCTCCAGCCGAACCTGGTAAACGTAGTACTCACCTTCATATCCAATCAAATCTTTGCAGGCAAAGGTTGCCGTATACAGGTTCTTTGTGTCCTCTGATTTTCGGAATGTAATGTTTCTTTGATAGCCGCTGGTTCTGGGGGCAATATCAACTGTGATGGACCGGATCGCCCGGTCAGCGTCGTAGGCCCACAGGTTAAAATGAAGGGTGTCGTCCTTTGTCAGTGTCTGTCCGTTCTCCACCAGCTCAAAGTTTTCAATGACCGGCTGGTTAATATCATAAGAAAAGGGCATAACGGGAATGTCGCCCATTTCCGTATCCTGCGGCAGAACCCCAGGCTCCTCCGCTTCCGGTTCCTTTGCCACATCCGAGGGCTCCTCCCTCTTTGGCTCCTCCGGCTCCTTTGGCACATCTGCGGACTCCTTCTCCGGTTCCTTTTCCGCATCTGCGGACTCCTTCTCCGGTTCCTTTTCCGCATCTGCAGACTCCTTCTCCGATTCCTTTGCCGCATCTGCAGACTCCTTCTCCGGCTCCTTTAACATGTCGGAGAGCTTCTGCTCTGTCACATCAGTCAAAACTGTGGTCTCCTGTTCCGTTCCACGCTCAATTTCTTCTGCCGCCGTACCCTGCATGGGGAATACCGGCGCTGCCATTAGGGACGCTGCCATCAAAAATGCAATTAATTTTTTTCCTGATTTCTTCATCCATGATACCTCCTTGCAACATAAGCTTTTGAATTTCATGCACAAAAAAGGAAACAACTGCGGATTCATCTCCTCCTGTTTCCAGTAACATCCCCCAATGTGTCCTGTTTCACCTCTTTTCATTTTGTAATAATATGCATGTGTGATATAATTATACAATATTTTCCAAAAAAAGAAAGTATCTGGTACATGATTTTTTTATTTATATATATCAAATATGCGCAAAATATGCAATTTGCGAATATTGTTGACAAGTTTTTTCAAACTGTCTCATTACATCTATGTTATCTCTGGGGTATGCTTTCGAAAAGGAGGTGATCCAAAGAGGCAGGAAGAACATCCGCTACTATGTGAAGGATTATGAAAAAGCGTTATATTCTATAATAGAATAGGAATTATCTGCAAGGGATGAAATCATGCAATCAGAAGCCGAAAGGCCAGCCCTGAAACCGGCCGGCCTTTTTACTCAAAACTTATTTCCTTCATCTTCCTCCTGGTCAGAGAGAATACAATGCATCCTGCTGTTTCCCTCTTCCTGCCCCGGTTTCAGCACAAGATCCATCCCGTCTGTCTCCGCCGTCCCGCCGTCCACCTGAATCCCCTGGCTCCCCAGATTCACCAGGCGCACAGTAAAGGGCTTAGCCGTCTCTGCCGTGAGGGTAATCTCATTCCCCTGCCGGACAGCCGTAAGCTCTGCCGTCACGTCCTGCCCGTCAAAGACCTGACACCGGGCCTCTTCACTCAGCTGATAAATCCGAAATTCCACATGATCCGCAAAGTCGTAATCCGGGCAGTCCTCCCGGCTTCCCCTGGCGATGATGGCATTCTCCCGAACAAAGATCGGCATGTGCAGATAGTCGTAGGTATTGCGATACCATCTGCCCCCGGAAACCGTCTCACCGGTAAGATAGTCTGTCCAGATACCCTCCGGCAGATAGCAGCTTCCCAGTCCCTTCTCGTGGAAAATGGGCGCCACCAGCATGGAATCGCCAAACATATACTGCCGGTCCAGATACCCGCAGTTCTCATCCTCCGGGAATTCCAGCGCCATGCTGCGCATCATGGGCACGCCGGTGCGGGAGGTCTTTACCGCATTGGCGTAAATATAAGGCATCAGAGACATTTTCAGCCGGGTAAAGCAGCGCATCACCTCCACTGCCTCCTCCCCTTAATTCCAGGGCACCCGGTAGCTGCTGCTGCCATGAAGCCTGCTGTGGGTGGAAAACAGCCCAAAGGCCGCCCAGCGCTTGTAGACATCCGGTGTGGAGGTGTCCTCAAAGCCGCCAATGTCATGGCTCCAGAATCCGAAGCCGCTGCTGGTCAGGGACAGGCCGCCCCGAAGGCTCTCTCCCATGGACTCATAGTTGGCAGTACAATCCCCGCCCCAGTGGACCGGGAACTTCTGACCCCCGGCTGTGGCGGACCGGGCAAACAGAATGGCCTGATCCTTCCCCCGGTACTCCTGCAGGGTCTCAAACACCAGCTTGTTGTAGATGTAGCTGTAAAAATTATGCATCTTGACCGGATCCGCCCCATTGTAATACACACAGTCCACAGGGATCCGCTCCCCGAAATCCGTCTTCAGACAGTCTACTCCCATCTCAAGAAGGCCCAGCAGCTTCTCCCGATACCACTGGCAGGCTCTGGGATTGGTGAAATCCACAATGGCAAGCCCCGGCTGCCACATATCCCACTGCCAGACCGCTCCGTTCTCCCGTTTCAGGAAATATCCCTCCCGGCATCCCTCCTCAAACAGGGCGGAACGCTGGGCAATATAGGGATTGATCCACACGCAGACCTTGATATTCCTGTCATGGATCTTTTGAATCATGCCTCCGGGATCCGGAAATATATCACTGTCCCAGCAAAAATCCGTCCAGTGGTAAGGCTTCATCCATTTACAGTCAAAATGGAATACCTTTAGGGGGATCCGGCGCTCCTCCATCCCCTCAATAAACCCAAGAACCGTAGCCTCATCATAGTCCGTCACAAAGGAGGTGGACAGCCACAGGCCAAAGCTCCAGGCCGGCGGCAGAGCCGGCTTCCCGGTCAGGTCCGTGTAGCGCATCAGTACCTCCTTCATGGTGGGGCCATTCAGGATAAAATAATCCAGGGACTCTCCCGGCACGCTGAACTGAACCTTTGTCACAGACTCCGTGCCCATCTCAAAGGAAACGGCACCAGTATGGTTCACAAACACACCGTAGCCCCGGTTTGACAGGTAGAAGGGAATGTTCTTGTAGGACTGCTCGGAGCTGGTCCCTCCGTCCCGGTTCCAGATATCCACGGTCTGGCCGTTTTTCACAAAGGGCGTGAACCGCTCCCCCAACCCGTAAAAGAGCTCTCCCACGGAAATCCGAAGCCGCTGGGACATGTAGGCATTCTCCTCCCCGCCGCTGTAGGCAAAGCCCTTCCAGTCTGTCTTCACATAGGCAATATCATCCTTGCCGCTTAGGGTCAACAGCTCCCCCTCGCGCTCATAGCGCATGGAGCAGTCCCGCTTATCCACGGTAAGCGTCAGCGTCCCGCTCTTGACTCTCACATAATCCCCGTCCTCCTCTGCCTCTAAGAAGGAGCCCTCCGGCAGGTTCAGGTCAAAGGCCACGTCATGGGCTTCATTGACCCCGGCATAGTGGTATGTCTTAATCTGCA
Source organism: uncultured Lachnospiraceae bacterium (assembly GCA_910588285.1). Lineage (GTDB taxonomy): Bacteria > Bacillota > Clostridia > Lachnospirales > Lachnospiraceae > 14-2. The sequence continues at coordinate 27,305 of CAJUQB010000019.1, forward strand.
GCACCTCCGGCATAGGGGCCGTAATCCGAAGGGTCAGCATGGCACAGTTAAACATGGCGGTGGGCGCATACAGGAACACGGCCCCATCCCTGATCTCCACCTCACAGACCGTCTCCGGACAGAGCAGCCCATGCCCCTCATTGATCAGCCATTCTCCGTTTCGAAACCTCATATTCCCCCTCCTATCTCCGTAAGGCCTATTCTGCCTTGTCCTGATTCATTCTGGCAAATACCATATCATATCCGTCATTTCCATAATTCAACGAGCGGTTTACCCGGCTGATGGTGGCTGTGGAAGCGCCGGTCTTCTCTGCAATATCCAAATATGTCTTCTGGGCCCGCAGCATGGCTGCCACCTCAAAACGCTGGGACAGCGAAAGCAGTTCGTTTACCGTACAGACATCCTCAAAGAAGATATAACACTCTTCCTTATCCTTCAGGCTCAGGATCGCTTCAAACAGGTGATCCACTGCCTCGGTTCTGATCTTTTTGCTCATTGTCCTTAATCTCCTTTACTCGATCTATCCTAAGAGATTTTATCATACTAAAGTCGTAAAGTAAACTACTTACTTATAATTATTTCGATAATAATTCAGATATTTTTTCAGAAGCTCTGGATGCGCGTTGATCAGAAGCTCCTCCGGGAAATCCACCTCCCCAAGCAGCTGAAGCGCCAGGCTATGGTTGCCCACATCCAGGTCCACATGGGCATCGGAATCAATGATCACAGGCGTCCTGTATTTCTTACAGGCTGCCAGCATGATGCGGTAATTCTTTGCAGCATTCTCCCGGTAGCTGCCCGGGGCCAGGGAGGAATTGTTCATCTCCAGAATCACCTGGTTCCTGGCTGCCTCCTTCGCCAGAACGTCATAATCCACCGGATATCTGCCGTCGTCCGGATGGCCGATGATGCTGATAAGGGGATTCTCCATCACCTTCCGGTAAGCTGTGGTATTCTCCTGGAGGCTTCCGCTCTGAAAGCAGGGGGAATGCATACTGGCTATGGCAAAATCCAGCTTGGCCAGCACCCGCTCCGGAAGGTCCACATGGCCGTCAAAATCCAGAATATTCAGCTCTGCGCCAAACAGCACTGTCATACCCTCCCGCTCCCTGGGCATCACCTCCAGGTTCTGAAAATACATGGAGGTACAGGTTCCCGGCATGGCCGGCGCATGCTCCGTAATCCCGTAAATCTCCAGGTTCCGTTCCCTGGCTGCCCGAACCATCTCCTGGATGGTATTGTAGGCATGGCCGCTGGCAATGGTGTGGGTATGCAGATCCACTACATCTCTCATTTTCTCATGTCCTTTCATAACTTTCTCCTATGATCTTACCAAAATTAAAAACCAAATGCAAGGCTTCTGCATAGGATACTATAGATCATTGAAAAAAGGGAGCTTATGTTATTATGAAACGAAATCCAAAAATGAAATTTCTGTCTCTTACCTTATGCCTGCTGTTGTCCTCAGGCCTGCTGCTTTCCGGCTGCGGAGACAAGGGCAGCTCCGGCACAGGCGGCAGCGGCAGCACAAAGGTTACGCTGAATGAAGTGGCCCACTCCATCTTCTACGCGCCAATGTATGTGGCCATTGAGGAGGGCTATTTTTCAGACGAGGGCATTGACCTTACCCTTGTCACAGGCTTCGGCGCTGACAAGACCATGACCGCCGTACTCTCCGGAGAGGCTGATATCGGCTTTATGGGCTGCGAAACCACGGTCTATACTTACAATGAGGGAGCCGAGGACTATGTGGTGAATTTTGCCCAGCTGACCCAGCGGGCCGGCAACTTCCTGGTGGCCCGGGAGCCCATGCCGGATTTCTCATGGAGCGATCTTTTGGGCAAAAATGTCCTGGGCGGTCGAAAGGGTGCCTGCCGCCCAAATATGTAAATTACGGATCACTCCTCCCAGGGAATTTCATCAAACAGGCGATAAAATTCTATATTGTACCAGCCGTCTCCCTGCCGGTAATCATAATACACGCCATTGATCCCAAAGTTCGCACAGCTGTCGGTGGCCATGGAGAGCTTTACGGTCTCTCCGCCTGCCAAAGTCAATTCCAGGCATGCACGCTCATTGCCGCAGTCCGCACCGCCATATATATATTCTGCATTGCCAAGCCATTCCTCCAGCTTCCCCAGCCTCTTTGGGTCTGTAATGGTCTGGCTGTAAAATTTATGGCCTGTAAACATTGCAGCCGTCTCCAGCTTTGCAGATACCAGCTCCCTGATATCTGCCGGATCAAAGGAAACATAATTTAATTCCTGCTGAAGCAGAATCTGGATATAATCACACAGCTTTGGATCTTCCGTCAGAACCTCATACATCCCTTCCTCATCCGTCTCATAGCCGAACAGATATCCTCCCTCAAAGGCTGTCAGGCACATGTCATTGTAAACCAATGACCAGCCCTTTTCCTTATGTCCCTGCCATACGCGCTCACCTGACTGCCTTTCCGGCTTTAAGTCCTTCACCCTGTTTTGCAGCCACTCCTGGTCAGCCCCCTGGGGAATGTAATAGTAGGTAAGCCGCTCCCTGTATTCCGAGGGCTGTACCTGAATACAGACCTGATCTGCTATAGGCTCCTCATGAAGCAATACACCTGTATGCCCCTCAGACCCTTCCGGACCGCCGGATCCCTCTGGCTCGACTGCCCCTTCCGGACCGCCGGTTCCTGGCTGACCGATTGCTCCTTCCGGACCGCCGGCTCCCGGCTGACCGGCTGCTTCCACCGGACCGGAGAGAATTGTCGCCACAATCTCCGTCTCGCCCGGTTCGAAATAATCTGCCATACTGCTGCTTAGGCCGCTTGCCTTCCAGGCCTGCTCAAAGGTGATATCCTTATCATTACTCAGAATCCGATACGTGGTATTCCGCGCCGCCTGGTTCAAGGTTCCGGACACCTCCAGGCAATACCGGTAGGTGTGCTCGTCTGTTTTCCAGGTACCGTCGCTCATCTCATAGTAGGTCGTATGGATACACGCAAGCCCCTGATCTAGGTATTCCTCCACATCCTCTGCCCGCGTCTCCTGATAGGTCGTTACAATATACGGTTCCTCCCTTCGATTGGTCAGAAACAGCACTGCAAGGATCACGCAGGCTGCCGCCGCCACTGCTGCAAGCCAAAAAGCAGGCTTCTTATAATTGAGCACAGCCTTCACCCTCTCCCGGATACTGACCTCCCCAAATGCCAGCGGGCAGGACAATATCATTTTTCTCTGCTTCCCACATTCCAGCAGTACCCTGGAATAAGCCTTCCGCTCCGGGAAGGACAGATTCCGGATCACCCTCTCATCACATGCCAGCTCAATATCTCTGCAAAACAGGATATAGGCCGCCCAGCAGAGAGGCTGAAACCAATACACAGACAAAAGCAGGTATCCAAAGGGCTTCCACCAATGATCCCTCCGCCTCAAATGGGCCTCCTCATGTGCCAGAATATAAGTCTCCTGCCCCTCCTCCAGGCCTGACGGCAAAAAAATCCTGGGCCTTAAAATGCCCAGAATAAAGGGCGACCTTACCCTGTCACTGACAGAAACATTGTCCCTCCAGACCACAGCCTCTCGGAGCATATGGTGGATTTTGACCCGGCTGGCCAGTGCAAAGAGCCAGAAAAACGCCATTCCAGACAGCCACACCACACTGCAGGCCTGCAAAACAGCCGGCAGGGAAATGCCCCCGTCCCCCCCATTGCCTGATGCCATCTCCTTCCCGGCAGCCTTCTTTGCACCGGGAGCCGCAATAAAATCAATGCCAGTGGAAAATTCGACCTGACGCTCCTTGCCATTGATCACAGTACTGCTCCTCACAAGCTCTGTCCTTGGAACCATACTGATCCCGCTTTCAATGGAATCAGGGCAGACCAGCCGCACTGCCACCATGGCCCAGAACAGGCAGATGATCCATCTGGGCGCCTTTTTCAGTAAAAATCTCAGGGCCGCCACAAGCAAAATCAGCCAGCCCGCCGTAATACTCATGTGCAGCAGCTTCAAAAAGATATCTCCCATACTCACTTCTCCTCCGCCTGGTCAATCATTTGCCGTATCTCCTCCGCTTCCTTGCGGCTTAACCCCTTCCCCTGTGTAAATGCTGCAAAAAACGCCGGCAGGGAGCCTCCGAAGGTATCCGCAACGTATTTCTTGCTCTGCATGGAATAAAATTCCTCCCTCCCGATTCTGGATGTTACCAGCCCGTTTTCATTTTGAAACAAGCCCTTGTCAATAAGCCTGCGCAGCACATTGTGGGCTGTTGTGCGCTTCCATTGAAACTCCACTGCCGTCAGTTTCACCAGCTCCGAGGAGGTAACCGGTTCGTTCTCCCAGATCATATCTGCATATCTTGCTTCTACTGCTCCTAATTGAATCTCCGCCATGTGTTTCCCCTTCCTGCCCGTTTTCAGGCATTTTCATTTGTTTGATCGATTGTCCTTTCGAGACCATACATTGTGGTCTTATATGGAGACTACACGTTGTGGTCTTATGTACAGACTACACCATGTAGTCTGTAATGTCAATCTCTTTTTTTGATTTGGACAGACACCAGACAGGCCCATACCTCATACAATAGATAGAAAGGGCATTTGCCAGCCAGAAGGGATGGGGTCACCATATCGAAACCTACCTATTACCTGTGGCGGGGGGATTTCCCTTCACAGAAGGAATACCAGACAGCAAAGGAATGCCTTACAGACATGGGCTTTCGCGTTGTCACCTACCGGGAAGGACAGCAGGCTGCAGATCTCCATGCCGGATTCCGGGCACTGCTTCAAAACCATTGGGCGGAAGGCCCAAGGAACCCATAAATTTTATTCCGAAAGAAGGGATTTCGCTATGACTGCAGGCTATGTACGTCTTTCCAGGGATGATGACAAAAGAAATTACGTTTCCATCGAAAACCAAAAGCTGATTATTTCCCAATATGCAGCAGAGCAAGGCGAGGCCATTGACCGCTGGTATGAGGATGACGGCGTGTCGGGCTATCTCTTTGACCGCCCCGGCTTTTCACAGCTGATGGCCGGACTGGATCAGGATATCGACACGGTGTATGTGAAGGATTTTTCCAGACTGGGCAGGCACAACGCCAAGGTTCTCCTGCTTCTGGATGAGTTCCAGGAACGCCAAAAGCGCCTGATTGTCATTGACGACCATTACGATTCCAGGGATTCCAGCGACGATACCATTGGCATCAAAACATGGTTCAATGAGCGCTATGTCAAAGATACCAGCAAGAAAATCAAGCATGCCATCCATGCCAGGCAAAAGGAGGGCACCCTGGTGACACAGCCCCCCTTTGGCTACCGCCGGAACCCGGAGGATCAGGGGCTCCTGGAAATCTTTCCGGAGGAAGCACAGCATGTCAGGCTTATTTACGAACTCTACCTCTCCGGCTCAGGCTGCCGGAGGATCGCCAATACCCTTACGGACCTGGGGATTCCCACGCCGTCTATGGCCCGCCGCAGGCGCCAGCTTGAAAAAGGGCGGATCACAAAACGTCCGGCAGCCCCAGACTGGTCCGACAGCATGGTGCGTGATATGCTGGGCAATGATTTTTACATTGGCACCCTCCGTTTACGGAAGCGGGCACGCAATACCATACATGGCGCGGACAAGCGCGTGCCGAAGGAGGAACAGTATGTCTTTGAAAACCACCATCCGGCCATCATTGACCAGGATACCTTTTTGCTTGTACAAGAAAAAAGGGCGCAGCGAAGCCGCAGCCATTTCCGAGACAACCAGGGGCAGGGACCAAAAGCAGCGCCCCACAATCTCTTTGGCGGCCTGCTGTTTTGCAGGGACTGTAACAGCCGCCTGACCACCATCCGGCGCAAGGCTGCCGGCACAGAGCGGCGCTACTATATCTGCAGCACCTACAATACCAAGGGCCGGCGCTTCTGTCAAAGCGCACATCTTGTGGAGGAATCGGATTTGAAAGAAGATGTGTTTCATTATCTGAGGCTCTGCCGCAAGACCCTGGGTGATGCCATTGCTGCCTATGATATGGGGGATTTTGATACAAGGAAGAAAGCCTGGGAAGAAAAACGCCAAAAGCTTCAGGCAGCCATTGAGGAACAAAAATCACAGCTGCGGACGCTCCTGGAACAGAAGGTGAAGGATTTGTCCCTTTCCGGCGGAAATGAGGATCTGATTGCCGAAGCCTATGCATCCATGCAGAACAGTCTCCTGGCCCGGACGCATCACCTGGAAAGGCAGCTGGCAGAGCTATCGGACGCAGAGCCCCTAAGACCGGATGCCAGGAAAATGCAGAAAAACGCCCTGGATGTACTGGATCGGATCATTGCCGAAAAAGCCCTGAACCAGGCGGATCTGGGGCTGCTGTTTGACCGGATCGTCATTGATGAAAAGGGCTTCCCGGAAATCATCCTGCACCACAAGCTCTCCCTGCCCGCCGACTGCAGCCCGGCAGCTGAAATGAACCTTCCGGAGCATTCGGTGATTGTCCTTGTTATGAAGCTGATTGCAGAGGACAGCCGGGGCTATACCTCCGCCAGGTATCTTTCCCGGCAGCTGACTGCCCTCGGCATCCCCAAAACAACGCGCGGCATCCTGCCCTATCTCGGGCTGATGAAGCAGCTGGGGATTCTGACAGATACCGGCGATCCCTTAAAGCCCTACGCCATTGCGCGGACAGCGGAGGAAATCACGGCCCTGACGGCCCGCTTCCTCCCCCGGCTGTCTGCCGAAGCCACGGCCAGCGAGCTGTCGGAACGATTTTTACATCATTCTGTGTCTGGCAGGCGGCATGCCCCAGATGGTATTTGAGTATATCCTGAAAAAGAACAATATGAATCCCCAGGCAGACCTGTCCATTGACCAGAGCATTGATTTCGGATCCACAGCCGCTGCATTTTCAGGCGGAAGCGGGGATTTTACGGTTGAGTTCGAGCCGTCCGCTACAGCCTTAGAGCTGGAGGGTACTGGTTACGTGGTGGCCTCCCTTGGGGTAGATTCCGGCTATGTGCCCTACACCTCCTTCTCCGCCAAGGCCAGCTATATCAGCGAGAACCCGGATCTCATCCAGCATTTCACCAATGCTCTGCAGAAGGGCATGGACTATGTAAACAGCCACACCCCGGAGGAGATCGTCGTGATGGCCAACATCACCTCCGGCTTCAACT
>CAJUQB010000019.1:34450-43188 GCA_910588285.1 uncultured Lachnospiraceae bacterium
GATCCAGCCTCAGTTCCAGGAAACGGAGCTTTCCACCATCACCACCATTGTCACACGGTATCACGAGCAGGATACCTGGAAAAGCGACCTGATCTTTTCAGAGGACAGCTTCTCATTGCTTCTTGACATCCTCCAGGAGGCCGGGGAGCTCTCCGCAGTTCCTCCCTATGAGGAGCTGGTAGTCACCAAATACGCAGAATCCGCTGCAAAATAAGGCATTTCCGGACAGAAGGGCTGCCGCAGGGTATCATATCCTGCAGCAGCCCTTCTTGGTATTACTTACAGCAGTCCGCTCCAATTCATGCCAAAGAAAAACCCGTACCGCCCATGGAACTCATCCTCATAAACAGGATAGTCAAAGGGCGTATCTTCCATATGCCGCTCCAGCCCCTCCATATCCTTGGGAAGTGCAAAGGCTAATCTCCCTGACGGCTCCTCCCGGCCAAAGATCAAATCCAGCATAGCCTGTTTGGAAATGCCACATTCTACAAGTATCGCATCTGCACAGGGCTCCACCTCTCCCATGACCATCGGATGGTTCATACGGATGCAGGCAATTACCGGCTTGTTCCCCATGGCCTGACGCATTTCCAGGAGATTATTAAGATCCTGCTCATTGCAGACCACAGAGGTTTTATTTTGGTAGCTTCGATTGCAAAACGCTTCCAGCGGATCTCCTCCTGCAATTGAAACCTCCCTGGCATGTGTGGCTTTGTATGGGCGGTATTGCAGGCTAATGGGCAGGTATCCGTTTCCGCCCTGCTCCACATCAGACCGCAGATACCCGATGCTGTCCGGGCTCTCCATAAACACAATTGCCGCATCTGCCTCTTCCGGAGTCCCTGCCATCTGTGCATATTGAGAAAGCAGTGCGTCAGACACAGGCTGCACCTGGTATGTTGGCAGCTTCCTTGACAGGAAATCAATTTTGTTTTGAATCACACGCCTCGGCACATAGATCTTTATTTTTTCCGAAAGAGGCAGCGTCCCGTTGCGGTTCTTCAATAGTACTGCTGATTTTAGCTGTGCCGCATATCCGGCTGCACGAGACTGCCCGTCCCTTAGTATGTTCCGGCTCTCCTCCAGATCTACGTAGGGATTTTCAAACAGCCCCAGGCGGATCAGCTTCAGCAGAATCCGATATGCCGATTGACGGATGCGGGCCTCAAACTGCTCCTGGCCGTTTTTTCGGATCCCCAGGCCAAAGGCCTCCATCAGAGTCTTCTGGCTTACTGTCCCCGCAATCTGGTCAATGCCGTTTTCAATCAATATCAGGCATCGCTCGGAGGCAGTAAGGTGCTCTACACCATAGCATTTCCCTGCAAACTGCTCTACCTGCTGCGGCATATCCTCTGTAATCCCCCAGTCCGTGCAAACAATTCCCTGGTAACCATACTGCCCCCGCAGCAAATCCTGAATCAAATATTTGTTGTAGGAATTCCCCACCCGTTGGTCACTAAGCTCCTTTGGCAGGCAGGAAACCGTATAATAAGGCATGACAGCGGCCGCTTGGCCGGTAGGGCCTTCCAGGCAGAAAGCTCCTTCGGTAAATGGCCTCTGATGCAGCTCAAATTGTCCATTAGGAAAAACCGCATATTTTCCGTATGCATAATGGGCATCTCTTCCTCCCTCCCCCGGTTCCTCCGCCGGGCCAGTGCTTCACCATCACCGCCACACTGTCCGTCCCCCATCCGTCCAAAGCCCCCTCGGTGGTCTGCATCCCATCGCAAAAGGCCTTTGTCAGCCTCTTATTCCAAGAAAGATCCGGCCCGAAGGTATCTACGCTGCGCATCCATCTGGGTTCTGTTGCCAAGTCAATCTGGGGGCCCAAAAAGGTGGTCACTCCCATCGCCCGCAGCTCCCGGCTCATGATTCGGGCCCCTTCTTTGCAAAGCTCTACATCAAAGGTGCATGCCATCGCCTCCCCCTGGGGCCAGCCGGAAAGCCCTTCTGTCTCCAGCTTGTACTCTGTCCCGTCTCCGACACCATGTCTTGGATCGCTGGCAAAGCTAATGGGGATTGCCCATGGCTGCTCCTCCGCAATCTCCTGCAGCTCATTGGTCCATTGCGCCGCAGTCATAGGGCTCTCTACCTGGGCCATCAGGATATGCCGGACATGCTCCTTTTCTACCAGCTCTCTCTGTTGATCTGTTGTCTCCCAGGGAGCTGCTTTGCTTTTCTCATACTCCTTCCCCTGGTAATACTGACAAGGCAGGCCTGTGTTCGTATTGCGGTATGGCACATGCTGATGAGCCGTATATATCATCAGCCCGGCAATCTCCTCCAGGGACAGCCGTCCGGCCAGGTCTTCGGCTCTTTCCTCCGGACTGTTACGCCAGTCTTCAAAGGGCAGCACCCGGCCGGTCCTGGACATATCCCGGAACCAAAACCCATCCTTTTCCACTACATTCAGCTCTTTCGTTACAATTTTCGGCCCGCCGCTGTTTTCATAACATCTCAACACTTTTTTGTCCTCATTTTCAATATTCCGTTTCAAAATCCCATTAATTTTGGCCTGCCAGCCATGCGTCCAGCGCCTGCTGATATGTCTCCAGGATCTTTTCCAGGCCTGCCGCCTGCAGATCCCCTACAAATTTTGCATAATCTCCTTCCAGATCGGAAGAATTCCCGCTTACCAGTGTTGCATAGGCGCCGCTGATGACATTGTTGACAGCAGTCAGCTCTCCACTGATGGTATCTACATTCACAGAGCAGCCATAATATTTGGAAATGCCCGCCGCTTCCATTTCTGCCTTGGAAATCTCTCGGAAATCTCCTCCCTGTCCCTTGGAAGGATATGCCAGAAACTGGTTTCCCCACAAAAAGTCCCCGCTGCTATAGCTTGCCCCTTCAAGAGCTGCTGCCTCTCCGGCTTCATTTACCTCATAATCCCTTCCTTCAATGCCCCATACCAGAAGGTTCTCAATCTCCGGATCCGTATACATCAGATTCAGGAACCTTGCCGCCGCCTCCGGCTCCTCTGCCGTCACCGGCACAGACCAGCCCCAGCTTCTGGCAGACCCTGTAGTTACCGGTCCCGTGGAAATCTGCAGGCACACCAGATCATAACCGGTAGCCGCTTCCTTTGCCTGCTCTACTCCAGGCTCGCTAAAGGCTACGTTTGCAAAGGCAACGCCATTTTTTATATTATTGTCTCCGGTATCCTCCGAAATAGCCGCATCCTTATATACATACCCTTTGTCGTACCAAGCCTTCACAATCTGGATCTCCTTATGAAAGTCCTCCGATTCATACCAGCTGAATACGGTGTCCGCAGCCTCGTCCACGCCTACAATATAGTAAGAATCCCCAAGCGTATCATAGCCTGAGGCCTGGCTCCAGTCATCGTTCCCTGCCAGGGCAGGCGCCGTTGTAATCACATCCCCGGTTCCGCCCGTATTGGCAATCATATAGGATGTCCGCAGCTCCTCCGGAAGGCTGTCCTGTGCATGATACACCTTTTCGAAAATAGCCTCCAGCCCGCTCCAACTGTTGACCGCTTCCGCTTCCTGGCGAAGTCCCAGCTCATCCAGAACATCCCCCCGCATATATACATACATATTCGAATTCAGGAGACGGAAGCCTGGGACCCCATACAGGCTGCCTTCCACCTCCATTCCCTTCAAATACGCGCCGACTGTCTCTGTAAGCTGGGGCGCCTCCTTGGAAATCAACTCTGAAATATCCTGCAGCTGGTTCTGGGATTGGCAGGCATTAAAACCCACACTGCCGAGAGGCGTAATCTGCATCAAATCCACACGTTCGTTCCCTGCCAGCATCAGGCCCATCTGCTCCATGTAGGAGCTGGCATCCATCAGCGTCAGATTCACATGTACGTTGGCCTTCTCCTCGGCAATGACATTAACGGCATCCTCCACCTCTTTTAAGCCGCCGGTTTCACCCAAAGCCAGAGCATACATCTCAACCTCTGTGACCTCTCCTTCACTTTCACTGCCGCCGCTGTCGGCTGCAGTGTCAGCTCCCGCCTGTCCCGGCGTACTGCTTCCCTCCCCTTCCACTGTCTCCGAATTCCCGCACCCAGCTGCCAGGGAGATCCCCAGAATGCCTGCTGTCAGCAGTGACACAAATCTTTTCTTCATTACATTTTCCTCCTCGTATACAGTCCTCAATCTTGATCGTATGGTTTTAAAATTCATATATTTATTATAGATTTCCACACGGTCCGAGACAACTCGTTTTCTTATCCGAATAGGCTCGCTTTCTTCCCTTTTCACCTCTCCTTGCTTCCATTATGTCAAAAATATGAGCTCCGTTTTCTGGATATGGTATTTTTTTGACATATTCTCCTTGCAATTTATACGCTCTTTCTCTATAATCAAGCTATTACAGGAAAGGATAAAACAAACAATGGAAGAACGTCATGAGATCATTGAATTTCCCGATAACAGCCCGGTCAAGATTTTCCTGCACAGGCTTGGCAACGTAAACAGACACTGGCACAACAGTCTTGAGATCCTGTTCCTTTTGAGCGGAACCCTCCATGCGATAGTGGATGATCAGTCTTATCAGCTGAAGGAGGAGGATCTCCTGCTGATCAATAGCAATTCCATTCACAGCCTTTATTCTGAAGGCTGTGAGCTTGCAGCCTTCCAGATCAACTGCAGCTATTTCAACTGCGATCCCAGACTGCCAGAGCTTTCCTTTGACTGTGTATCCGCCAATTCCAATCCCCAAAAAACAGCCTGCCTTGACCGTTTGAAGCACCTGCTGGCCAACCTGCTCAAAATCAATGAGGAACAGGCCAATCCTCTGCTGACCCTTTCTGTCCTGGCCCGGCTTCTCCATGAGCTGGAATTGCATTTCCCGGCCCCGTCCCCCTCCGGGCATGCAGACCGGAAAAAAAATCTCCAGAAGCTTTCTTCCATGACCGACTATATCCAAAAGCATTATAAGGACGCTCTGACCCTGACCAGGCTGGCCGAGCATGAGCATTTTTCCGTTTCCTACCTGTCCCGCTTCTTTAAAGAGCAGATGGGAATGAACTTTTCTGATTATTACAACTGTATACGTCTGGATTATGCGGTAAATGAGCTGATTACAACCTCGCTCCCCATTGCATCTGTGGCTGCAAACAATGGCTTTCATGATGTGCGCACTTTTGTTTCCCTGTTCAAAAAGCAGTACCATATGCTGCCCAGTGATTACCGCTCCAGACGCGGGGCATCTCCAGTTCCTGACGCCTCCATGCCAGAGATCAATTACCTCGCCATTACCAATTCCAATTCTTTAAAAAAGCTTGCAAAATATTTAAAACCAATTCCAGAACTGGTAGAGCCTGCCGCCCCGGAGCCATCCCGGAGGGTTGACCTGGGCATCCTCTCCCAGAACAAGATAAAAGGGACGCTGCGCCATACGGTCCGCCGACTCTGCTGCATTGGCAGCACAAGGGATCTCCTCGCGGCCAATGTGCAGCTGCTGCTTAAGCACATCCAAAAGGAAACACCCTTCCAGTACATCCGTTTTCATGGGCTTTTCTCCAATGATACCATGATATACGATGAATCCTCTGCCGGAACGCCCTTATTCAGCTTCACCATATTAGATCAGCTGGTGGATTTTCTGCTGGATATTGGCTTAAAGCCAGTGCTTCAGCTCTCCTTTACTCCCGATGCACTGGCTTCTGATCCTCAAAAATGCGCTTTTTACATGCATTATAATACCAGCAGGCCCAAGGATTATGGGAAATGGTGCCTGCTGGTGGAAGCGCTTCTGCGCCATCTGATGGAACGCTATACCAGAAAGGAGGTTTTATCCTGGCCTGTCTTCCTATGGAATGAGCCGGATACCTCCACCGCCATGTTCGGCTTTGAAACCTATGCACAGTTTTTTGATCTCTATCGTAGTACCTATGAGACCATCCGCGGAGTCCTTTGGCTACTGGTCGCTGACAGATTATATCTGTGAACTGCAGCCATCCTCCCATCTGTTTCACGGCGGCCTTGGACTCTTCGCCTTCCATAACATTCCCAAGCCGCCCTATCATACGCTCCGCTTCCTGTTCCGTCTGGGGGATCTGCTGATTGACCGGGGTGACGGCTGGTTTGCTGCCAAAGATACCGACAGAGGAGAAATACAGATAATATTTTACAATTACTGCCATTATACCCATCTTTTCTCCTCCGGGGAGAATTTTGACTTAAGTCATACCAACCGCTATACCATTTTCTCCCATCCTCAGAAGCTGCAGTTCTCCCTGTCCCTTACGGATTTGGCAGCTCCTGCTTACCGGATCAGGGAGGAATTCGTAAACCGGCAGCATGGGTCTGCCTATGACAACTGGCTGTCCATGGGAGCCTGCGAACAGCTTACCCCAGAGGAAATAAATGTCCTGCGCGAGACCTCCCGGCCCGGTATGTGGATTCACCGGGAAGTCCCGGTATGCCAGAGGCTGGATCTGGAGGTAATCTTAGAGCCTTTTGAGGTCCGTCTGGTGACCTTACACCCCTTAGATTCCCCCTGGGAAGCCTTATAAGTCATTCCAACGGCCAAAATCCGGCATACTGTTCCAGCGGTTCCGCAGGTAATGGGCAGCCATTTTCGGCTTCCGATCCCTGGTGAAGATCCCCTTTTTATTTCCCTGAACCCGTCCCGTCCCCTGGCAGGTTGCAAAGTCGGCAAAATTCCAGACCTGCTCCCCCACAAAATTCTTCAGGGAATCAAATACCCGGTGGTTCATCTCATAATAAGCCGTCTGGTATTCCTCGGTAAACATAACCGGAAGGGTGTCCCTAAGGCCGGCTACAGTATCCGCGCCATACTCGGTTATCATAACAGGCTTTCCCAGGGCGTCCCACCACTCCATCTCCTCCCGCAATGCCTCCTCGGCCTGGGAAAGCTCCCCGCCAAAATCATACCAGCCATAATAGCGATTGAGACAGATCACATCCGACAGGGCAATGGTCACGTCCTCCTTCCAGAAAGCGCCCTTCATGCAGACAATGGTGCAGGGGCGTTTCTGGGGATCTAAGGATCTGGCCAGTTCAAAGAGAGGCGCAAAGTATTCGTAGGAGCCGGGGCTGTCGGAATCCGGCTCGTTGGCCAGGCTCCACATCACCACACAGGCATGGTTCTTGTCCCTGTCAATGAGATCCCGAATCACCTCCCTGTGGTGCTCATAGGTGCCGATTCCTCCCTCCTCAAAAGGCTTGAAGGTAACTGCTTCCCTGCAGTATGGGGAGATCCCGCCGCCGAATTTCAACCCTACTCCCACAGCCGGGGTTTCATCAATTACCACAATACCCTCCCGATCGCACAGACGCATCATTTCCTCGCTGTAGGGATAATGGCTCGTCCGGAAGCTGTTGGCCCCCTGCCATTTCATAAGGCTGATATCCTTGGCATTCATCACCGGATGGAAGCCCCGGCCATTGGGGAAGGTGTCTTCATGCTTACCATACCCCTTGAAATAAAAAGGCTTCCCATTGATCAGGAAACGGCTTCCCTCCACCTTCACGGTGCGGATGCCATAGGGCAGGCAGTAGTGATCCTGACTGCCTGTGATCTCCACCTGATATAGATACCCCTCCCCCGGCGCAAGGACATGGTTAAGCTCCGCCTCAAAGGGCAAAAACCCCCCTTTGTGCTGGCACAGCAGCGTCCCGTTCCAGTAAACCCGTGCCTTGTGGGCTACTGCCTCCATGCGCAGCATAACCCGCTGGCTTTTGAGGAACTCCGGAACAATCACGGTACGCTGGTAAAATACCCATCCATAATGCTCCCGAAGTCCTGCATCCTCCTTTAAATCATTGTAGGCTGCCGGGACAGGCATGATCTGGGCATGCGCAAGGCGTCCCTTGTACCACTGCTCCTCAAACCCGACGCCGTCCTTGTCTCTTTTGAACTCCCAGGTTCCGCTCAGGTCGATACAGCTTCTGGATTCTGTTAAAATTGGATATAGCATATAAATAACCTCCATTTCTGCCTGTATTTCTCTTTAGTATTATTATTACATGGATTCGGCATTGGGGAAATTGTAAAAACTGTATTATACATTGCAAAAGTTGCGCTTTTCTTCTATCCTGTAAAAGCCATGGAAAATGTGATATAATTTTTTGAACCATGTAACCTTTGCATAGAAAACAGCGCTTATTAAGATAGAAGACCCAACACAAGCAAGAAAGGAGAGGATCGCCTTGGATGATCACAAAATCGTCGCCCTGTATCTGCGCCGTGACGAAGCGGCTATTTCCCGGACTGCCGAAAAATTCGGAAGCCGCCTGCGCTCCCTGGCATACGGGATCACCAATGACCGGCAGACAGCCGAGGAATGTGAGAACGACACTTACATGGAGGCCTGGAATGCCATCCCGCCCCATGAGCCGGTAAGCTATCTGTATGCATTTCTGGCCCGGATCACCCGCCACATTTCTTTGGATTGCTGCCGCAGGCGCAGCCGTCTGAAACGCAGTGCCGTAATCTGTGCGCTCAGCACAGAGCTGGAGCAATGCATCCCGGCGCCGGATGATGTGGAGTGCCGCATTGACGATCTGGCCTTTGGCGAAGCCATCAATGGCTTTCTTCGTACCCTCAGCGTGGAAAAAAGAACGCTCTTTCTCCGCCGGTACTGGTATCTGGATTCCATTGCCGATATATCCAAGCGCTATCGCCTGTCTGAGAGCAAAATAAAAACCACACTCTTCCGATGCCGCAGCCAGCTTCGGGAGTATCTGGAAAAGGAGGGGATCAGCGTATGAGAGCGGAGCGGCTGTTTCGGGCGC
>CAJUQB010000019.1:43198-59387 GCA_910588285.1 uncultured Lachnospiraceae bacterium
GGGCTACACCATATGAGAGGAACTGAATTTCTGGACAAAATGGAGCTTGTGGACCCCATGTATATAGAGGCGGCAGACGCAATGCCATTGCAGCAAAAGCACGTCCGGGCAAGATGGGGAGCAGCGGCCGCCTGTCTGGCACTGCTGGTCTTGGCAGGAGCAGCCTTTCTCCTGACCAAAATCTCACAGACCCCTTCCGACCTGCCCATGCTGTCCATTTCCAAGAACACTGCATCCATGGGATACGAGGGGTACATGGCCTATGACGCATCAGAGCTTGTAAATGCCAATCCCTGGAACGAGAATATGGCACTCACCACACTGCCGGTCTACCAAAACCCATTGACCTATGATGGGAATCATATTGCATCCGGAGCTGATTTTGAGCAAATGGAAGCCTTTTTGCTGGAGGTTGCACAGCGGCTGGGACTTGATCCCAATACCCTGACGATTACCGACGATGTGCCGGATGAAGAAACGAAAAAGCAGATCACCGAGAAGCTGGAGCTTGGAGGCGGCACTGTTCCTGACGGATATTTTGACCCTGCCAAGCTGATTGTACAGGCAAATGGCATAGAAATCCAGGTGGATCAGACACTGACAGCCACAGTCTCCTTTGATCCTGCCATAGCCCTTCCAGAGGAGTATCATTTTACCCACTTTGCCTCCCTGGATGAGATCACGGCTGTGGCCAAATACCTGCAAACCCAATACAGCGCCTTCATCGGCATCAAAAATCCCCGGTTGAACATTCATGGCGGAGACTATAATATCTACGCCCAGCAGAAATATTCCATTGAGTTTTTTGACCCGGAGGGGACAGATACCCAGCAAATCATCAATTACAACTTTAACCGGACAGCCTTCTATTGCAATGACGACGGGAAACTGTTCCTGGCCAGAATCTACCGGCCTGACCTCTCTGTCAAGGTAGGAGACTATCCCATCATCTCTGTGGAGCAGGCAAGGGAATTATTGGCCGAGGGCAGCTGCCTTACAACTGTCCCCTGGGAAATGCCTGGACTGGAATATGTAAAAAAGGTGGAGCTGGTCTACCGAACGGGAGACTACGAAACATACTACATGCCCTACTACCGCTTCTATGTGGAGCTGCCGGAGGAAACGCGCGAACACGGCCTTAGGGACTATGGGGCCTACTATGTCCCGGCCATAGACCGCGCCTACATCTCCAACATGCCCACATGGGATGAGGGGTTTCATTAAAAATAGGAGGTTAATCATGATGGAATACGTTTATCCCGCTATTTTTCAGCAAAATGAAGATGGATCCTATACCATTACCTATCCGTATCTTCCAGGATGCATCAGCGAAGGCAAAAGCCTTGGCAATGCCATGTTTATGGCACAATCAGCTTTGACACAGTGGATCGAATATCTTACAGATAAGAAGCTGGAAATTGAAAAAAAGACTAAATGTTGGATAGAGCGTGTTTGAAACACGCTCTAATCCTTCAACACCGATTCCCTGCCCTCCGGCAGAACCAGCGCCAGCACAATCCCCACCACTGCCGCAAGGGCAAGCCCGGAGATGGTCACAGTCCCTGCCACCGGAATGCTGTCACAGCCAATCCCGATCACAAAGATCAGCGCCGCGATCATCAAATTGCGGCTGTCTCCGAAGTTCAGCCTGGAATTGATCAAAATCCGCACGCCCACTGCTGAAATCATACCGTACAGCACAATCCCAATCGCTCCGGTCACCGGAGCGGGAATACTGGTAATGAACCCGCCAATCTTGCCAAATACGCCAAGAATAATGGCAAATACTGCCGCAATCCGGATGATGGAGGGATCGTAATTCTTTGTTACCGCCAGGACGCCGGTGTTCTCCCCGTAGGTAGTATTGGCCGGGCCGCCAAACAGGCCTGCAAAGGCCGTTGCAAGACCGTCCCCCAGAAGCGTCCTGTGGATGCCGGGATCCATCATGAAGTTCTGGCCCACAACAGCGCCGTTTGTGGTAATATCTCCCACATGCTCAATCATGGTCACCACTGCAATGGGTGCAATGGCCAGGATGGCGTCCGCCCGAAAGACAGGCAGGCAGATCACCTGATCCAGGATATTCTTATCCATAAAGGAGAAGAAGCTGGCATTGGAGACAGCTGTAAAATCGGTAAATCCCATGGGAATACAGACAAGGAAGCCTGCAATAATGCCGAACAGAATGGGCATCAGATTGAAGATCCCCTTTGCAAACACGGAAATCGCAATGATTGTCAGCAGCACAAGCACGGTCACCAGCACAGACCTCATGGAAAACTCCCCATTCCAGTAAAAAGCGCTGGATATAGCAGAGCCGGAAAGCCGCAGTCCGATTACAATGATAATGGGACCTGTCACAATGGGGGGCAGCAGCTTATTCACCTTCTCATAGCCCACCAGCTTGATCAGGATTGCGAACACCACATAGATCGCCCCTGCGATGATCAGCGCCCCCTTTACCGCTGCAAGCCGCTCCAGGTAATCCGGATCTCCCATCCGCGACTCGCCGATAATGGCAATAATCCCGCCCATAAACGCGAAGCTGGATCCCAGAAATACCGGCACTTTGCGCCTTGTCACAGCATGGAAAATCAAGGTTCCCACACCGGCACAGAACAGGGTGATGGACGTATTCAGCCCGGTAAGTGCCGGAACCAGCACAGTAGCGCCAAACATGGCCAGGACATGCTGGATCCCCAGGATCAGCCTCTGCACAATCGTTTTTTCCTTCATAACTCATCCTCCGTAAATTCTGCCTGTTTGTATTGGGGCTGCTAAATACTTAAAATCCTGTCTACTGCCTGGCCCAGGCAGGGGTTCTCCAGTTCATGAAACCTTCCTGCATCCGCAAGCTTCGCATACTCCGGATCCAGAGGCAGCCTGCCCAATACAGGGATCCCGATTTCCTCTGACACCTGTTGGATATGGCTCTCCCCAAACAGCGGAATCTCCTTCCCGCAGTCCGGGCATCTTAAGAAGCTGTAATTCTCCACCATTCCCAACACCGGAATATTCATCATTCCGGCCATGTTGATGGCCTTCTTCACAATCATCTGCACCAGCTCCTGGGGCGAGGTCACGATCACAATGCCGTCCACCGGCAGGGACTGGAACACGGTCAGCGGCACATCGCCGGTTCCCGGAGGCATATCCACCAGAAGGTAGTCAAGCTCCCCCCAGAACACATCGCTCCAGAACTGCTTCACTGTGCCCGCAATGATAGGCCCGCGCCATACCACCGGAGCCTCCTCGTCATCCACCAGAAGATTCAAAGATATCACCTTGATGCCATTGGCTGTCTCTATGGGAAGAATCCCCATCTCATTTCCCCCTGTGGTTCCATGAAGGCCAAACATTTTGGGGATGGAGGGGCCGGTAATATCCGCATCCAGAATTCCCACCTTATATCCCTTCCTTACAAGCTCCACTGCCAGGGAGGCTGTCACAAAGGACTTGCCCACGCCGCCCTTTCCGCTGACCACGCCGATCACCCTGCCAACCGTAGAATACTCGTTCAACTGCTCCAAAAAGCTCTGGGGCGCTCCCCCCGCCTTGCTGGGACAGCCCTCGCAGCTCTCCCTGCTGCAGCTTGATGCGCTGCTGCATGTACTGTTTTCTGCCATCTTCCTACCTCCATAAATTCATGCATGATTTTTTATAAAGCATCCTGCCAGGCAGGATGCTCTGCCTGCAGCGGGCCGCTTTCGCGGCATATTTCATCTCAGCCGCAGTGGGATACTTGTGCGCCTCTTTCCTTGGCGGCAAAGATCTTCTCAAAGCCCTCCCTGTAAGGCGCCTCTATTACTCCATATTCTGTCACAATTCCGGAAATTAATGTATGGTCCGTCACATCAAAGGCCGGATTAAATACCTTGACCCCCTCCGGCGCCATGGGGCATGCATACCACTGCTCTGTCACCTCCGCGCCGGAACGCTCCTCAATGACAATCTCCTCCCCGGTGGGCGTCGCCATATCAATGGTGGAGGTGGGCGCGCAGACATAAAAGGGCACCTGATACTGCCTTGCCGCTGCAGCCAGCAGGGAGGTTCCGATCTTGTTGGCCACATCCCCATTGGCAGCCACCCGGTCAGCCCCCACGAACACTGCGTTGACCCATCCCTTTTTCATCACCAGGGCAGACATATTGTCACAGATCAGGGTCACATCCACGCCGGATTCCTTCAGCTCATAGGCAGTCAGCCGTGCCCCCTGCAGCAGGGGCCTGGTCTCATCTGCAAATACCCGAAACCCATAGCCCATCTCCTGGCCCAGGTAAATAGGGGCTGTCGCCGTGCCGTAGCGGCTGGCTGCCAGCTTCCCTGCGTTGCAGTGGGTCAGGATCCCGTCCTTCGGCTTTACCAGCGTCAGGCCAAATTCACCGATGGCTCGGCAGACCGCAATATCCTCCTGCTGGATCCTGCATGCCTCCCGGCGCAGCTGCTCCAGAATCTCTTCCACCGGGCAGATGCGGTTCGCCAGGCATACCTGCTCCATTCGGTTCAGGGCCCAGGACAGATTCACAGCCGTAGGCCGTGCAGAATCCAGATATTCCTTCTGCTTCCCAAACTCCTGATAAAACTCCTCAAAGCTTCCCCTGGGCATGCTCCTTGCCAGCACATAGATGCCGTAGGCAGCCGCCACGCCGATGGCCGGGGCCCCCCGCACCTTCAGGCAGTAGATGGCATCCCAGATCTCCCTGGCGGTCCTTAGGGAAATCAGCTCCAGGGCCCCCGGCAGCTTTGTCTGGTCAATGATAACCACTGCATCCCCGCTATCGGAAAGCGCAACCGTATCATAATCCATGATGTTATTTCCTGTCACAGCCTGTCCCATAGCAGCATCACTCCTCTCCATCTATGGCCTTCATGCCGGAATGGCGCAGCACCTGTACCAAAACCCTGGAAACCACACTGCCCACCACAAAGCAGGCAGCCGCCTCAATCAGACCGTTAATTCCCACAAAGCCCACCACAAAGGCAAATACATTCACCCCTCCGGCCAGGCCCTGGATGTAATCCGTCTGGAAAAAGCCCAGGCACAGCACTGTCATAAAAAACAGGGTATTGCAAATGGGACAAGTCAGATTGGCCACATAGTAGGATATGCCTCTGGTGCGTTTCCCCTTCTGCAGCGCCCAGAACACCAGCCCTGCAAGCCAGCCTGCCAGGATCCTTGTGGGCACGCAGACCAAAAAGGTCAAAAAGGGATTGATGGACAGCAGCGCGGCCCCGAAGGCACTCATGCCAAAGCACTGGATAAAGCTTGTGATCCCAAATACGCCTCCCAGAACTGCTCCTCCGCGCGGCCCCATCAGCACTGCCCCCACTGCCACCGGTACCACAATCAGGGTAATCTCCAGCCCCGGCATCCGGATGTACCCAATGGGCGTAAAGGCCATCAGTAAAATAATGGCAATCAGAAGAGCCATCTGCACCAGGTATAAGGTTCCTTTTTTCTTCAACTTCCTCCCCGTCCTTTCCATAAGCAGCCGTCTTCCTGCCTGCCGGCTTCGGAAGTCTTGGACTGCTTTTCTTCTTTCACTCTAACTTCTCTATCATAGTATAAAAACCACACAAAAGCAAGGAATTTTCCATATAATTTCCCCATTTGCATTGACATTAAATTGTATTATTGTTATAATACAGCTATACTTAATGACTTACCCATTGCAAAGGAGGGACGGTATGTTTCGTAAGAAAAAACCTGACATCGTAGAGGAAGAGCCCAGGGAAGGAAGATCTCCTCAGCATTTTACCGGCGGCAAGCTGGCCCGTATCTTCGGAATTGTGATCCTTGCGCTTTTTCTCGTTGTCACAGCTCTGAACAGTATTTATGTCCTGCAGGAGGATGAATATGCGGTGGTGCGCACCTTCGGCTCCACCCAGGTGGTGGAACAGCCGGGCATCAAGTTCAAGATCCCCTATCTCCAGGAAATGCGCAAGGTCAGCAAGGCTGCCAAGCAGTTTTCCATTGGCTATGACCTGGATTCCGACGCTTCCTATGACAACGAATCCTTTATGATCACCAAGGACTTCAATTTCGTCAATGTGGATTTTTATTTTG
Source organism: uncultured Lachnospiraceae bacterium (assembly GCA_910588285.1). Lineage (GTDB taxonomy): Bacteria > Bacillota > Clostridia > Lachnospirales > Lachnospiraceae > 14-2. Next base: position 49,266 of record CAJUQB010000019.1, read on the forward strand.
AATATCAGATCACCGACCCGGTGAAGTACTTCTACGCCTCCGAGAACCCGGAGGAGGTCATCCGGAATCTGGCCCAGAGCTACATCCGCGATACGGTGGGCAGCCACTCGGTGGACGACGTACTGACCACCGGCAAATACGAGATCCAGACCACGGTAAAGACTTTGCTTCAGGAGCGTCTGGCCAATGAGGATATTGGCATCACGGTCACCAATGCAGTAATTCAGGATGCAGAGGTTCCCACTGATGAGGTGAAGCAGGCCTTCAAGAACGTGGAGGATGCCAAGCAGGGCATGGAGACAGCCATCAACAATGCCAACGCGGATGCCAACACCAGGATTCCCAAGGCCAGGGCTGATGCCGACAAGATTGTCAAGGATTCCCAGGCCAGGAAGGAAGCTCTGATTGCAGAGGCGGAAGGCCAGACTGCCCGTTTCAATTCCCTGTATACCGAATATGCCAACTACCCGCTGATCACCAAGCAGCGCATGTTCTATGAGACCATGGAGGAGGTTCTCCCCGGTATGAAGATCTACATTACCGACGGCTCCACCCAGACGCTGCTTCCTCTGGATGATTTCAGCTCCATCCATGTATCCGGCCAGCCGGCTGCCAATAACACCACATCGGGAGACAGCGCCAATCAGGCTGCCGCCCCGGAAGGAGGTACTGTCAATGAATAAGCAAAATGCCAGATCCGGTAAGAAACTTATAATAGCCATTGTAGTGATCCTTTTGGCCCTGATCCTGTTCCGGGCCGCCACTGTGATCACCAAGCCCGGCGAGTATCGTGTCATCCGTCAATTCGGCCGGATCGTCCGGGTGGACACTACGGAGGATCACCCTTATGGCCTTGGCTTCAAGATCCCCTTCATACAGTCTGATACCTCCATCAGCAAGAAGCTGATGCTGTATGATCTGGCTGCCAGCGACGTGATGACCTCTGACAAGAAGTCCATGATCTCCGACTGCTTTGTCCTCTGGCGCATTGAGGATCCGGTGAAGTTCATCCAGAAGCTCAGCGGTTCCACACAGAATGCGGAATCCCGGATCAGCTCCAATGTATACAATGCCCTGAAGAACGTTATCAGCAGCCTGACTCAGGAGGAGGTTATCTCCGGCCGTGACGGAGAGCTGGCAGACCTGCTGACAGAGTCCCTGGGCACCAACCTTGGCTCCTATGGCATCAAGGTGGAGAAGATTGAGACCAAGATGCTGGATCTCCCCAATGAGAATAAGGATGCCGTATACACCCGTATGATCTCCGAGCGAAATAATATCGCTGCCTCCTACACGGCCCAGGGCGAGCAGAAGGCCCAGGAGATCAAGAATGACACGGACGAGCAAACCACTGTCATCCTGGCCCAGGCCCAGAAAACAGCCGACACCACCGTGGCTGAGGGGGAAGCCGAGTACATGCGGATCTTAAGCCAGGCCTACAATGATGAGGCCAAGGCGGATTTCTACAGCTTTGTGCGGCAGCTGGACGCGGTGAAGGCTACCCTGAGAAACGGCAATAACACCATTGTGCTGGATAAGGATTCACCCATTGCCAGGCTGTTCTATCAGATCAATTAAATCAGATCTATATAAATAGGAAATCCGGAGGAATTTCCGATATCATAAAAAAGAACCCAGCAGGACGGTAAGCCGGGTTATGTCGTTGGATGATCATCTGTCTAGGGCAGCCGTCGCCGGCTGCCTCAAGCGACCTACCTAAAGCTGGCGGGCCACGTACGCTTTGTTTCGGTCTTGCTTCGGATGGGGTTTACATATGCCCCGCCTGTTACCAGGCGGGCGGTAGTCTCTTACACTGCCCTTCCAACCTTACCGCTTGCGCGGCGGTATATTTCTGTTGCACTGTCCTTGGAGTCGCCTCCACCGGCCGTTAACCGGCATCCTGCCCTGTGAAGCCCGGACTTTCCTCACCTGCTGCCTTTCGGCATTGCAGCCGCGATCATCTGTCCTACTTGGTTCTTTTATGCAATTATCAAATCGGATTTATCATATGCCTTTTTTCAAAAAATGTCAAGCCTATACATTGAAGCAGCTTCCCCCGATAAATTCCCGGAGAATGGAATTCTTCGCCACATCGTCTGACGGCACCGGAAGGAAATAATCCAAAAACTTCAGCATGCGCTTGGCTTCCATATATTCCGGGCAGTCCTGCCCGATGTGGAACAACAGCGGCTCTGCGTATGTTTTCAAAACAGCAATCTCATAGACCAGTGCGGAATTGAACATGATATCCGCCTCCTCCTGGAAGGGAAAAATATGACGTTCCTCTCCCCGGCGGACCGAATCCCAGCGGGCAAAGGTCTCCCGGGCCGTAATATTCCTGGTCCTGGCATCCCGCACCATCCGCCGGATCAGCCTGCCGTCTGTGGTTGGCAGATTGTTGTGCTCGTCAATGTTCAGCTGGGTCAACGCGCTGATATAGATCTTGGTCTTGCTGGATCCCGGCAGGGAATAGGACAGCTTGTCGTTGAGTCCGTGAATCCCCTCCAGCACCAGGATATCCTGCTTGCCCAGAGTCTTGCGATTGCCCCGGTATTCCCGTTTCCCGGTCTTGAAATTATAGGTGGGCATCTCCACCGTCTCGCCATTCATCAGCGCTGTCATATCATGGTTGAACAGCTCAATATCAATAGCCTCCAGGCACTCAAAATCATACTCCCCCTTCTCGTCCCTGGGGGTATCCACCCGGTTGACATAATAGTCGTCCAGGGCGATGGGATGGGGATGCAGGCCCTGGGCCATCAGCTGGATGGACAGCCGGTGGGAAAAGGAGGTCTTGCCGGATGAAGTAGGGCCTGCGATCATCACAAACTTCTTATCCGCATTGGTCGCAATCTGCTGGGCAATCTCGCCGATCTTCCGCTCCATCAGCGCCTCCTGCACCAGAATCACATCGCGGATCCCTCCTCTGGCAATGGCGTCATTGAGGGCGCCCACCGTATTGACCTCCAGCATGGCGCTCCATTTTGAAGACTCCTTCAGCACGTGAAACAGCTTGTTGTAGGGCTTAAATTCCTCCACCTGATGGGTATCCTTCCCCGGAAAACAGAGGACAAAGCCTTCGTCATAGAGCTTCAGGTCAAAATAATTCAGATAGCCGGTATCCGGCACCATATAGCCATAATAGTAATCCACATAATTCCCAATGCTGTAAATATTCACCCGGGAGCTGCGGCGGTACTTAAAGAGCTTCTCCTTATCCCGCATCCCGTGCTCCGCAAACAGCTTCACCGCCTCGTCCGTCTGAATGCTGTTCTTCGCAATGGGCCAGGCCTCTGATGCGATCCTGCGCATCTCCTCCCCCAGCTGCTCCAGGTAGGATTCCGTCACCTGGGTATCCCCCATCAGCTCACAGTAATATGCCTGCCCGATGGAATGCTCCACCCGCACGGAGGTATGGACGCCTGCCTCCCTTGCCAGATTATACACTGCCCGCTGCATCAGAAGCGTCACGCTGCGGCGGTAAGCCTTCCGTCCCGCATTATCCGCTGTGGTCACAAAAGACAGCTCCCCGTCCTCGGTAATCTCCCGGTTAAGCTCGCGCAGTCTTCCATTGTACATCACCAGCACAATATCATCTGCATATTGATCCTGAAACTGCTGTGCCACCTGCAAAAACAATGTGTGCTCCGGATATTTCCGTATCTCATCCTGAATCTTCACCTGGTAAGTCATATGTATTCCCCTTTCCTATGTTGTAAAAATCCCAAAGCGCCTGCTCAATCAGGGCAAGCTCCCCGGCCAGCTCCTCCATCCGCTGTCCTTTTGCCTTCTCTCCCCCATGCTCCTGAAGCTGCCTGCAGATCTCCAGCAGCAGCTGCTTCCTTGCATTAAGGTATTGGAAGAGCACCGGATGCCGCTGCCTCAACAGCAGGGGTCCAAAGGCCAGCTCAGCGGCAGTATAAGGTCCCGTGCTTCCGGAACGTACCTGCATCATGGGATAATATTTGCCCTCCTCCAGCACCATATCCTCCCTGGTAATCCGATACCCTTCCTGCCACAGGAACCTGCGGAACCCCGGAATCTCCGACTGGGGCTGCAGAGCCAGGGTAACCGCCCCTTCCAGCAGCGGCCTGCCCGCCCTTAGAATCTTCTCCATGGTGGCTCCGCCCATGCCGGCAATCACAACTGCATCGGCCTCCCCTGGCCGCAATTGCTCCAATCCGTCCGAAAGACGCACCTGTATGTATGGCTCAAGCCTCTGCCGGCTGATATGCTCCCTGGCCCTGGCAAGGGGCCCTTCCCGCACATCCATGGCAATGGCCCGGTGGGCGGTTCCCTGCTGCACCAGAAAAATCGACGTATATCCATGGTCACATCCAATATCTGCCACACAGCCGCACTCCGGCACCAGGGCGGCTACTGCCTGCAGGCGTTTGGATAATTGTATGCTGCCTTTTTCCATGTTATTCCAATCTTCCATCTTACTCCAGATAGTCCTTCAGCTTGCGGCTTCTGCTGGGATGGCGCAGCTTGCGGAGGGCCTTTGCCTCGATCTGGCGGATCCGCTCCCGGGTAACGTTGAACTCCTTCCCAACCTCCTCCAGAGTGCGGGCCCTGCCGTCATCCAGGCCAAACCGCAGGCGGAGCACCTTCTGCTCCCGTTCGGTCAAGGTTCCCAGCACCTCCACCAGCTGCTCCTTCAGAAGGGTAAAGGCAGCAGCATCCGCCGGAACCGGCACATTGTCGTCCTGGATAAAATCGCCCAAATGGCTGTCCTCCTCCTCCCCGATGGGGGTCTCCAGGGAAACCGGCTCCTGGGAAATCTTCAGGATCTCACGGACACGATCCACAGGCATATTCATCTCCTCCGCAATCTCCTCCGGAGAAGGCTCTCTCCCCAGCTCCTGCAGCAGCTGACGGGACACACGGATCAGCTTATTGATGGTCTCCACCATATGCACCGGAATGCGGATGGTTCTTGCCTGGTCCGCAATGGCCCTGGTGATGGCCTGCCGGATCCACCAGGTCGCATAGGTCGAAAACTTATAGCCCTTGCGGTAGTCGAACTTCTCCACCGCCTTAATCAGGCCCAGATTCCCCTCCTGGATCAAATCCAAAAACAGCATGCCGCGGCCCACATAGCGCTTCGCTATGCTGACCACCAGACGCAGGTTTGCCTCTGCCAAACGTTTCTTGGACTCGGAATCCCCAAGCTCCATGCGCTTTGCAAGCTCGATCTCCTCCTCTGCAGACAGAAGAGGCACCTTACCGATCTCCTTTAAGTACATGCGCACAGGATCCTCAATGCTGACGCCGTCCGGGACAGAGAGATCGATCTTTTCAACCTCAATATCCTCCTCATCCACCAGCAGGATATCCGGATCCACATCATCATCGTCGTCAGAAATACGAAGCACGTCGATGTTATGGGTTTCCAAAAAATCAAGGATCTTCTCGAACTGTTCTGCATTCAGCTCCAGCTCCTGGAAGAAATCACTGATCTCCTGATACTCCAGAACATTTTTCTTCTTTTTGGCCATAGCCAGCAACTCCTGCAGCTTCTCACTAAACTTTACTGCCTTTTCTTCCATTTGGTTTCATCCTTCCATTTTAGTTTTATTTTGTCCCTATTCGATGGAAATATGCAATTTCTGTATTTCCTGAAGCTTGCGCTTGTCCGCCACCAGCTTCTGCAGCTCCTTCATATCCGTAGGATCAAGATGCCTGCTCCTGTATGCAATGCTGTTATCCTTGATCCGGATAATGGTTTCCTTTAATGCCTTTTCTCTCTCCTGCTTTGTCTCGATTTCATGGATCCTGGTGTGGAACAGGGAAGCGGCCTGACGCTGCTCCTCCTCATCGGTGAACATGCTGATGATCTTTGCCGGATTCACCTGGCCGGCATCATACTGTTCATACAGCAGCTGCGCGATCCTCTGATACTTCTCCTCCGTAAAATCCTCCGGCCCGATATAGGGCCTGACCACCTGAAACAGACGCACATCTTCAATCAGCCAGGTCAGCAGCAGCCTCTGAGACTTATCCATCCCGTCCTCCGGCTTTTTCTTCTCATGAATGCCGGATTTCAGAGGCTTCCGTGGGGCTGCCCCTCCCGCCCTGGCCCCCATGTGGTTCACCAGCCTGCGGAGATTCTCGAAGCCGATCTGGTACTGCCCTGCCACAGCTTCGATGTAGTTCTCCCGCTCCAGCTCCTGGTCGAATTCCAGTAGCCGCCTGGCAACCTCATTGAAAAAGGCTGTTTTACCCTCCGGATCCTTCAGGTCGTATTCCCGCCGAAGCACCGAAATCTCGAACAAAAAGCTGTTCTGGGCATGGTCAATCCGCTCCTGGTATGCCTCTGCCCCCAGAGCCTTGATAAATTCATCCGGGTCCTTGTAGGGCTTCATGTCCACCACCCGGGTCGTCAATCCCGCCTCCTTCAGGATGGGAATCGCCCGGAGGGCTGCCCGCACCCCGGCGCCGTCGCTGTCAAAGGTCAGATAGACCTCCTTGGCATAGCGCCGCAGCAGGGCCGCATGACCTTGGGTGAAAGCCGTCCCCAGGGATGCCACCGCATTGTCAAACCCTGCCTGATGCAGTGCGATCACATCCATATAGCCCTCGCACAGCAGTATCTGCGGCCGCCTGCTGCTCCTGGCAAGGTTCAGGCCGTACAGGTTCCTGCTCTTGTCAAACACCTTTGTCTCCGGAGAGTTTAAGTATTTCGGCTCCCCCTCTCCCATCACCCGGCCCCCAAAGCCAATGACCCGGTTGTTGGCATCCATAATGGGGAACATCGCCCGGTTCCAGAACTTGTCATAGCCTCCCCGTCTCTCATCTATGGTTACAAGGCCAGACTCCTTCAGGATCTCATCCTCATAGCCCTGCTGGCGCAGATAGCGGTACAGGTCGTCGCTGTATTTGTTGGAATATCCCAGCCCAAACCGCTTCATGGTCTCCTGGGACAGCTCCCTGCCGGTCAGATAATCCATGGCGCGCTTTCCCTGCTCCTGGCGCAGCTGCACATAAAAATACCTGGCCGCCACCTTATTGATCTCCAGGATCCGCGAGCGCTTGTCCGACTCCTGCCGCGCCTTCTCATCAAGCTCCTGTTTGGGCAGCTCAATCCCCGCCCGCTCTGCCAGAAACTGCAGCGCCTCCGGAAAGGAATAGTTCTCATATTCCATCACAAAGGTCAAGACATTCCCCCCTGCCCCGCAGCCAAAGCAGTAGTACAGCTGTTTCCCCGGCGACACAGAAAAGGAGCCTGTCTTCTCATTATGGAAGGGACACAGCCCAAAATAGGTGCTGCCCTTTTTCTGCAGCTTTACATAACCGGAAATCACATCCACAATATCATTGCGGGATCGGACCTCCTCGATCAAATCATCCGAATAAAATGGCATCTCGATTCACCTGCGTACCTTTGGCATGAAAGCTCAATTGATCTGCCATGCCTTCGGCAAAAAATATTCTTCAAACTTTGCAATGGCATACTGATCCGTCATACCTGCAATATAATCGCAGACTACCCGGTCCAGCGCCTCCCCCTCTTCAACCATCCTTCTGTACTGCCCGGTCAAGAGCTGGGAATGCTCCATATAATAGCAGAACAGACGCTCCAGCAGCTCCTTGGCCTTGGCCTCCTCCCCCTTGGCCACCGGATTCCGGTATACATGTATAAACATAAATGCCCGCAGATCCTTCATGGCCTGCTCCACATGGGGAGACATATGTATGTCGCCAGTCCCCTGGCTTGAAATGATCATGTCGTGAACCATGGTGTCCAGCCGTTCCCTGGTATTCATTCCCAGGACCTGGCGGTATTCCATGGGAATGTCCGCCTCCGAAAGCACCTGGGCGCGGATGGCATCGTCTATGTCATGGTTGATATAAGCGATCTTGTCCGAAAAGCGCACAATCTTCCCCTCCGGTGTTGCCGGCTTCCCGCTTGTCTTGTGATTTCGGATACCGTCCCGCACCTCCCAGGTCAGGTTCAGCCCCTGTCCGTCCTTCTCCAGCTGCTCCACCACCCGCACGCTCTGCTCATTGTGGCGGAAGCCGCCGGTACACAGCTGATTCAGGACAGCCTCCCCTGCATGGCCAAAAGGCGCGTGCCCCAGATCATGGCCCAGTGCAATGGCCTCTGTCAGATCCTCATTCAGCCGCAGGGCCTTGGCAATGGTTCTGGCATTCTGGGAAACCTCCAGGGTATGGGTCAGCCTGGTCCGGTAATGGTCGCCCCGGGGAGTCAGAAATACCTGTGTCTTATGCTTCAGCCTCCGGAAGGCTTTGCAGTGCAGGATCCGATCCCTGTCTCTCTGGAATACCGGACGGATGTCGCACTGCTCCTCCTCCCGCTCTCTCCCTCTGGATGCATGGCTTAAGGTTGCAAAGGGACTTAAGGAGGACTGCTCTACAAATTCCATGGTCTCTCGTATGGTCATACAATCACCTCTACCTTATATATTCCGTAAGACTTCCGAATTTCCTTCTTTTTTCCCAATTCCGCCTGTGTTAATATTTTCCGATCCGGCCTGCTGCCCACCGTGCCAGCCGATACACCGGATTCTCCATACGCCGCTTCACCCGCTCCAGCATCTTGGGAATCCCGATGTGCTGGGGGCACTTCTTCTGGCACATGCCGCACTTCACACATTCCGAGGCCCCGGTATGGCGCTCCCGCAGGGCGTGGCACATAAAATACGCCTTTATCCCCGCAAACCAGCTGTCCGTATAGCTGGTATTGTATGCCTGGAAGCTCACCGGGATATCCACCCCCCTGGGGCAGGGCATGCAGTAGCCGCAGCCGGTACAGGGAACCTTCACATAGGTATTGATCTCCCCCTTGATCCGGTCGATCATGGCCTGCTCCCGCCGTGTCATGGAATTGGGCGGCGTCTCGGAAGCAATCCGTACATTCTCCTTCACCTGCTCCATATCGTTCATCCCGGAGAGAACCACGGTCACCTGGGGCTGGTTCCAGAGCCATTTCAGTCCCCATTCCGCCGCACTGTGGGCAGGATTGCCCCGGGCAATCAGACGCTTTGCCGTCTTGGGCAGCCCCTGCACCAGGCGGCCGCCCCGCAGCGGCTCCATAATGATGACCGGCAGCCCCTTCTCGCTGGCATAGATAAGGCCCCGGCGCCCTGCCTGGGCATTCTCGTCCATATAGTTGTACTGGATCTGGCAGAAGTCCCAATCATAGGCATCCACCAGGGGAAGAAAGCTGTCTGCCCCTCCGTGGAAGGAAAATCCGATATTCTGAATCTGCCCTGTCTCCTTCTTCCCGGCGATCCATGCTTCAATCCCCAAGGCCTTCAGCCGCTCCCAGGCCGCCAGGTCATTGAGCATATGCATCAGGTAATACTCGATATGGTCTGTCTTTAGACGCTTCAGCTGCTCCTGGAAATACCGCTCCATGTCTCCCGCTTCCTTCACATAATAATGCGGGAGCTTCGTGGCAATATTCACCCTGTCCCGATATCCCTTGGCCAGGAATGTGCCAAGGCATGCCTCGCTGCCGCCATAGGTATAAGCCGTATCGAAGTAATTGACGCCTGCCTTAAGAGCCGCCAGCATCTCCCGCTCCGCCTTTGCCTGGTCAATGGCCATCCCCTTTTTGGAAAAGCGAAGGCAGCCGTATCCCAGCGCAGATAACATCTGATGATTTCTTGGATTCTCGCGATACTGCATAGATATTCCCTCCTGACCTGGCCGAAACCGAAAAGCTGTTCCTGGTAAAGCTTTTTGTAAGAGCTTTTCATAAGACAAAAAAATGCTAGACACTACATCTAGCATTTATTGTTTTGAAATGCAGGAAAAGAGACTTGAACTCTCATGGTATTGCTACCACACGGACCTGAACCGTGCGCGTCTGCCAATTCCGCCATTCCTGCATATTTTCCTTTTAGGTCTTATGACCTACAACAAAAATAATTATAACTCATAATATGTAACTTGTCAATACCTTTTTTCATTTTTTTTATAATAATTTTTGTTGAATGCGGAAGATGGAATTTCCTTTCCGCGTCAAAATGTATTATATAACATCAAAAGCCAAATGTAAAGCACTTTTTTCATTTTTTTATCATTTTTTTATATATTAGTTACTGTTCACTCCCCCCTCTAAATCATTGTGAAAAGTGCTGAAAATTATTT
>CAJUQB010000020.1 GCA_910588285.1 uncultured Lachnospiraceae bacterium
GCAGAGCAGCTGATTTGTAATCAGCAGGTTATCGGTTCGAGTCCGATCATCGGCTCTATGGATGGATTCCCGAGTGGCCAAAGGGGGCAGACTGTAAATCTGTTGGCACCGCCTTCGAAGGTTCGAATCCTTCTCCATCCATTTCTCACATAGGTGAGTCAGAGGGAACAACCAAAACGGTTCGAATCCTTCTCCATCCATTTCTCACATGTGTGAGTTATATAATTAAATATCGCGGGGTGGAGCAGTCTGGAAGCTCGTCGGGCTCATAACCCGAAGGTCGCAGGTTCAAATCCTGCCCCCGCAATTTTTTATGCCCAGTTAGCTCAGTTGGTAGAGCAGAGGACTGAAAATCCTCGTGTCTCTGGTTCGATTCCGGAACTGGGCATTTTTGTAAATTATAAGGGTGTGTAGCTCAGTTGGTAGAGCACTTGACTTTTAATCAAGTTGTCCCGGGTTCGAACCCCGGCACGCTCATTATTCTATAAAAAAGGAACAGCGTGAATCATAATGTGGAGTGTGAAAAGGGGAGAGTTCGATAGAGAGCTCTTTTTTTCTGATCTAGGAAATACGGTTCGGCAAACGGGGCTGCTTCAGATTGATAACAGGAGGACGCTGGATCAGCCGGAAAGCTGCAGCGAATGAAAAATGAAGGTACAATTTAAACAGGTTTCCTCTTCGGATCAGGAGGAGGCTGTGATTTGTGGAATACGGAAAACCGAGAGTATTCGGCGGGCAATGGATATTTTAGAGCATGGGATTGGCAGTATTGCCGTGATGTTGGAGGGCAATACACATCTGTGCCGGATGGATCAGATTTATTATGTGGAATCCGTGGATAAGCGGACCTATGTGTATACAAAGGATCAGTGCTTTGAGTCCAAAAGCCGGATCTATGAGCTGGAGGAGGAGCTGGATTCCAATTTTCTCCGCTGTGCCAAGGCAATGATTGTAAACCTGCGCAAGATCCGGTCTGTGAAATCAGAGTACAATGGGCGGATGCTGGCGCAGCTCTTAAACGGAGAAACCATTGTGGTATCCAGAAGCTATGTGAAGGATCTGAAAAGGAGGCTGGGGATATGAGGGAAAAGCTGAGACTGCTGTTTGATCAGACAATGATGGTTTCCACAGGAATTTTGTTCCTCCTTGGAATAGAAGGTGTTGTATGCCATTTCACAGGCAGAGGATTTGAAATATACTGGTATTACCCAATCTCTATTATTTTGTCTGGCTTCTTCTGCGGCCTTCTTACCATGCTGTTCTGGGCAGAGATAATGGTCAGCATGGGGTTGGGGTTCTGGCTTCGGGTAGTGCTGCATTGTATTCTGGAGCTGGGAATTATCTCTCTGGCCGGATGGATTTTTCGCTGGTATACCACCGGATCGGAGTATCTGATTGTAATGATTTTCTATTTCCTGATCTATGGATTTGTCTGGCTGGCCACTCTCTGGATGCAGAAAATGGATGAGGAAAAGATTAATCAGGCGTTACGTGAAATACAGGATGAGGAGTAGAAATATTCAAATAGAAGTATGGAAATGAGCTGCCCGACAAATGAGACGTTTGTATTTTGTGTCATTTGCCAATCACGGTTTTGAAATATCCCATTTGTCGGGCAGCGCATGGAAATATAAAAGATGCAACTTAGTTCCCGGTTTTGGCAACTTGGTGGGGTTGCTCTTTTTTTGTGTGTTTTTTTATGGTACACTGAAAAAAATGAGGAAGCCAAAAGAGGCAGAATATACAAGGAAAAGAGGCTGCAGATATGTATGCGATTGAAGTTGAGCATTTGGTAAAAAAATATAAGGAGCATTTGGCGGTAAATGACATTTCCTTTGGGGTAAGGGAGGGGGAGCTTTTCGCCTTCCTGGGAGAAAACGGCGCAGGGAAATCTACAACCATCAATATTTTGTGCACCATATTGAAGAAAACATCGGGCAGTGTAAGCATTTTCGGAAAGGAGCTGGGAAAGCAGGACGATGCGATTCGGGATATGATCGGCATTGTATTCCAGAATTCTGTTCTGGACGGCAAGCTGACGGTAAAGGAAAATCTATTTACCCGGGGCTCCTACTACGGGATGAGCAAAAGCAGGATTCAGGAGCAGCTGTCGCCCTTCATGGAGGCCTTTGAGCTGGATGAGATCTGGAATCGGCGGTATGAGCGGCTTTCCGGCGGCCAGCGCAGGCGGGTGGATATTGTGCGGGCCCTGATTCATGCGCCCCGGATCCTGTTTCTGGATGAGCCCACCACAGGTCTGGATCCCATGTCAAGAAAGCTTGTGTGGAACTATATTTCCTATCTGCGAAAGAACCGGGGAATTACGATTTTCCTCACCACTCATTACATGGAGGAGACCAGGGATGCAGACAATGTGGTGATTCTGGATCAGGGAAGAATTGTGGCAGCGGATACGCCGGTGGGGTTAAAGAGCAGATATACCTCCACAAAGCTGATCTGGTATACAGGTCAGAGCGCCCAGGCAGAGCAGCTGCTGGCAGGCAGGGATTTCAGCTATGAAGCAGACCATTATGCCATACCAATGGAAGCGGAGATAACAGAATTTCTCTATCAGCATCGTCACATGATTCAGGATTATGAGGTGGTTAAGGGCAGTATGGACGATGTGTTTTTAAAACTCACCGGAAAGGAGCTTGCATCATGAGAAAATTTATGGGATTGACCAGGAGGAATCTCCTGATTTATTTTAAGGATGTGCAGTCAGTGATTTTTTCCATGCTGACCTCCATCATTGTGCTTGCGCTGTATCTTCTGTTTCTGAAGGATACCTTTGTGGATTCCATAGAAGGGGCCATGCAGGGGCTGAAGCAGCTGGTAGATATGGCGGATGTGGATATGCTGGCCAACGGGCTGCTTCTGGTGGGGATCCTAAGCTCTGCCATGATTACCGTTCCCTACAACTGCCTGGTCACTATTGTGAAGGACCGGGAATGTAAAATCGATTATGATATCTCAGCCACGCCTATGAAACGCTGGCAGATTATTTTGTCTTATTTTACGGCATCTACCATTTCTTCCATTGTGATGGCAGCGTTGCTTCTCACAGTAGGAATGGGGTTTCTGGCCAGCCGGGGGGAGCTGTATCTCACAGCCGGAAGCATTGCTGCCATGTATGGGATTGTTCTTTTGGGAGCAGTATCCTCCACGGCGCTCTTCATGCTGGTGGTGCTGTTTTTCCAGTCCTCCTCTGCCAGCAGCGCATTTTTTGGTATGCTGTCAGCAGCGGCAGGCTTTGTGATTGGGGCCTATATCCCCATCTCCCAGTTTTCCAGCCCGGTTCAGACCTTCTGCAACCTGTTTCCGGCCAGCGGAATTACGGTAATGTTCCGCAGCGCGCTGCTGGATGGCCTTCTTGGCCATATAGACCAGGAGATCGGGGGCGTGGATCAGGGCATGTTTGTAGAGAGCCTGAAGGAGGTGTTCTCCTTTCGGACACGGCTGTTTGGCGATGAGCTGAGCCTGAATTGGACCGTGGGATATGTGCTGGCTCTTGTGGCAGTCTGTGTGGCGGCTATGGCATTGATTTATCCCAAGATATATAAGCGGAAATAATTGTTCTGGATATTCCTGTCAAAGTACGGTATACTTTTTGTATCACATGGAAAAGGAGGGTGCCGTATGGAGCAGATTTTGAACAAAATAAAAGAAAATGTGGCAAAGGTTATGATTGGCAAGGAGCAGGTGACAGAGCTTCTCCTGACCGGCCTTGTGGCAGGGGGACATATTTTGCTGGAGGATGTGCCGGGGACCGGTAAGACGGTGCTGGCCCGGGCCCTGGCAAAATCTATGTCCCTCAGCTTTGGCAGGATACAGTTTACGCCGGATCTATTGCCCAGCGATGTGACGGGACTCTCCTTTTACCATCAGGAAAAGGGGGCCTTTCTCTTCAAGGAGGGGCCGGTGTTTTCCAACATCCTGCTGGCAGATGAGATCAACCGGGCAACCCCCAGAACCCAGTCAAGCCTTCTGGAATGTATGGCAGAGGGCCAGGTGACGGTGGACGGGGAGACCAGAGTGCTGGAGGCTCCCTTTTTTGTGATTGCCACTCAGAATCCGGTGGAGACGCTGGGGTGCTTTCCCCTGCCAGAGGCCCAGATGGACCGTTTTCTGATGAAATTATCCATGGGCAGCCTGTCCGCCCAGGAGGAGCGGCAGATGGTGGACCGCTATATCCATGCAGAGCCATTGCAGGAGCTTGAGCCGGTCTGCTCCCAGGAGGAAATCTGCGGGCTTCAGAGGAGGTGCAGGGAGGTGTATGTCCATGAGGACCTGAGGGATTATCTGGTGGCCCTGATTCAGGGAACCAGGAGCAGGGGGGAGGGCTCCTCGGGCGTGAGCCCCAGGGGAACCCTGGCATTGCTCCGGGCCTCCCAGGGCTTTGCCATGGTCCGGGGCCGGGATTTTGTGGTGCCGGAGGATATCAAGGAGGTGGCGGAACCGGTGCTGGTACACCGTATGCTGACAGAGGATCTGGGAGAAAAGGAGAGAAGCTACCGTATCAAACAGCTGCTGTCACAGATTCCGGTGCCCACCGAGAACTGGGGGCGGCCATGATCCTGATTTTTGCGGCCGGAGCAGCGATTTTGCTGCTTCTGTGGAATCTGTATTATGAAAAAAGCTGGCAGAAGGGGCTGGGTGTGCAGCTGAGCTTTCAGCGGGATTATGCCTATGCAGGGGAGGAGACAGCCCTTTTGCTGGCCATCGAGAACCGGAAACGGCTGCCCATTCCCCTGCTGGAAGCGGCCTTCCATGTGCGCCGGGAGCTGTCCTTTCTGGATGTGGTGAACACCAAGACCAGCGACTATACCTACAAGCGGGATATTTTTTCCATGCTGGGACATCAGCGGATTACAAGGACCTTGAGACTTCTGTGTACCCGGCGGGGATTTTATGAGATTCATGATGTGGATTTTACCACCTATTCCCTGTTCCACCGCAAAAGCTATCTGGCCAGCCGGGAGGCCCGGACGGAATTTTACGTGTATGCAAAGCGGGTGGATGTATCGGACCTTGTGATTCAGTGTGAGAAGCTGTCAGGGGCCAGCCAGTGCGCCAGGCGCCTCTATGAGGATCCCTTTGCATTCCGGGGCATTCGTGAGTATACGATCCAGGATCCCATGAAAAATATCAACTGGAAGGCAACGGCGAAGACAGGCCGCATGATGGTAAATACCTATGATTCCACCCAGATGGAGCGGGTGATGCTGTATCTGGATGCTGAGGATCCGGGGATCCTGAAGCAGGAAAAGCTGCTGGAGGAGTGTATTTCCGTAGCTGCCACCCTGGCCCAGAGACTGATGGGCAAGGGCATGGAGGTAGGGCTGGCCGTGAACTGCAGGGACGAAAAGGGGGAGCACCTGTGCCTGATGCCGGAAAACGGAAGAACCCAGAGGAGCAGAATCGAGCAGCTCCTCGCCAGCCTGACCGGCAGGGAGGAATTCATACCCTTTGGGGCCATCCTGTCCCAGCGTCCCGGGGAAGCGATGGCTGTCTATATTTCCAAAAATTACCGGACAGCCCCAGAGGAGCTTTGGAACAGCTCCGGGCTCTGGGTACTGCCCATGGCAGCCAATGATGCAACGGCAGCGGCAGTTTCCTCCGGAAGCCGGGAGCTGGCGATTGTGAAAAGGAAGGTGGAGGGCGCATGAGAAAATATGTATGGAAGTCAGCCGGATACCTGCATTCCATCCTGGTTCTGATGGCGATTCTGACCCCTGTCTATGGCATCGGCCTGCTGACAGAGGGGGAGGTGCTGTATGGCATATACTGGCTGGGGCTGTGGATTGCGGTTCCGGTGGTTGCGGCAGGCGTGGCCATACACAAATGCAAGCGTGTGACGGCCTATTTTCTGGTGGGGCTTCTGGCGTCTGCCGGGATGCTGCTGGCAGTCTGGGGAATCGGAAGGCAGGTGCTGGCTTCGCCGATTCTGTATCTTCTGATGGGTGTGATGCTGGCAGAGGCGCTGGCAGTCGTGCTGGATCATTTGCGGGTGCGCCTGGCTTTGGCCAGGGCCAGGAAGGACGGCAGCATCCATGATACCGCCTGGATTCCGCCCAGAAGTGTGTTTGAACGGCCGTCTGTGGGGGGATTTTTTGCCTTTGGACTGGTGTATGGATTGGGCATCCTGATTGCCAGCAGAGTAATTTGCAATGTGGCGCTGGTGGAGGGACTGGCCTATTTCTTCCTCTATCTGCTGTACCATTATGTGTCTGTGACGGAGGGATATTTTCGGCTGCAGCATCACGTGAAGCATATCCCCACCAGACGGATATACGGGATTACCGGCAGCGTCCTGGGGATCCTGGCCGTACTGCTGGCGGCAGCTGCGGCAGTCTCCCTGCTGATGATTCCCCAGAGAAAATATTTTGATATGCGCAGTCTCTCCCTGGGCGGCGGGGAGCTTGTCATGGAGGATCTGGTGCAGATGACACCGCCGCAGATGAGTGGTATGGAGGAGCTTTTGGGGGAGGATTACGTGGAACCGCAGCCCATGCCTCAGTGGCTGGATGGGCTGTTCCGCGGCCTGGCCCTGCTCCTGCTTGTGGCAGTATGTGGGCTGGCCCTGCGGGGAATCTGGCAGTATCTGCGGATTTTCCGGGAGGGAGAGGAGGAGAATGGAGATCTGGTGGAGGAGCTTCGGGATGTGGAGGAGCAGGAGGAGCGCCTGCCGGCCTTCCGAGAGCGGGAGCCTCTTTCGGAGCGGGAACGGATCCGCAGGCTGTACCGCAAGACCATCCGCAGGTATCGAAAGGAGCGTCCCAAGGTGAGCGAGACGCCCCTGGAGATAGAACAGGCAGCGGGCATTGACCGATTGGAGGAGATCCAAAGGCTGCACCGGCAGTATGAGGAGGCCAGGTATGGGGAGTAGTTGGGGGGATATTTCCGCAGTAGTTTACAAAGAGAGGGGCTCGTAGTAAAATAAGGAAAACCGAAACTGAAGGAGCAGGGAATGAATAGGGTAGATTTGCAAAAACGGAAAAAGTTTAATACCACCGGGCTGTGCATTCCGCAATATCATTATATGGCAGATGTGGGGGACAAGGTAAAATATATTATAAAAGAATATGTTGACCATGAGGAATATTTTACCATCAACCGGGCGCGTCAGTATGGGAAAACAACGATCCTGTACCTGCTGCAGGAGAATTTGAAAGAACGGTGTGTTGTCCTAAATATTACCTTTGAAGGAAAAGAGGAATATTTTTCCTCCCTGCAGAATTTTGCAGAGGGCCTTAACATCAGTTTTTATAAAGCACTGCGGAAATTATATTCGGGGCTATCCGGAATCTTTCAGACCCCCATCTGCCATACATTGGCCATGGAGCAGATGGGAGACCGTATTACAGCTTTATGCGAGGAGGCGGGAAGACCGGTTGTATTGATGATTGATGAAGTGGATAAGGCTGCGGATAACCAGGTGTTTCTGACCTTCCTGGGCATGCTGCGGGAACGGTATCTGAAACGGAGAATCGGCGGAGACGCGACATTTAGCAGTGTGATCCTGGCTGGTGTGCATGATATTAAGAACCTGAAAATGAAGATACGCCCGGAGGAGGGACAGAATTATAACAGTCCGTGGAATATTTCGGCTGTTTTTGAAGTAGATATGGGCCTTTCCGTAAATGAGATAAAGAGTATGCTTCAGGAGTATGAGGATGATATGCATACTGGTATGGAAGTATCTAAGATGGCGCAGGAGCTGCATAGATATACGGATGGATATCCGTTTTTGGTGAGCTGTCTGTGTAAGATGATAGATGATAAAAAGCTGCCCTGGGATCAGGGAGGGCTCCGCACAGCGGTAAAGGAGCTGCTGAAAACGAATAATACGCTGTTTGATGATGTGATAAAAAATATTAGGAACCATCAGGAATTTTCAGACCTGACAGAACAGATTGTGCTTCAGGGAGCCCAGGTGGCCTTTGAGATCAGGAACCCAACGATTCAGCAGGGGGTCATGTATGGGATATTAAAGGAACAGGATGGGAGAACGGCAGTCTCCAATATTTTGTTTGAAACACTGATTATTAATTATTTCGTGTCAATTCGTTCCACATATGAGCTGACCGCATCCAGATATGTAGAGAAAGGACAGTATATCCATAATGGAAGGCTGGATATGGGATTGGTGCTACGCCGCTTTTCTGCATTTATGAAGGCAGAATACAGGGATGAAGATGGAAGGTTTATCGAGAGCCATGGCCGTCTGCTGTTCTTGAGCTTTCTGCGTCCAATTATCAACGGTACGGGACATTATGCGGTAGAGCCGCAGACAAGAAAAAATAACAGGATGGATATTCAGGTTTTTTACGGAAATCAGGAACTGATCGTGGAATTAAAGGTATGGCATGGAGAGAAATATGAGCAGGAAGGATATGACCAGCTGGTTCGGTATCTGGAAGCAAGAGGCGTAGAGAAGGGATATCTGCTGAGCTTTTGTGATAATAAGAAGGCGCCGCGTGAAGACCAGACCTTCTGGTATTGCGGACACGAAATATGTGAGGTAGTGATAGCGTATCGGGATGAGTAGAATGAGCTTCATACGCATAGAACCTTCTCCCAGGCTCCCGCAAGACGTTCCAGGGACCAGGCCGCATTGGCCGGGCTGGTGGAGGGAAGCTTATATACCGGCGGCATTGGTGCAGAGGACGCGCCATATGCCGCCGGCTTTTCCGTTGAGCAATATTTCTGAAAGAGGTCATAGGATTTGCCGCCATTGCAAAGGATTGCCTGAATGGGAGCAGCGGCCAGGATCCGGCTGATATCATTGGGCACCACATTCCGAATGGAGCTGTCGGAGGATCCGAGAATGTCACAGCTTGCAATCACGTCCCAGAGGGCAATCCGGTGCAGGCGTAAAAAGTCCCGTTTGTCGTCGGTTGTCGTCAGCTGGGCATCCGGCGCCAGAAGAGTCCGTAATACGTTCCAGAAGCGGTTCTGGGGATGGCCATAATAGAAGTTGATTTCCCGGGATTTTACGGAGGGAAAGGAGCCCAGGATCAGAAACCGGGAATGGGTGTCATATACAGGGCCAAAGGTATGGGCTGCGTGTGTGTATTCCATGGGAGGCTCCTTTCTGGCAGTCGAAAATCACAACAGCTGAATATCTGATTTCTATTATGCCACAAACAAAGAAAATTTCAAGATTTTTGAAAAAAGATTGCAACAAAATACAGGCTTATATAGACTATATATATGAGACGGATGAGATGCATCTACTGTCAGATGAGGTGAAGGAATGAGTGATAATTTAAAACTGGTAAAAGCAGCCAGGCGGGGGGACGTCCAGGCCTTTGCAGAGCTGTACGAGGACGTATACGAGGATATGTACCGCTTTGCACTGTATACCTTGAAGCATACACAGGATGCGGAGGATGTGGTCAGCGAGACAGTTGCTGCGGCCTATGCCTCCATTCGGAAGCTGCGCTGTGAAGAGGCCTTCAAAGGCTGGATTTTTCGGATCCTGTCCAACAAGTGCAACGAGAAGCTGCGGGAATATGCCAGAAGAACGGCATCCCTGGAGGAGCAGGGCGCGTGCAGGGCTGAGGAGGTATCCGGGTTATTTACGGCTGCACCCCAGAGAGATATGGAAGAGCATATCCTGGTGCGGAAGCTGTTCTTTGAGCTGGAGGAGGAGGAACGGCTGATTATTGCCATGCATGTATTTGGGGGATACAAGAGCCGGGAGATTGCCCAGATCCTTCAAATGAATGAGAATACGGTCCGCTCCAAGGAGAGCCGGGGCCTGAAAAAGATGGCAGGAAAAATGGGAAAGCCATAGCGGCAGGAGCAGCTGTTGGCCGGGAAGATAGGAGGTTTCAGATGACAGAACAGGAATTGCTGGATGCAATCAGAGCATCGGCGGAGGATGTGGAGGCTCCGGAGCAGCTTGATCCGGAGACAATAAGGAGGCAGTTAGACAAAAAGGGGCAGGTGAAGGAATGCATGGATCATACGGGAAGGAACAGGAAATACCCATGGAAGCAATTGGCCTCTGTGGCGGCTGTCCTGGTGCTGGCAGTGGCTGTTACGGCTGTTGTGAAGCTTGGGGCGAAAAAAGCAGGTGACGGCAGCCAAATAGCAGGCGGGCCAGAGGTGAGCCAGGAGGCTGCGCCAGAGCAGGAGATGACGGCAGATGGGGCAGCCATGGAGGACAGTCTGGCAGATGGAACAGACAGCACCGGGGAGAATGGGGATGCCGGAGCAGCTGCTTCAAAGGGCTCCAAACAGAATGCCGGGGATATGTTTACCGTGGCCAGGGATTATGAGGAAGTATATGCGCTGCTGGAGGAGAACCAGGCAGGGATATATGATGATATAAAGGAAGACAACATGCTGCAGGCAGAGGCGGCTGTGGATGACGCTGCAGGCGCAGTGAGAGAATACGAGAAGAGCAGTGAGGATTTTGCAGCATCAGAGAGTGCAGCTTCCGGTACCATGCGGGGGCATTCCAGAACCAATGTTCAGACCGCAGGAGTGGATGAAAGCGATATTGTGAAAACAGACGGCAGATTTATCTACAGGGTCTGCGCGGATGGTGTTATAATAATAGATATTTCCGGTGAAAGGATGGCCAATGCAGGAAGGATCCGCCTGGAGGATCCCGGGGCACGGGTAATGGAGATGTATGTGCAGGGAGATACCCTGAACCTGATCCTGCAGCAGGAGGATACCGGCCTGGAACAGCAGGAGCCTCAGAGTGAAGGAGCGGCGGAGGATGTATTTGCATTGAATGCCAAGAATGCCACGCATCTGCTGACCTATGATATCAGCGATCGGAGCAAGCCGGTGCTTGTGGGGGACATGGCTCAGGACGGAGCTTATTATACCTCCAGGAAGATCGGTTCCATTGTGTATCTGTTTACCACGGAATACAAAATGGAGGAGATTCCGGAGATTGGCAGCAGGAAGGTGGCCTATGATTGTATTTATCTGCCAAAGCGGGGAGCTCAGGGGCTTCTGGTGTCCTCTGTGGACATTGGGCAGCCGGAGCAGACGCTGGACCATGTGATGGTGGTAAATGATTATGTGAATATTTATGTCAGCACAGGGGCCATGTATCTGTATCAGACCTCCTGGCAGGAATCGGGCACCACAACCCAGATTGCAAAATTTACCCTGGATCAGGGAACCATTCAGGCGGTGGGAGCTGTCAGCGTGAAGGGAGAGATTCGGGATACCTTTGCCATCCATGAGGGCAGCAAAACCCTGCGGGTATTGACGACTGATTGGGGGGAGGAGCGGCAGGAAAATAATCTCTTTGTGCTGGATGAAAAATTAAAATTATTGGGCAGCCTTCAGGGGCTGGCTCCGGGAGAGCAGATTTATTCTGCACGCTTCCTGGGGGATATGGCATATTTTGTGACTTACCGCAATACGGATCCGCTGTTTGCGGTGGATCTTTCCAGTCCGGCGGAGCCCAGGGTGCTGTCGGAGCTGAAGATTACCGGATTTTCCGAATACCTTCATTTCTGGGGGGAGGATAAGCTCCTGGGAATTGGCTATGAGACAGATCCGGATTCCGGCAGGCAGCAGGGCATGAAGCTGACAATGTTTGATATTTCCAATCCGGCGGAGCTTGGAGTCATAGACAGCATTGTGCTGAAGGGCCTGGATTACAGCCCGGCGCTGTATGAGTATAAGACAGTGCTGGCGGACAGCAGCGCCAATCTGTTTGGCTTTGCGGGCGTCGATTACCAGGAGCGCGGGGAAAAGGCTGCCTACTATCTGTATCAGTGGGGGGAAGGCGGTTTTGAGCGGCTGCTGAAGGAGGAGCTGGAGCAGAATGTGGACACCGGATCATACCGTGGCCTGTACAGCGGAGCGCAGTTCTATCTGGCAGGGCCTGATGGGATCACGGCCTATGACAGGGAGCATGGGTATGAGAAGAAGGAGAGCCTGAGTTATTAGGGCTCTCCCTTTGTATTTCGTGAAGGGGATTGCTATTGGTGGGTTACTTTTCACGGGTCAGGAATGCGCACTAGCTGCGCATTCTGTGAGAACATGATTCAGGAGTGAGGGGCGATTTTTGCGTAGCAAAACTTTAAATATCGCCCAGAATCGTTGCTATGAGCGGCCCCTCGGGCCGTGAATAGTAACATTGGTGGTGTGAAAGAGTAGTTTGGACAGAAAAAGGTGTTGACGTACGTAAAAACGTACGTTACAATGAAAACAAAAGAAGGCAAAAGAAAACAAAGGGAGATTTTATTATGTCAACAATCAATATTACAAATGCGAGAAAGGATCTTTATAATCTGGTGGAAAATGCAAACCGATACCATGAGCCTGCACTGATTGTTGGGAAAAAGGGAAATGCGGTTTTAATTTCTGAGGATGATTGGCGTGCAATTCAGGAGACATTGTATCTGGATTCCATTCCGGGAATGACAGAATCAATCCTGGAGGGGGCGAAAACAGCCCTTGCTGATTGCATTCCGGAGGATTCTGTCTCCTGGTAGGAAAAGGGGCCATTATGTATCGAATTGTATATGAAAAAAGGGCTTTGAAGGATCTTGAGAATCTAAAGCGGGCCGGGATTTCCGCAAAAGCCAAGGTGTTGGTGGAGCTTCTGCGCCAGAATCCATACCAGAATCCTCCCCAGTATGAAAAGCTTGTGGGAAAGCTGGATGGGATCTATTCCCGTCGGATTAATGTCCAGCATCGGCTGGAATACCAGGTTTACCAAGAGCAAATAGAGGCAGGCGGTATCCAATATGATGGAACCGTGAAGATCATTCGTATGTGGACACCTTATGCCGGCCGTTGACAGCAGGAAGATTACCCCATAAAGAGGAATCAATAATCATGGATAAAATAGTAATCATAGAAGATGATGCGCTGATTCTCCTGGACATCAATCTGCCGGGACAGGACGGATACTACCTGTGTACCCAGATCCGCCGGTTTTCAGAAGTGCCCATCCTGTTTCTGACAGGACGCAGCACTGCCATGGACGAGAAAAATCATGTATTACCTGTTTCAGCATCCCGGTGAAATCGTCCCCCGGCTGGAGCTGGTGGAGTATCTCTGGGATCAGGAGATCCACATAGACGACAATACCTTGAGCGTCAATATCATGCGGATCCGGGAGAAGCTTGAGGCCCTTGGAAAAAGCGGGCTGATACAGACAAAACGGGGAATGGGATATAAGATTTGAGGTGAGAAGGGGCTGTCGCACCCCCGATTGTTCAATCGTTAGTGCGGCAGCCCCTTTGGCTTAACACGCCAGTATCCTGCTGCATCGCGATTCAAAAGCTGTTCGCCGATCATATCCCTGCGGATTGTGCAGAAATCATCATGAAAATCCGCAATTATGATGTTTACCTCCCGCTCAGAGTAGATGCGGTCAAATGCAAAGGCCTGGGCAATGACCTCCAGAACAATACGTTCCTTTTTTTTCTGGGCAGGAATGGTCTTCAGCTTCCCGTATTCAAAGAATGCGTCAATTACCTTTTGACGGTATTCTGCATCCCGCCGGGCCTGAACCTCTGCCTCATCAGACTTCTCCTTAAGAATCTCCAATATGCTTGTTTCAAACATTTCCTTTCTGAGAGAATACATCATGTAGTACTGGCTTTTGTAGGAAACAACGGCTCCGGCATCTGCCAGCTTTTTCAGATGAAAAGACACCGTAGGGGCCGTAAGGCCCAACCGTTCAGCCAGCCGTTCCACATACATATCCTCAATTGCAAGTGACTTTAAAATCTGTAACCGGGACTTATCAGACAAGCACTTAAACATGCGTATCGCTTCTGTCTCTGTCATTCTTCTCCCTCCCAAATTGCTGTAAACCTATTCTTGATCTTTTCGGCAGTGTCAAGCTTGATCTGCTCAATCTGCATCTTGGCTGTGTCGTCGTGTTCCCTGGCCTGATTGTAAGCAGCTGTCCAATTGGATGGGGTCTGCTGAAGCTTGAGAATGAAAAAGCGTTTCACTGCTTCGGCATCACCCTTGCCGGTCTTAACCGCAACAGAAAATATGGTGCGGAAAATGTCATAGACATTCGCTCTTACCTTCTCAAAGACGGCTTCGTCCATACGATCATCGGCCAGTAATTTTTCATTGCACTGTTTGTATAAGGAAATCTGTTCCTCAAAATAGCTGTTTAGCTTTGATATTTTTTGCTCAATCATACGATAACCCTCCTGTGGCTGCTTTGCAAATTACATTGTGACATATGGTATGGAACTGTATATTGATTTTACTATCTTCTTTTTGAAATGTCAATATCTATTTTTATATATATCAAAACAAAACAGAATTCCGTGAGGACATGATTCAGAAGTGAGGGGCGATTTTTGCGTAGCAAAACTTTAAATATCGCCCCGAATCGTTGCTATGAACGGCCCCTCGGGCCGTTCATAGCAACAGGAAGGATGAGAAGTTATGAGAAATACAAGGAACAGGTAGAAATAAAGGAAAATTATTTTTTTCAGCGCTTTTATGGCTTTTCGGATTGAAAAGCGGCCAGCTACTTTTGCTGTGGATCTGCTTCCTCGTCATGGCTGGCGGCTGCTTTTTGTGGGATTATCTGGCCCGGCGCCGGCGGTTTCAATATTTGCATTCTGTCATGGATTCCCTGGATCAGAAGTATTTGTTCGGGGAGATTACGGATGAGCCGCTATCCCAGATGGAACAGGTATTCTGGGGTCTGATGAAGTCTGCTTTGAAAACCATGACAGATGAAGTGGCGGCCTCCAGGCGGCTGAATCAGGAATACCGGGATTTTATAGAACAGTGGATTCACGAAATGAAAATCCCCATCACCGGAATGCAGCTGATTGCCCAAAGCGTGGAACGTGTGCTGTTCTATGCGCGGCTGGGCAGCGTGGAGAAGGATTATCTGGTTACAGAGGTGTCGCTGAAGGCCTGTGCCCTGGAGGTGCTGGCACAAAGTAAGCAATTCCTGATCCAGAACAATGCCTGCATCCATACGGAGGGCCTGGTGGACATGGTGTATTCCGATCAAAAATGGCTTCAATTTATGCTGAACCAGATTCTTATGAACAGCGTCAAGTATCGGTCCGGCCGTCCCCTGGTGATTGACCTGGCCTCCCGGGACCAGGGAGACTATGTAACCCTGTCTGTTACGGACAATGGCATGGGCGTGAAGGAGAGTGAGCTGGGCCGTGTCTTTGATAAGGGGTTCGTGGGAAGCAATGGCCGGGCCGGAAAAAACGCAACCGGCATCGGTCTGTACCTGTGCGACCAGCTCTGCACCAAGATGGGAATCAGCATAGAGATGCAGTCAAAAGCCGGGGAATATACCACCGTTCTATTCCATTTTCCCAAGAGCAATGCCTGGAGAATTTCGGATTCTTACAAATCTGTTAGATAACATCAAGCTACTTATATACAAGCAGGGGGCTCCATTTGATAATATAATTGGGAATTAATTGCCAAGGGAAAGGTGGTGGAATGGCAAAATGCCAAACCGCAAAGAATCACTGCTCCATGTGGAGCATATTGAAAAATATTACGGGAGCCCCGGCCATATTCTGCTGGATGGCCAGGACATCACAGCCATTACGGCGGATCACATAGCAGCCTTTCGCCGGGATTCTCTGGGCTTTGTGTTTCAGGATTTCAATTTGCTGGACACGCTGACCCTGGAAGAAAATATGGCGCTGCCCCTGACCATCAGCGGAGTGCCTCCCCGCGAAATTGACAAACGTGTCCGCAGGATTGCAGAGCGGCTGCACATCAGCGACACTCTGAAAAGATCTCCCGGATCCTGCTGGAGGTCATGGCAGATTTTAACCGGGAAATGGGCGCAACCATTCTGATGGTGACGCATGATGCCTTAAGCGCCAGCTATGGGGAACGGGTTCTGTTTCTGAAGGACGGGCGCATGTTTAACGAGATTCGCAAAGGGGAAAAGGCACGGGATATCTTTTACCATGAAATCCTCGGCGTCCTCTCCCTGCTGGGAGGTGAAAAGCCATGCTGAGAAGGTTATCCTGGCGGAATGCCAAACGGCAGCTGAAGGAGTACGCACTTTTTTTCGTGACCCTTACCTGTGCCGTGGCAGTATTGTATGCCTTTCATGCCCAGATTTTTTCTAAGACAGCAAAAGCCCTGCCGGATTTGGAGCTGCTGCCCTACCTGATTGCAGCGTCCTCTCTGCTGATTGTCCTGATTCTGGGCTGGGTTGTCAGCTATATGATGAGCTATATGCTGAAGCGGCGCAGTAGGGAATTCAGTATCTATATGGTATGCGGTATTCCAAATCGAAAAATCAGCGCCCTGCTCTTCCAGGAGAACAGCCTGATCGGGCTGTTGGCCTTTGGGCCGGGGATGCTTCTGGGAATGCTGTTTTCACAGATTTTGGAGGCAGTTCTGCTTTCCGTGTTTGGGCTGTCTTATACGCTGCATTTTGGATTTTCCCTGCCTGCGATGGGGCTGGCATTTCTATACTTTAGCGCCATGCTCCTGTATGGGGTTCGAAGGAACGGCAGGTGGGTTCGCCGTGTACAGCTGCGGCAGGCTTTCTGCTGATCTGCATCCAGCCCATGGGCAGGGGCTATGATGTGCTGGCAGGAACGATTCTTCTTATCCTGTTCCTGCTGGGCTTCTTTGTGAGTATCCCGGCATTTCTGGTGGCGCGGCTGGAAGAGCGCATTTCCTGGAAATATAAAAACTACAGGCTGGTGCCCTTCCGGGGCTTTACTGCAAAAATCAATTCTATAAGAATTGTCATGGGAATGCTGTCAATTCTGTTTATGCTGTCAATTATTTGCGGCGGAATCGGCTCCACCATTGGCCTGATGATAACAAAAAATGTTTCGGCCGGAGCCTTTGACCTAATGATTCTGCATCCGGGGGAAATGGGAGATTTTTCCCAGTATGACAGGATGATCCGGCAGGATGATTCTGCAGAAGGGTATGCCTATGGAATTTATACAAATGGGAGAAGGGATTTCGCGGCTGTGCATGACCAGGCCGTTCAGGATGCCGGGCGAAAGGTTTCCTGGGCTTATGCAGAGCAGCAGTACGATGCCTGCATGGCTTTGAGCGATTACCAAAGGCTTCGGGATTTGCTGGGCTATGAGCAGCTGGAGCGGTCAAGTGCGAAAAGCACCCCAAACGGTGCCCCAACGGCTTTTGTGAAGGGAGATATGGATTACCTATCGGGGAAATGGGTGGATAAGGCAGAGTTCCGTTACCTTTATGCAATACTGATCTGCCTGTTTTATCTGGCCTTGGTGCTGGAAATAACCGGCGCAGCCATTTTGGCAACCCAGGTGCTTGGGGATTGGCAGAGGAGGCAGCGCCAGGATCGCATTTTGCGTCAGCTGGGCATGGAGGAACGGCTGATTGCCCGGTTGAACAGCCGGCAGCTGTCACAGCTCTTCCTGCTGCCCCTTCTTCTGGCCCTTGTCCTGAGCAGCAGCTTTGTATATATCTGTGCCAAAAAGATATTAGTGAGCTTTTTTGTGCTTCCGATTGTTCCGGATATTGTCTGGATTGGGCAGGCCTTTGGGATTGGGCTGGGATTGTTTTTACTGCTTTATCTGGTTTATTATCTCGCAGCCCGGATCAGCCTGGCTTCAATTACCCCGCTCTCTCCGGTACAGCCAGAAAAAGTATATCCCGCATAGCACAATCTGCAGCGCGGTGGAGCTTGGGGTGGCCAGGCTTACATGGAACAGGGAGACCTGAGCAGCCTTACTGAAAAAATAGGACACCGGGATCCGCACGCCAAAGGCCCCGATGATGCCTTCAATCATGACAAAGGTGGTCCTGCCGCAGCCGTTGAAGTAGCCCATGAAGCAGAACAGGAAGGCAGTCAGCAGGGTGTCAATGGCATAGCCCTTCAGGTAGTCGGCAGCAGCCGTAATGACAGCAGGCTCCGGGGAAAAGACACGTGCCAGCAGGGAGCCGTGGAAAAAGGACACATAGCTCAAGATCAGGGCAAAGCCAAAGGAGGTTGCGATGCCGCACAGCAGTCCTGCCCTGGCCCGTTTGGGCTGTCCGGCCCCGATATTCTGGGCCACATAGGCAGACATGGACTGCATATAGGAAGAGGGGATCAGCATGATGAAGCCGCAGAGCTTCTCCGCAACCCCAACACCGGCGGAGGCTGTTACCCCCAGGTTGTTGACAATGGCCATAATGGCCAGGAAGGAAATGCTGACCAGCGTATCCTGGAGGGCCACCGGAAGCCCCAGGCGTATCATACGCCCGGCCAGAGCCTTCTGGAAATGCAGGTTTTTCCGGGAGAAAGAAAAGGGCAGGCCCCGCCGGCGGATCAGGATCAGGGACAGAGCTACACTGAAGGCCTGGGCTGCGACTGTGGCCAGGGCAGCTCCCGCAGCCCCATCTGAAGAGGCACTACAAACAGAAGATCCAGTCCAATGTTGCAGATGCAGGCAATGAGCACGGCAAGAAAGGGGGTTTTGGAATCCCCAATGCCCCGGAAAATGCTGCCCAGGATATTGTAGGCTGTGATAAAAACGATACCCCCGGAGCAGATCATGACATAAGCCACCGTGCCCTCATAAGCCTCGGCCGGAGCCTGCATCAGAGTCACAAAGCCCCTTGCAGCAAAGAGCATGATGAGAGTGAGGGCCATGCCGGCGATGGCAAAGAAGAGGATGCCGGTGCCAATGGTATCTCCCACCAGATGCTCCCGTTTCTCCCCGATCTGCTGTCCCACCACAATGGTGATGCCCATGGCAAGGCCCGTGATGATTAAGGTCAGGGTATGCAGGATCTGGCTTCCGGTGGCCACAGCCGATACGGCAGAGGCAGAGGCAAACTGCCCCACAATCAGCAGGTCAACGGCCCCATAGAGAGCCTGCAGCACCAGGGCTCCCATGATGGGCAGAGTAAATTTCATAAGAGGCCCCACAATGGGGCCGGATGTAAAGTCTGTTTTCTGGTTCATAGTAAAATCTCCTTTCTCCGCAAAACCGGCAAATAGTTTCTCAGGTTATTGCCTCCGATGAGCAAAGCTATTATAATAAACAGGTGGAAAAATGTCAATCTTTTCCTCCTGGCAGCTGCCGGGAATGAATTTTCAAGGTTACTTTTCACGTGTCAGGAATGCGCACTAGCTGCGCAGGGTCTGCCCCAGCGAAGCGAGGGTATTCCGTGAGAACATGATTCAGGAGTGAGGGGCGATTTTTGCGTAGCAAAACTTTAAATATCGCCCCGAATCGTTGCTATGAGCGGCCCTTCGGGCCGTGAATAGTAACTTTTCAAGCACGCGGGAAAACCGCGCAGGAGAAAGGAAACAAAAATGGACAAATATGGTGTGCTGAAAAAATATTTCGGCTATGACAGCTTCCGGGAGGGCCAGGAGCTGTTAATCGACAGTATTCTGGCAGGCCGGGACGTACTAGGCATCATGCCCACCGGGGCGGGAAAATCCATCTGCTATCAGGTGCCGGCTCTGCTTCTTCCCGGCATTACTCTGGTAATTTCACCCTTAATCTCCCTGATGAAGGATCAGGTACAGGCCTTAAACCATGCAGGCATCCATGCAGCCTACATCAACAGCTCCCTTTCGGAGAACCAGATCAGGCAGGCCTTAAGGCTGGCGGCAGGGGGCCGGTACAAGATCATATATGTTGCGCCGGAACGGCTGGAGACCTGGGAGTTCCTTGCATTTGCCAGGCAGGCCCAGATCTCCATGGTGACAGTGGATGAGGCCCACTGTATTTCCCAGTGGGGCCAGGATTTCCGGCCAAGCTATCTGAAAATCGTCCGTTTTGTCAAGGAGCTTTCGGAGCGTCCGGTGGTGAGTGCATTTACCGCAACGGCAACAGCTGTGGTAAAGGAGGACATCCAGTGTGTATTGGACTTAAAGGCGCCCCAGGTTCTGCTGACTGGCTTTGACCGAAAGAACCTGTATTTTGCAGTAGAAAAACCAAAGACAAAGGATGGCTTCCTCAAGGACTACATAGCAAGGCATCCGGGGGAAAGCGGAATTATTTACTGCGCCACCCGGAAAAATGTAGAAAAGGTCTACGGATTGCTGAAGCAGGCAGGCCTTCCGGCCGCCCGTTACCATGCGGGGCTTTCCACGGAGGAGCGGAAGGAAAACCAGGAGGATTTTATCTATGACCGGCTGCCCCTGATGGCTGCCACCAATGCCTTTGGCATGGGAATTGACAAATCCAACGTCCGCTATGTCATCCATTACAACATGCCTCAAAGCATGGAGAATTACTACCAGGAGGCAGGCCGTGCAGGCCGGGACGGGGAGCCCTCGGAATGCATCCTGCTCTATTCTGCTCAGGACGTGATGGTCAACCGGTTCCTCATAGAGAACAAGGAGCCCAACCCGGAATACGGCCCGGAGGAGATTCTGGCGATTCGGGAGCAGGATGAGAGGCGCCTGAATGCCATGAATTATTACTGCATGACCACCGGGTGCCTGCGGGAGTACATTCTGCGCTATTTTGGAGAGAACACAGCCGCTGCCTGCGGACACTGCTCCAACTGCCAGAAGGAATTTATTCGGCTGGATGTGACAGAGGAGGCAAAAAAGGTCATTGCCTGTGTGAAGGAATGCCGGGGGCGCTACGGAAGCCATGTGATCGCCGGGATCCTGCGGGGCAGCAATACGGCAAAGCTGCGGGAATACCGGGCTCAGGAGCGGGAGAGCTACGGAAGCCTGCCGGAGCTTTCGGAGGCCAGGGTGAAGCAGCTCATCAACCATATGCTGATGGAAGGGCTCCTCTATACCACCAAGGACAAATACGCGCTGCTTAAGGCTGGTGAAAGGTCGGAGGAGGTATTGGAGGGACGGCTCCAGGTAGTCATGCGCCTGCCGAAGGAGAAGCCCCAGGAGGCCGGGGAGCCGAAGAAGCCGGCCCAAAAGCGGAAATCCGATATCCTCAATTCCAGAGGGCTGGATCTGTTTGACAAGCTCAGAGAGCTGCGCCTTGTCATTGCCAGGGAGGAGAGCGTGCCGCCCTATATCGTGTTCTCGGACAAGACTCTGGTGGACATGTGCGTGAAGCTGCCCTTTTCCAGGGAGGAAATGCTGTCCGTGAACGGAGTGGGGGAGAACAAATACCAGAAATACGGCCAGCGGTTTCAGGAGGCCGTGTATGGCTATATGGAGGGGCGGAAGGAAAAGCTGTATTTTGGGGAGTAGGCAGCTCCCATGCTGCCCTACACGGACCTGCGCTTCACCAGGCTGCTGTCCTACACGGACCTGCGCTTCACCAGGTTGATGCCCACCTCCAGCTTCACCGGCACAAACTGCCGGGCCTTCAGCAGCTGGATCAGCCGCTCTGCGGCCATCTCCCCCATGTAGCGCTTGGGGACATTGATGGTAGTAAGAGAAGGCTCCAGATAACTGCTCATAGGCAGGTTATCGAATCCAACGACAGCAATGTCGTCCGGGATCCGGTAGCCTGCCTTTTGCAATGCCTTCATGGCGCCGATGGCAATCAGGTCATTGTCCGCGAAATAGCATTCTGCCAGCTCCTCCTTGCGATTTAGAATCTCTGTCATGTCGGCAAAGGCCCCCTCAATGGAGGGAGTCAGGGCATGGACAATGGATTTGGAGGAGGACATGCCATTGGCCCTTACCGCCTTGTAGAAGCCGTCGGCCCGCTCCTCAAAGTTGCTGATGGGATAGGAGGAGCGCAGATAGCCGGGCTGCTTCTTGGTGCGGCTGATCAGATAATCGCAGGCCCGGTAGGCCCCCTGGATGTTGTTGATCAGCACGCAGTCCCGGTTCACATTGTCCAGATAGACATCTAACAGCACCAGGGGAATATTCAGCTCTGCAAAGGGTGTAAAATCCTCCGGCCGCATCTCCGTGCCCAGAAGGATCAGGCCGATGCAGTCTGAATACCGGATATCCTCCACCTGCAGGGCAATGGTCTCATCCCCATAGAGATAGGTGATGTTCAGCTTATGGCCCATCTCCTTGCATTTCTGCTGGATGCCCTCGGACAATTCCGAAAAAAAGGGAGTGTCAGCCACAATAGCCCCATGTCTGCGGTACAGGGCAAAGGTGATGGGGCCGGTGGTTTTCGACCGGCCGGATATTCTTGTAAAATCATAGCCAAGCTGCTCTGCGGCTTCTATAACGGTTTTCCGTGTCTTGGTGCTGACGCCTGGCTTTCCGTTCAGGGCCATGGAGACGGCAGCTTCTGACAGATTCAGTTTTTTCGCAAGCTCTTTTGCAGTGATTCCCATAACGCAGCGTCCTTTCTGGCATTGCCTTGAATTGTCCTTATTCCTCATTTTATAGGATCTTACATGGATATGCAAGAATTAAGTTAATAATTAAGTAAATAGAACTTAATTTATTGATGAAATTCAGGACGCAGGATTTTATAATGAAAACATAAGGTGAGCTGCGGGGGAAATAGACAGCCCTGTCCGGGGTACGGCTCATAAGTTAAAAGGAGAGAGAGGATCACAGAGATGGCAAAGATCAGGATTGGATTTGCACCAACCAGAAGGAGTATTTTTTCAGCGCCGGATGCGGTGAAATATGCGAACTTAACCAGGGAAAAATTAAGGGAGCTGGGCGTGGAGTTTGTGGATATGGATGACATTGCCCAGGATGGGCTGCTTCATGATGACAGCGACAGGATTCGGATTGCAGCTAAATTTAAGGCAGAGAAGGTAGACGGGGTGTTTTTCCCCCATGGGAATTTTGGCACGGAGTATGAGGTGGCAAGGCTGGCCAGGGAGCTGCAGGTGCCGGTGCTGCTGTGGGGGCCCAGAGATGAGCGGCCGGATGAGAACGGGATCCGGCTTCGGGACAGCCAGTGCGGCCTGTTTGCCACCGGGAAGGTGCTGCGCAGATTCCAGGTGCCTTTTACCTATCTGACCAACTGCCGGCTGGAGGATCTGGAGTTTGAACGGGGAATTCGGAATTTTCTGGCTGTGTGCAATGTGGTAAAGGCTTTCCGCAATACCAGGATCCTGCAGATCGGGCCCAGGCCCTTTGATTTCTGGTCCACCATGTGCAATGAGGGCGAGCTGCTGGAGAAGTTCCAGGTGCAGATGTCGCCGATTCCCATGCCAGAGCTGACGGAGGAGATGCGGCTGGCAAAAGAGGCGGGCACAGAGGTGGATCAGGTAGTGGCATATTGCAGGGAGAATTTCCATATTGCCATTCAGGAGGAGGAGCTTCGGAATGTTGCGGCCTTAAAGGTGGCCATCCGCAGGCTGGCGGACCGATACGGCTGCAATGCCGCAGCCATTCAGTGCTGGAACGCCCTGCAGGGGGAGATCGGCATTATGCCCTGTGCGGCCAACAGCCTGTTGAATGAGGAGGGCTTTC
The DNA here is from genome assembly GCA_910588285.1 of uncultured Lachnospiraceae bacterium. Taxonomy (GTDB): domain Bacteria; phylum Bacillota; class Clostridia; order Lachnospirales; family Lachnospiraceae; genus 14-2. Next base: position 23,285 of record CAJUQB010000020.1, read on the forward strand.
CGGTGGTGTGCGAGACGGATATCCACGGAGCCATCACGGCCATTCTCTGCGAGGCGGCGGGCATGGATGAGGCCAGAAGCTTTTTTGCAGACTGGACCGTCCGGCATCCGGATAATGAGAACGGGGAATTGCTGCAGCACTGCGGCCCCTGGCCCATCAGCTGCGCCTCCTGCAAGCCCACCATCGGCTATCCCCTGGCCTTTGACCACCCGGGAGCCGTGGAGGCAGAGGCAAAGCACGGGGATATGACCCTGTGCCGCTTTGACGGCGATAACGGGGAATATTCCCTGCTGCTGGGCAATGCGAAGGGCGTAGATGGGCCTTACACCAAGGGAACCTACGTGTGGGTGGAGGTGAAGAACTGGAAGCGCCTGGAGGCCAGGCTTGTGGAGGGCCCCTATATCCATCATTGCGTAGGCATTCACAAGGATGTGGTTCCGGTGCTTTATGAGGCATGTAAGTATCTGGGCATCAGGCCGGATCTGTATGATGACAATGAGGCAGAGGTATTGGACTACATTCACGGCGTTTGTTAAAAAGAGGGAGGAAGCACCAAATGAAACAGAAATTAGAGGCAGCGGAGCTGACAAAAAAGGCGCACCAGCTGCGGAGAGATATCATTGAGATGATCTGGCAGTCCGGGTCCGGCCATGTGGGCGGTGACCTGAGCGTGATTGATATTCTTACAACCCTATATTACGGGGTGATGAACGTATCCCCGGATCAGAGGGAGGATCCGGACAGGGACCGCTTCCTGCTGTCCAAGGGCCACTGTGCGGATGCCCTGTACTGTGTGCTGGGAGACTGCGGCTATTATGAGAAGCGGGAGGCCATTACTACCTTCAGCCAGTATGGTTCCCGCTTTATCGGGCATCCCAATACGGATGTTGCGGGGATTGAGCTCAACAGCGGTTCCCTGGGCCATGGCATTTCCGTAGGGGTGGGAATGGCTCTGGCAGCCCGGATGAACGGCCGGCCCTACCGCACCTATGTGGTCTGCGGGGACGGCGAGATGGCAGAGGGCTCCAATTATGAGGGAATGATGGCAGCAGGCCATTATAAGCTGGACAATTTCTGTGTGACGGTGGATGTGAATGGGCTTCAGATTTCCGGGACCACCAAAGAGGTGATGGACAGCTCCCTGCTTGCCCAAAAATTTGAGGATTTTGGCTTCCATGTGATCGAGGTAGCTGACGGGAATGACTGCGGACAGCTCCTGGAGGCCTACCGGAGGGCAGAGACCCAAAAGGGGAAGCCTGCGGCAGTGATTGCCCATACGGTGAAGGGCAAGGGCATTTCCTATATGGAAAACCAGGCGTCCTGGCATCATGGCGTGATGACAGAGGAGCAGTACAGACAGGCAGCAGCCGATCTTTGGAGCCGGGCAGAGGCTCTTGGAATGTCCCTGGATGAGACGCACTATGGAAAGGAGGAGGCATAGATGGGAAGGATCAGTAACAGGCAGGCCATATGTGAGGTACTGCTGGAGGCAGCCAAAGAGGATCAGGACATTGTGGTGGCCTGCAGCGATTCCCGGGGGAGCGCATCCCTGGCGCCCTTTGCAAAGGAATTTCCGGAGCAGTTTGTGGAGCTGGGCATTGCGGAGCAGAATCTGGTGGCCGTATCCGCAGGGCTTGCAGCCTGCGGCAAGAAGGTATTTGCGGCATCTCCCGCCAGCTTCCTGTCCACCAGGAGCTATGAGCAGGCCAAGGTGGATGTGGCCTATTCCGGGACAAATGTAACGCTGGTGGGCATCAGCGGCGGCGTCAGCTATGGCGCACTGGGAATGACACACCATTCCTGCCAGGACATTGCCGCATTTTGCGCGCTGCCGGATATGCGGGTATATCTGCCCAGCGACCGCTTCCAGACCAAAAAGCTGATTCAGGCGCTTCTGAAGGATCAAAAGCCGGCTTATGTCCGTGTCAGCCGTTCTGCCTCCGAGGATGTGTATGATGAGGACCTGGAGCTTTCTCTGAATCAGGCAAAGGTGCTGGAGCAGGGCAGCGATCTCACCATCATTGCCTGCGGGGAGATGGTGAGCCCCTCCCTTGCGGCAGCCCGCCTCCTTCGTCAGGAGGGGATATCGGCAGGTGTCATTGACATGTACTGCCTAAAGCCCCTGGATGAGGCGGCTGTGCTGGAAGCAGCCAGAGGCAGCAAATGTATCCTCACGGTGGAGGAGCATTCTCCTTACGGCGGCTTGGGAAGCATGGTGGCTCAGGTGGTAGGGGCAGGCTGTCCGAGGCGGGTGGTAAATATGGCCCTGCCGGACGGACATTTGATTGCCGGAAGCGGCCCGGAGGTGTTCCGGGAATACGGGCTCACCGGAGAGGGAATTGCAGCCAGGGCAAGAGAAGTGCTTGCACAGGAAGCAGGCAGGGACGGAGCGTAAACGGTATGGAATATATCATTGGAATTGATCAGAGCACCCAGGGCACCAAAGCCGTGCTGGTGGATGAGCAGGGAAGGATTGCCGGCCGGGCGGACCGAAAGCACGCCCAGCTGGTAAATGAGCAGGGCTGGGTATCCCACGACCCGGAGGAAATCTATCAAAATGTGCTGCTGGCAGTACAGGACGTGATGAAGCAGAATCAGATTCCCAGGGAATCTGTCCGTGCCATCGGCATCAGCAACCAGAGGGAGACGACAGTGCTGTGGGACAGACAGGGCCGTCCCCTAGCCCTTGCCATTGTGTGGCAGTGCGGCCGGGCCAGGGACATTGCACAGCGTCTTGAGCCCTGGGAGGAGGCGATTCGGAGGAAAACAGGGCTTCCTCTGTCCCCCTTTTTTCCGGCGGCCAAGATGGCCTGGCTCCTGGAGCAGAATGCGTCCGGCTCAGGCTGCGGCTTCTGCCTGGGCACGGTTGACAGCTGGCTGATTTATCGGCTCACTGGCGGGAAAAGCTTCAAAACAGACTATTCCAACGCCTCCCGCACCCAGCTGTTCAACCTCCATACCCTGGAATGGGACCAGGAGCTGTGCCAGTGGTTTGGGGTTCCCATGGAGGCTCTGCCCAAGGTGTGCGACAGCAACAGCGCCTTTGGGGAGACAACGCTGGAGGGGTATTTTGAAAAGCCGGTTCCCATCCTGGCGGCCCTGGGAGATTCCCATGGGGCGCTGTTTGCCCATGGCTGCCACCAGAAGGGAATGACCAAGACCACCTACGGAACAGGCTCCTCCATCATGATGAATATCGGAACAACATTTCAGGAGAGCCGCAGCGGTCTGGCCACCTCCCTGGCCTGGGGCATGGACGGCGTGGTGCATTATGTGCTGGAGGGAAATATCAATTATACAGGAGCAGTGATGAGCTGGCTGAAGGATGACCTTAAGCTGATTGCCGGACTGGATGAGCTGAATCCTGCAATCGAGGCGGCAAATCCGGCGGATACCACGGTGCTGGTGCCGGCCTTTACCGGATTATCCGCCCCCTACTGGGATCATGAGGCCAGAGGGCTGATCTATGGCATGAGCCGTACCACCGGAAGAAACGAAATCATCCGCGGGGCAGTGGAAAGCATTGCGCTGCAGATTATGGATGTAGTAAAATCAATGGAGAGGGACAGCGGCATTTCCATTGAGGAGCTTCATGTGGACGGAGGGCCCACACGGAACGGGTATTTGATGCAGTTTCAGAGCGACATGACAGGGAGCCGTGTCCTGGTGCCGGAAATGGAGGAGTTTTCCGCCCTTGGGGCAGCCTATATGGCGGGGCTTACCTGTGGGATGTATCGGAAGGAGACCTTATTTGAAGGGCAGAAGGCGACGGTGTATGAGCGCCGGATGAAGGCTGCGGACCGGGAGAGGAAGCAGCAGCTGTGGCAGCAGGCCATTCACGCGTGCCGCGGAAAATAGAGCAGGAACCTATGCAGCAGAAAATAGAGCAGGAACGCCGGATCGCAGCATAGAGCAGAAATGATGAATCGCAGCATAGAGCAGGAGATATCTGAAGGAAAAAGGAGGAGACAGTATGCAGGCAGAGCAGTGGAGAACGATAGATATTACGGTTACGACAAACAGGGAATACCCCAATCCCTTTCTGGATGTGGACGTTTTTGGGGTATTTACCGGCCCCCAGGGACAGACATTAAAGCTGCTGGGCTTTTGGGACGGGGAGGGCACCTGGGTGGTACGGTTTGCCCCCACGGCCCTGGGAATCTGGAGCTACCGGATTGAGAGCACGGATGCAGACAACGGAGATTTTTCCGGCAGCGGCACAGTGGAGTGCGTGCCCTACACCGGGGAGCTGGATATATACAAGCACGGCTTTCTGAAGGTATCCGCAGATAAGGATTATCTGACCTATGGGGACGGAACCCCCTTTTTCTGGCTGGGAGATACCCATTGGACCTTTGTGACAGAGGAGCGGTTCGACGAGTCCAACTGCCCCAAATACGACAGTCAGTTCAAGGCCTGTGCGGACAAACGGGTACAGCAGAAATTTAATGTGTATCAGTGCAATTTCCGGGATGGGAATGTGGACGGCTTTTTCGGAAGAAATATTGATATGATGCAGAAGACAGAGCAGGGGTATCTGCCGAACCTTTCCATATTCAAGGAAAATGTGGATAAAAAGATGAAATATCTGGCAGACTGTGGATTTGTGATTGCCGTAGGGTATGCCTGGGGCTTTGACATGGAACGCCATGAGGTGGAGCGGTATCAGAAATTCGCAAAATATACGGCGGCACGGTATGGAGCGTATCCGGTGGTATGGACGCTGGCAGGGGAGCTTCCGGGATATGCCGGCGATCTGGAGGAAAATACACGTCTCTGGAAACTGGTGGCAGAGGAATGCGAGAAATGGAATGGCTATGAGAACCTGCAGTCCGTGCATCTGGCCTGCGCCAGGCCTTTCCCCAAGGTGTATGAGAAGGAGCCCTGGTTTGATTTTGCCATGAGCCAGGCAGGACACGGCGATGAAGACATGGGCCAGGAGATGTACGCGGAATTCAAGGAGATGTACGCCGGGCATCCGGTGCTGGAGAGCGAGGCCACCTATGAGGGGGCCACATCAGGGGAGTACTGCTCCCGTATCATTGATGCGAAGATGATGCGCCGCCTGGCCTACCTGATCATGCAGAGCGGCGGCTGCGGCTACACCTATGGCTGCAATGGCGTGTGGGAACTGCAGTGGGAGGCAGGCGTCGGCGGTATCGGCTGGGGCGATATGTCCTGGTGGGATGGATTGGAGCTTCCGGGGGCAGACCAGCTGACCATTTTCCGTGACTTCTACGAGAGCGTCAACTGGAGCACCTTAAAGCCCCTTCCCAGGGAGCAGGCAGAGGTGGAATGCTTCTTTATGTCTCCGGCGCCCAACCGGATGCAGATCTTCTTTACCGGGGATCCGGAGAGAAGGACCATTGTGGGGTATCTTACGGAAACCTCTATGAGAACATTTGTCCTGCGCGGGCTGAAGGCCGGGAAATATCGCGGCTGGTGGATGGATCCAGAGACCGGCGTGCGGACAGAGCTGGCTGGGGAGATCCTGCCGGAGCATGGGGAATGGCACTTCGACGGAAATGAGATTTGGAAAAAGAGACATGATTATCTGCTTGTAATTGAGGCAGCAGAGTAGAAAAACACCGGAAACAGCGGCAGCCTGGGATTCAGAGGGCAGCCGCTGTCAGAATGAGGAGGATATCAGAATGACAATAGAAAAATGGGGCATGTTCGAGACTGCCGTTTCAGGACGTGCAGACGGGAATCCCATCTGGGATTACAGGATACAGGGAACCTTTACCAGCGAGGACGGGCAGGAGCAGAAGACCGTAGAGGGCTTTTATGACGGGGACGGGATCTATCGGGTGCGCTTTATGCCCTCCCGGGAGGGGCGTTATACCTATCAGATTACCGGGAATTTCCGGGAGGAGGGAGCGGCAGCCTCGGAGGAGAGAGCAGTATCTGCAGAGAAGGGAGCGGCAGCTTCAGAGGAGCTGTCCGGCAGCTTTCTTGTGACAGCGCCCACAGGGGAAAACCATGGCCCGGTGGAAGTGGTGGATGAAAGATATCTGGGATATGGGGATGGAACGCCCTATTATTCCATTGGCACCACCTGCTATGCCTGGGTACATCAGACTATGGAAATGCAGGAGCAGACCCTCCGGACGCTGAAAGAAAGCCCCTTTAATAAGATTCGGTTCTGCTTTTTTCCGAAATTTTACGTGTACAACAAGAAGGAGCCCCTCACTGCACCCTTTGCGGCAGGCGCAGGGGAAGGGCAGGATCCTGTGCTTCAAGAGCTCCAGAAGAATCAGAAGCTCTTCCCGGGACAGCCGGTGCCGGATTATGATTACGGCTTTGATTATACCAAGCCGAATGTGGAACATTACAGGCGCATGGATCTTCGGATTCGCCAGCTGATGGAGCTGGGGATTGAGGCTGATATTATCCTGATGCATCCCTATGACCGGTGGGGAATGAATTCCATGAGCGCACAATGCTGCGACAATTACCTCAGATATGTAGTTGCGCGTTACAGCGCTTACCGCAATGTGTGGTGGTCCCTGGCCAATGAATACGACCTGATTCATACGAAAACAGAGGCGGACTGGGAGCGCTACGGGGCGCTGATCCGGGAGAAGGACCCCTACGGCCATCTTCGCTCTATCCACAATTGCGGGCCATTCTATGACCACAGCAGGGACTGGATTACCCACTGCTCCATGCAGCGGCAGGATTTTTACAAAACCACGGAGCTGACGGACGAATATCTGAAGCAGTATGGAAAGCCGGTGGTTTGGGATGAGATTTGCTATGAGGGAAATATCCAGCTGGGCTGGGGCAATATTACGGCTCAGGAGCTGGTGCGCCGGTTCTGGGAGGGGGCTCTTCGGGGCGGCCACTGCGGCCATGGGGAGACCTACCTGTCCCCGGATGAGATTCTCTGGTGGTCCCATGGCAATGTATTGAAGGGGGACAGCGTACCACGGCTGCGGTTTTTGCTGGATATCCTCAAGGAGACGCCGGGGCGGTATATCAAAAAGACCGGCGGGATGTTTGATGAGGTGGTGGGAATTCCGTCCACCGAGGATAAGGAGGACATTCCCTTCCATCTGGAGGTCTGCGGCTATGAGCTCCATTATCTGGGGATCACCCAGCCGGCCTATCGGGAGCTGTTTCTGCCGGAGGGTGTGCCCTACCAGGTGGACATCATTGATACCTGGAACATGACGGTTACGGACGGAGGCATCCACAGCGGATTCTCCAGGGTGGAGCTGCCGGGGCGCCAGTATATGGCCCTGCGGATTATAAAATGCTGAGCCTTTTGACAGGCCGGCGGCAATAACAAATGCCGGGAGTGGAGAAAAACTGCCATTCCCGGCACATTTTTTAAGGGAAATAGAAATTTTTACTGGGATATTGATTTTTGGTATGAAACTTCATATAATGAACCTTAGAGAATATGTCGATAAGATTTATGGCAGAAAAGAGAGAGCATATGAGAGAGAATAAAGCCATTGTGAAGCTGACGGAGGGCTCCATTCCCAAGGTGATGATTACCTTTGCCGTTCCGGTTTTTTTCGGGAACCTTTTTCAGCAGCTATACAATACTGTGGATTCCCTGATTGTGGGGAACTATCTGGGCAGTGAGGCTCTGGCGGCAGTGAGCTCCTCCGGCAATCTGATTTTCCTGATGGTGGGATTCTTTCAGGGGATTTCCATGGGCGCAGGCGTGGTGATTGCACGGTATTTTGGCGCCAAGGCCATGGGGGAGCTGAAGAAGGCGATACATACCCTGCTGGCCTTTGCCCTGGCAGCCGGGGTGCTTTTGATGACGCTGGGGATCTTGTGCACCCCCACCATTCTGCGATGGATGGGAACCCCTCAGGATGTGCTGCCCAATTCCATCCTGTACTTCCGTATTTATTTTGCAGGGTCCCTGGGCTTTGTGTGCTACAATGCCTTTGTGGGGATCCTTCAGTCTGTGGGAGACAGCAGGCATCCCCTGATGTACCTGATTTTTTCCTCCGGATTGAATGTGGCGCTGGATCTTTTTTTCATTGCAGTACTTGGCTTTGGAGTGGAGGGCGCGGCCGGGGCCACCATTATTTCTCAGTTTGCCAGCGCGCTGCTGTGCCTGCGCAGGCTGCTTCGGGAGCAGGGCCCGCACCGGGTGGAGCTTCGGCTGATCCGGTTTGACGGCGCCATGATGCGGCGGATCATTTCCAATGGCCTGCCCTCCGGCATCCAGAATTCCATTATCTCCCTGGCCAATGTGGTGGTGCAGTCCAACATCAATGCCTTTGGCCGGGATGCAATGGCAGGCTGCGGCTCCTATTCCAAGGTGGAGGGCTTCGGCTTTCTGCCCATCACCTGCTTTGCCATGGCCCTGACTACCTTTATCAGCCAGAACCTGGGAGCGCGGCAGTTTGACCGGGTGAAGAAGGGGGCGCGGTTCGGCGTACTTTGCTCTGTCTGTATTGCGGAGCTGATCGGCATCCTGGTGTATGCTCTGGCGCCCTACCTGATCCGGGCCTTCAATGATGATCCGGCAGTGATTGAGTTCGGGATGGCCCAGGCCCGGACCGTGACGCTGTTCTATTTTCTGCTGGCCTTTTCCCATGGAATGGCGGCTATTTTCCGGGGCTCCGGTAAGGCGATTGTGCCCATGCTGGTGATGCTGGTGTGCTGGTGCGTGATTCGGGTCAGCTACATAACGGTGGCAGTGCATTTTATTCCAAGGATTACCACCGTATTCTGGGCCTATCCCCTCACCTGGACCTTAAGCTCCATCGTGTTTCTGACCTACTATCTGAAAGGGAACTGGCTCCATGCCTTTGAACGGCAGGAGCAGGGGAAAGAGAACCCATAGCAGGAAAGAAGGAACCTGAAAAGAACGTATCATAGGAAAGAAAGACCTTTGATTGTATAAAATGGGATTTCTAACATATACTACCAAGGATACATTTAACAGGCGGGCATTTGGGCCTGCCGGAAAAGAGAGGTAGTTTATGTCAGTAGAATTCAGCAACAGTGAGACGATGCGCAATTTGATGCGGGCCTTTGCAGGCGAAAGCCAGGCCAGGAACCGTTACACCTTTGCAGCGTCCCAGGCGAAGAAGAGCGGCCTGTATGTGATTGAGCAGGTATTTTCCCTAACCGCAGACCAGGAGCGGCAGCATGCGGCGGCATTTTATAACCAGCTGCGGGAGCTGTCCGGACAGACCATCCACATTGACGGCGGGTATCCGGTGGATATCAGCCCGGATATGCCGACCCTCCTGGAGATGGCAAAGCATAATGAATACGAAGAGCATGATGACGTTTATCGGAAATTCAGCGAAATCGCCAGGGAGGAAGGGTTCCAGAAGACAGCCGGCTTGTTCCAGATGATCGGAGCCGTTGAGAAGATTCACGGGGATCGATTCGGGGAATTCTCCAGGCTGATTAAGGAGAATCAGCTGTTTGTATCCAGTGTTGAGACAAAATGGATGTGCTTAAAGTGCGGTTTTACCATTGACAGCAAGGAGGCGCCCATGACATGTCCGGTATGCGGGCATGAGCAGGGATATTTTGTGAGGATTGAGCTGGCGCCGTATACGATGATACAGTCCGCCTAGAGCGTGTTTGAAAATTCATTCCCGCCATCTGCACGCCCCACTTTGCGGTATATTTGGACCAAATTCAGGTTACATAGCCCGCTATGCGCCCTTCATTTGGCCCAAATCTCCCACAAAGTGTAACGCACAGCTGTCAGAAAGCAATTTTCAAACACGCTCTAAGGCGGGTGGCAAAATACAAAAGAGAAAAACGGGAGGACGTTATGAACAGAGAAGCTCTGCTGGAGCGGATGCACAAGAGAAAGGCCTGCTGGGTGGCCCTGGAATACCTGATACTTACGGTTGCTACCCTGATTATGATTGTGGGAGTGTATGTGTTTAAATTCCCCAACAATTATTCCTTTGGCGGTGTTACAGGCATTGCGGTGGTTTTGAGTGCAATGGTTCCCCTGACCGCAGGAACCATCAACTTTATTTTGAACATGCTGCTTCTGGTGTTTGGATTTATGTTCCTGGGAAGGGGATTCGGTGTTAAAACCGTGTATGTCAGCGTGCTGTTGTCCGTGGGCTTGAGCTTTCTGGAGAAGGCATTTCCCATGAGCGGCCCCCTTACGGACCAGCCGGTGCTGGAGCTGATGTTTGCCATTGCCCTTCCGGCCTTCAGCTCGGCAATCCTGTTTAATATCGGGGCCTCAAGCGGCGGCACGGACATTCTGGCCATGATTATGAAAAAGTATACCAAGCTGGATAATATCGGCGCACCGCTGTTTTTGGTGGATTTTGTCATTGTGGTGGCCTCCTGCTTTGTATTTGATATCAAGACGGGCCTGTTTTCCCTGTGCGGCCTTCTGGCCAAGTCTCTGGTAATTGACGGCGTGATAGAGAATATCAATCTGTGCAAATATTTTACCATTGTCTGTAATAACCCGGAGCCCATCTGTGAGTTTATTCATCAGCACCTAAATCGCAGCGCTACCGTATTTCAGGCCCAGGGCAGCTATCAGCATCAGGAGAAATATGTAATTATGACGGTGATGAAGCGTTCCCAGGCCGTAGAGCTTCGGAATTTTATCCGGATCTTTGAGCCGGATGCATTTTTGATGATTACCAACAGCAGTGAAATTATCGGAAAGGGATTTCGGGGGTTGAATTGAAGAGGAAAAAGAGTTATAATAGGAACAGGACAAAGGGGTCTGTGATACAATTGCGTCACAGGTCTCTTTTTTCATGCACAGGCCCCATATGGAAGCCTGATGCTGACACAGCATGGGGCCCGGTGGCAAGTGCCTGGTGTACCGGGTGACGGATGTGCTCTCCGACGACATCCGCAGGAAGGGTGCCCGTTATCAGCAGATGTACATGCCCAACAACTGGCATTACTCCCTGCATCTGGTTCTGGGGCGGAATCGGGTGCAGATGTTTAAGATGATCAAGGAGAAGGAATAGGGCCTATTCCTCCTCCAGATACCGCAGGATCCTGGCCGGGTTCCCGGCGACTACGGCATTGTCCGGAATATCCTTTGTGACCACAGAGCCGGCCCCAACCACTACATTGCTGCCGATGGTGACGCCGGACAGTACCACGCAGCTGCCGCCAAACCACACATTGTCCCCAATGGTAATGGGCTTGCCGTAGACATAGTTGGCCACCCGGGTTTTGGCGTCCATGGGATGGTTCACGGTGTAGAGGCAGGTCTGGGGGCCCATCAGGCAGTTGTCCCCAATGGTGATGGGGGCTGCGTCCAGCATGACGCACTGGAAATTGGCGAAGAAATTCTTCCCCACATGGATATTGAAGCCATAGTCGCAGTGAAAGGGGGGCTTGATGAAAATATCATCGCCGCAGTCCCCGAATAATTCCTTCAGCAGGGCCAGGCGCTTCTCCGGCTCCTCCTCTGTGGTGGCATTAAAACGGTCTGCCAGGCTTCGGGCGCGCTTTTTGGCAGCTCCGATTTCCGGGTCGCTGTTCCAGAACATTTCGTTGTCTTTTAGCTTCTGCATTTCTGTTTTTTCACTCATATTGATCTCTCCTGTACATGGTTGTTCTGCTTTATTTATCATAACACGTCTTTTGCTGGAAATCTATCGGTTTTTTGTCACGGAAAATTCACATATGAGATTTATAATAAAAAAAGGAAATTTTATCTTTACGATGAAAATCAGGTATGGTATTCTTGGTAATAAGAGTTTTGAACGAATCGTTGAAAGGAAAAAGTTATGGACAATCAATGGGAACAGAGAGAAATGTGGCAGCCGGAGGAACCCAGGAAAAGGCACCGGAGCGGATTTGGCGCAGGTGTGCTGGTGGGAGTTTTGTCTACGATGCTGGTGGTGCTTCTGGCGGGGGCAGTGGCGGCAGGCGCATATATCACTTTGCGCAGGGGGACAGGGTCACAGGGGGATACGGCAGAGAGACAGACCGGCCAGGGGGGAGACTTGGATACAGGCATGACCTGGAATGCAGACCTGCTGTCTCAGGCAGCCATGATTGACACGTATCTGGATGAATACTATATGTACGAGGTGGACCGTGAGGAGCTTCGGGACGGGATGCTGTCAGGTATGGTGGCAGCGCTGGGGGACCCGTATTCCGAATATTACAATGAAGAGGAGCTGAGTAGCTTTCACGATTCTACCCAGGGGGAATATGTGGGGATTGGAGCGGCAGTTTCCCAGGAGCGCAGCAGCGGAATTGTAAAGATTTCCAGGCCCTACGAGGGGACGCCCTCCGCCCAGGCGGGGCTTCTGCCCGGGGATGTGATTATTGCGGTCGACGACACCCAGGTCACAGGCATGGATCTTAATCAGGTGGTCGGCCTGATCAAGGGAGAAGAGGGCACTACGGTGATGATGCATATTTACCGGGAGGAGGGGAACCAATATCTGGATATTGAGGTGACCAGGGCCCAGGTGGAGATTCCCACCGTGATTCCCAAGATGCTGGAGGGGAATATCGGCTATCTGGAGGTGACAGGCTTTGACGGTGTGACGGCAAAGCAGTTTATTTCCGCCTATGAATCCCTGCAGGGACAGGGAATGGAGGCAGTGATCGTGGACCTTCGGGACAATGGAGGCGGCCTTGTGGATACGGTGGAGGAGATGCTGGATTTCCTGCTGCCGGAGGGAACGATTTTCTATGCCCAGGACAAGAACGGAGAGAAATCCATGATCTATGAATCCGATGCGGAGGCTGCGCTGGACATTCCCATGGTAGTTCTGGTCAATGGCAATACGGCCAGCGCTTCGGAGATTTTCTCCGGAAATATCCAGGCCTTTGGCAAGGGGACCATTGTGGGTACTACGACGTATGGCAAGGGCGTTATGCAGCAGCTGTTTTACACCAATGAGGAGCGGACGGCAGCAGTGAAGCTGACGGTAGCGGATTACTACATCAACGGGGATAAGAATGTCAATGGGGGCGGTATTGTTCCGGATGTGGAGGTTGAGCTTTCCGAGGAGGCGTCCAGGCTGGTGGACATTCCAGAGGAGGACGACAACCAGCTCCAGAAGGGGATAGAGATTCTGAAGGGGCAGATGGCTGGGAATTGAGACGGACATTTGCTTGTGTGAATGAAAACGCCGCATCAGGGAGAGAGCTGATGCGGCGCTTTCATTGTCAGGAGCCGATTAAGATTTTCTTACCTTGAAAAGCAAAGCCATATTTCCGAATCTGTTGGGCGGGGATTCCTCTTTCCAGCAAAAATGTTTCATACTTTTTATCTTCAATCTGCTGAAGGGCTGCCTGCACAGTATCTGTAAGCGTTCGCTCCTTTTTGGGATGAAATACCTTAAATTCCAGAATAATAGCATCCAGTTTCGGATTTAATGGTTCCAGTACCACATCATACCGGCCATAACCGCTCTCATGGTTGGAAGTAATCATATATTTTCCGCGCAGTTCCACCATAAGACCCAATACAAATCCGTGGTAAAAGCGTTCTGGGTTTGTTTCTTCGGATGGTTTTCGTCCGGTATCAAAAGCGCTAAATGTAGTAAGAGCTACCTGGTTCATATATACATTCATGCCCTCCACATCATCCAAAAGCAGAGCCTTGATAAAATCATTGTAATCATCCTCGGCTTCCGAAAACCACCCGCTGACCATTTGCTGAAACATAAGCCGTACCTCGCGGTTCGTTAATGCCAGTTCATATTCAGGGTTCTGATCCTCCGAAATTTCATGATATTCCTGGTGGCTTACTACCCGCAGATATCCGCTGGCCAGGAGCAGGCTCCATATGGACTTTGCATTTCCGTTGAGTTGGTTGTATACAATCTGTTCATCTATGGAGGTATACAAATGCTCCCCCTTTAGCAGCAGTTCAAAGGACTGCTTTACACCTCTTTTTCCTTCGCGGATAAGCTTGCCGGCTAAGCTGTTTTCGCTGGTATTAGCCCAGTACGCAGCAAATTTCCCTTTATCCAAATAATTTAAAATAGACCATGGGTTATAGATATCGCTAATCGCTCCGAAAGTAAACCCATCATACCATTCTTTTACCTGCTCTTTTTCAGTCCTTCCAACTTCATCCATAGCTGCAAATACCTCCTGCTCCGTGAAGCCAAAGCAGGCTGCATATTTGTCAGAGGTAGTTGTCACTATCTCCAGGTTATTCAGATCAGAGAAGATGGATTCTTTGCTGACGCGGGTGATGCCAGTCATAATGGCCCTCTCCAGCCATGGATTTGTCTTAAAGGTAGAGTTAAACAGGCTTCTGGTAAACAATGCCAGTTGGTTCCAGAAGCCGTTTATATAAGCTTCCTGCATGGGCGTGTCATACTCATCTAATAAAATGATGACTTTTTTATTATAATAGCGGCTCAGATATTTGGAAAGGTTATGAAGGGCCAATGTGGCATCAATATCGTCCATATGAACATTTATACGCTGAAAAAAATCCCGATCTGTTTTTTCCAGAGCACTGCTTTCCAAAAGAAAGGAATGATCGGCATATAAGTCTGCCAAAATCTGACAAATCTTTTTTCTGACAGCCTGATAGCTGGCTTCTTTTACATTGGCGAAAGAAAGGCTGAGTACCGGATAGGTTCCCTGCAGGGAGCGAAAACTTTCCTCCTGCCAGATGGAAAGCCCTTCAAATAAATTTCCCTTTCCGGCATAATTTACAGAAAAGAACTGCTCAGTCATACTCATTGTCAAAGTCTTCCCGAACCGTCGTGGACGTGTGATCAGCGTTACATTGTCACCGCTTTCCCACCATTCCCGAATGAAGGAAGTTTTATCAATGTAAAAATAATTTTTTTCTCGAATACTGCTGAATGACTGAATGCCGATACCAACTGTACGTGCCATTTATCTACCTCCTGAAGCAGGAACCGCGCCTGCTGTTTCTAAATGGTAGCATACAATCGCTGATTTCGCAAGTTGAATCACAAGAACACATTGCTTTTTGACGTTTCCTGTGCTAGTCTATTAATATAGCTGCCTGATAAATGGGGCGTTTCAAAACTGAGATTGGCAACTTGCACTAATTATATCCAGATTGGCAACCTGTAAAAACATAGAAAAGTGGCCATTTTTTATTAAAATTATAAAACAGAAAAGAAAAGGAGTATTGCCATGACCAACAAAGAACTGATTCTAAAATTCTACGACGAGGTGTTCAACAACTGGGATCTGTCCCACCTGGACGATTATATGCTGGATACCTACATGCAGCACAATGCCGCTGTGAAGGACGGCAAGGAAGGCTTTCGGGAGTTCGCCGGGAAGTTCCTGGCTATGAAGCCCCATATGGAGATCTCCAGGGTGATCTGCGAGGAGGATATTGTGGTGGTATTTTTCAAATGTACCATGGAGGGGAACGGCATGGTCAACAAGGTGTTTGATATGTACCGCATTGAGGACGGCAAACTGGCAGAGCACTGGGACTGCGTGGAGCATGACGTTGGGGGTATTACGCCGGTAAATGGAAGAAGTTTGTTTTAAGGAGGAATAACAATGGATCAGATTCAGGATTTTATGAAGATGGAGCAGCGTATTAAAAAAGAGAAGTTCGTGTTTTTGAACCAGCTGGCAAAGAAGGGGGAGACCTTGTTTGTGGGCTCTTCCCTGATGGAGCAGTTTCCGATCAATGAGCTTTTGATGGATCAGGGAAGCAGCCAAGTTGTTTATAACCGGGGGATTGGCGGTTTTACTACTGCAGATATGCTGGAGGCCATGGAGGAGATGGTATTCGGCCTGGAGCCTTCCCGGATTTTTATCAATATCGGAACCAACGATATCTCGGCACCGGATTATACCCTGGAGAAGCTGATGGGCAATTACCGCAGGATCTTAACTCAGATCAAAGAGCGGCTGCCAGAGGCCCAGGTTACGCTGATGGCCTATTATCCGGTAAACGAGACCGACAAGCTTCCGGAGGGCGAGTGGGGCAGGCATATGTTTGACAGCCGCAACAACGCGAATATCCGGCTTGCCAATGAGGCGGCGGAGAAGCTGGCCCAGGAGCTTGGCTGCCGGTTTGTGAATGTGAATGACGGGCTTACCGATGAGCGGGGGATGCTGAAGGCAGAGTATACGGTGGAGGGCGTCCACATGTATGCCAACGCTTACCGGGTGATCCTGGAGAATCTGAAGCCTTATCTGTAACATAAGGAGGAGCAATGGATGCAGGAAGTCCTGGCGGATAACCAGGTGATGGAAGGGGAAATAACTATTATTTGTAGATATCCCTTCCATATCGCTCCACCTCGTCCATGAAGATATCACGGACCCTGGCATTGGTGAAGATGAATTCGGGAACATAGCGCCCGCCCGGCGCATAGGCATCCATGGCCCGGCGCACCTCCGCTCGGATCTCCTCTTCCGGAGTATCCGCCCGGTCGATGCGCTGGTTGTCGATGCCGCCCATCAATGTGATCTTATCCCCGTATTCCCTCTTAATCCATGCCATATCATTGCTGATATTCAGCGGATTGACGGCATCGATACCGATCTCCACCAGATCCGGGATAATGGTGGTGATATACCCGCAGGAGTGATGCTCGTAAATCTTGCCCTTGCTGTGGATATGGTCGCAGATCCGCTGCTCCACCGGCTTGATAAATTCCCGCCACATGTCCGGCGAGAAGAACAGGTTGGCAGAGCTGCCCCAGTCATCGTGCATATGGATCACATCTGGATCCACTGCTTCGCAGGCAATGTCAATGCATTTCAGCTTATATTCACACATAGCATGTAAAAATCCATGGACTGCCTCCGGATCATCGTAGAAGGCGCACAGGGCATCCTCCATGCCAAGGAGCTGATTCATCCGTTCCCAGGCGCCGGAGAGAAACAGCACATGGGTAACATAGTCCTGGGGATGGTCAATGGATGCCCACATTTGCTTTAAAATATCCCCGGCATGCATTGCCTCAGGATCCGGAAAGGTTACCTGTTCCCTCCAGCTGGAGATATCCTCCAGGGCCTGATAGCCTGGCGTAACCATGGAGCCGTCCAGGCCGGGATCCGGGCCAAGGCGGGTCCAGCGTACGCCCCAGGCGTCATAGCCCTCGGGATCCGGGCCGAAATAGCGCTCGCCGGGGAACACCACCCCGATAGAAGCTTTTGTCTTAGGCGGGATAAATTCCGGCATTTCGCCTCGATAAGCGGCCAGAAGCGCTTCTCTGTAAGTCTGCATATAAAATCCTCACTTTCTTAGTATGAGCTGCCCCAGGCAGCGAGCCAAGCGGCTGCCTGCAGCGGAGCCTTTGAGTGTTTTGATTATTATACATGAAAAAGCAGCAAAACCACAAATCCAAAAAAATTGCAGACTATCAAGTATAAATTGATAATCGTTGCAATTCACGGCCGGCCGAGAACTGTAACGCATCCAGCCCATTGAAAAGTCGCCTGACGGCGAGGGGCTGGATGCAGGCAACCGCTATTTTACATAATGCTCTGCCACATATGCCAGCAAAGCCTTCAAATCCAGTATTGAGTGGTGCGCAGCAGCACATATGGTAGAAAAGGAGAATTGATACTCTTGGGGAAGGGGAAAAAATCGGTAGCTGCCCTGGTCGTGATACTCAAAGGTGGGAGGGCAGACGGCAAAGGTGCGGCCGTTTTCCAGGGTGGCCAGAAGCGTGTCAAAGTCAGCCACCTGCCGGATGCTTTTGCACTGTACCCGGCTATAGAAGCCGTCCTCAGAGCTGGGATAAGCAGAGCGCAGCTGTACCATATCAGCGTCTGCCATGTCTGCGGCAGTGACAAGCTTCTTACGGGCCCAGGGATGGTTGTGGGACACGATGATCTCAGCCGGAACTGTCAGCAGGGAGACTGACTGGTAGGAGCCCAGAGAAAAGGAGGAGTCTACATTGGTGAGACAGAGCTCCAGCCGTCCCTCATCCATGTATTTCCAGATCGTGCCAAGGTCAGTGGAAATGATCTCCAGCTCCGAGTTGGGGCTGTATTCCTGGAGCAATTCCAGCCAGGGGTTTACAAGCTCCTTTTTGGGAAGCCCACGAAAAAAACCCACCCGAAGGAGGTTGGCCTGACGGGAGAGGTGCTGGGTGACTTCCTGCTCGGCCTGAAGAAAGGCGGCCAGGACAGGGGCAAACTTCTGGCAGCAGAACAGGCCGGCCTCTGTCAGGGTTACCCTTCTGGTGGTTCTGGTAAACAGAGGCATTCCAAGCTCCTGCTCCAGCTGGGCGATTTGCTGGGTCAATGCCTGCGGGGAGATATAGAGCTCCCGGGCTGCCTCCGTAAAGCTCAATTTTTCTGCAGTTTTTAAAAAATAGGTTATTTTTCGGAAATCCATCATAGCTATACTATACGTTTTTTTCCGGAGCTTGTCAATTCATTGCTATGAGCGGCCCAAAGGCGTATAATATAAAATACTTGGAAAGGAGAGGCATATGGAAGCAAGGGAAGGATTCGGTGCGGATTTGAAGTTCTGCCAGGAAGCCGATACAGGAAAGCATCAGCATTCGGACATTTATCTCTATTATCTGCTGGAGGGAAGGCTTCTGGTTGAGGTAAACGGAGAGAGCTGGGAGCTTCAAAAGGATGATGTGCTGGTGGTCAATTCCGGGTACAGCTGCAGCTGCCGGCAGGCCGGAGAGACACTGTATTGCGTAGTGCGGATGGATTATGAGTGGCTGCAGGGGGAGATCGATACGGATTACGTGACCTTCTGGTGCAATTCTGCGCGTGGGTCCGACATGGATTATAAGCCGGTGCGGGAGATCATGGGCAGCCTGCTGACCGAATATGCGGTGAACGGCGAACGGCTGAATTTTCGGAAGAAGAGCCTGTTTTACAGCCTGATGGACTGTCTCCTGAACTATTATGTGGCCGAGAGCAAAACCAGGTCCGAGACCATGAGCGAGGACAGGCAGCTGCGAACGGCTCTGCAGTATATCAAGAATCATTATCAGCGCCCGTTAAGCCTTTCCGAGGTGGCCGGGCAGGTATATATGACCGCCTCTGCATTTTCCAGGTATTTCAAGAAGAAGGCAGGCATCAATTTCCTGGAATACCTGAATAATCTGCGGCTCCAGAAGGCGGTGGAGGATCTGTTGTTTACGGACCGAAAGCTGACGGAGATTGCGCTGGATCACGGCTTTACCACGCCGTCCATGTTCAGCAATGCCTTCCAGGCTGCCTACGGGGAAGCGCCGTCGGAATATCGGAAGCGCAGAAGGGAGACCCAGCCGCCCCAAAGGGAGCAGGATGCGCCGCCGGATTACAGTCAGAGGCTGGCAAAATACCTGGCGGAGCAGCGGCGTCAAAAGCCGCTGCAGGAAAACGTATTTCAGCGGGAGATCTCGGTGGATGTATCGGTAAGCCGCCCCTTTCGGAAACGCTGGAATGAGGTGATCTGCGCGGGGTATGCTCCGGATCTGTTGTCGGCGCGGCTACAGAAGCATATCCTGCAGCTGCGGGATGAGCTGGGATTTTCCTGTGTGAGGCTGTCCAATATTTTTTCATGGGATATGCAGATGCGCAAGGACCGAAGGGCAGAGCGGCTGAATTTTGAGCGGATTGACAGCGTATTGGATTTTATTGTTATGAATAAAATGCACCCGGTCATTGACCTGGGGGACAAGCCCAAGCGTGTGCTGCGCAATGCGGGAAATCCGCTGTTTGTGGATGTCCATCCGCCGATTTTTCAGAGCATGGAGGAGAGCAGGTGGATCTTTGAAGCCTTCAGTGACCACATTGCGGCCAGATACGGCAGTACGGAGACCGAAAAATGGCGCTTTGACCTGTGGAAGGACAACCGGGAGGAGCGGGGAAGCGGGATTTATGATTATATTGAAGCCTTCCAGATGATCTGTGGGATCATCAAGCAGAGGATTCCCGGTGCCCGGATGGGCGGAACCGGGTTTGAGCTGGGAAGCGAGGTTTCCCGGGAGGAGCTTGGCTGGCAGGGAGCAAGGTACAGGCCGGATTTTATTTCAGTTGCAGCGTTTCCCTATAAGCGGGAGCTGCCGGGATTTCGGGTTCAGGCCGGCCCGGCCCAGCGCTCCACGGATTTTCATTTTATGAGAAATGAGCTGCGGAAGCTGAAGCGGAGCCTGGGGGAGGCGGGGCTTGGCGGGATTCCGGTGGAATTTTCGGAATGGAACTTAAGCCTGTCTGACCGGAATTTTTATAATGACAGCTGTGGCAAGGCTGCCCATATGTTGATGAATATGGTGGAGCTGGGGGATGAGATCGAGACAGGGGCGTATTTTTCCGCCAGCGATCTGGCAGTGAGCTATTATGATTCGGAGAAGATGTTTTTTGGCGGCACCGGGCTATTGAGCAAGGACGGGCTGCCCAAGCCGGCCTATCATGCCCTGTATTTTATGCAGAAGATGGGGAATTTTATCGTGGGAAGCGGCGACGGCTACCTGGTGACCACCAACGGGCAGTCCAGCTATTACCTGATCCTGTTTCACTACAAGCGCTTTAATTATAATTACTTTACGAAAAAGGAGGAGATCCGGCCGGAGAACCTGACGGAGATCTACACGGACCGTGATCTGCTGGAGCTTCGGCTGAACCTCAACCGGATTGCGGACGGCAGCTATACGGTGAAGACCTATCGGGTAGGGGAAGACCGGGGCAATGCGCTTGGCCAGTGGATGGAGCTGAGCCAGGAGGTAGAGCTGAATATATCGGATATTGAATATCTCAAGCGGATCTGTGTGCCTCACATCCGGATGGAGCTTCGGACAGTTACCGGAGGAAGCCTGATTTTGAAGGAACGGCTGCGGCCCCATGATATCTGCTATATCCATATTCATAAAAATAATGACAGGGTCTTCTGAGGGGCCTTGTCATTTTTTGCTGAGAGGGCAGCCAGGGAAGAACCGGGCAAAAATCCGCAAGAAATCCGCAAAAAACAAGACGGCAGCAAGGAAAAAAACATTTTATACTGAAAAAAACGAACAGGGAGGGACAATATGGGATTTGCAATGCGTATGCCCTTGAACAGCCAGATTATCAAACCGGCCTCCGTCAGGAACCTATACATAAACGGGGCGAAAAACGGATTGGAGTTTGATGTGCAGCTGGCCTATTACCGGGGCCATTATCTGTCGGATATTGATCTGCTGGAGGTTTTTGTGGATGGGGAAAGGATGCCAACAGAGGCAGTGACCTTTGAAGTGAATGGGAAGGAGCTGCCCATCTACAAGCTGTCCTGGGCTGTAACGGAGTTCTGGAGCCAGGTGGAGCCGGCCAGGATCCGTGTCATCAAAAGGGGAGGGCTTGCCCCGGGAGAGCATGAGATCCGCCTGAACCTGATGCTCCGCGTACCCTATATGTGCATTGGGCCGGATCATAATTATATGCCTCTGGACAGCGGCGATGTGGTGCGTGTGGAGATAGGAGAGGAGGAGCAGGGATGAGTGAGATCAAGCTGGGGGCAACACTGTTCTGCTATGGGACGGATTATGCCAGATATGAGTATGACTTTGAAGAATGCGTGAAGCAGGCTGCTCTTGCCGGGGCTGCAGGGTATGAGATTGTGGGAACCCAGATGATTCCCTCTTACCCGAATGTCAGCGATGAATTCTTAGGCCTGGTCAACCGTCTGAAGCAGACATACGGCATTGGGCCAGTGGGCTATGGGGCCAACAATGACCGGGGGATGCGGCCGGACCGTGATCTGACGGACGACGAGATGCTGGCGGATGCCATCATTGACCTGAAGGCTGCCAACAGGCTGGGATGTAAGGTAATGCGGGCCCAGTACATGCTGTCCCCGACAGCCTTTGAGCGGCTGGCGCCCTATGCGGAGCTCTTTGACGTGAAGGTGGGGATTGAGATCCACAACCCGGAGACACCCTCCTCCCCTGCCATGAAGAAATACCTTGAGGTGATAGAGCGTACCGGTTCCAAATACCTGGGATTTGTCCCGGATTTCGGCTGCCTGGCAGTGGCGCCCAACCGGCCCAAATGGATCCGTGCACTGGAGGCAGGGGTGAAGGAGGAGCATCTTCAGATGGCAGCAGATCTGCGGACTTCCGGAGTTCCCCTGGAGGAGGCAGAGAAGCGCCTGAAAGAGGCAGGCGCCCATCCGGCAATCGCAGGGGCCCTGCAGGGGATGTACGGCTTTGTCCAGTTCCGCCCAAAGTCTGAGCTGCCCGGGATGCTGGAGGATCTGAAAGCCATCCTGCCCTATTCCTTTGAGATGCATGGGAAGTTCCATTACCTCACCGAAGACTGCGTGGAGCCCAGTATTCCCTACGAAGAGATCCTGGGGATGCTGAAGGAGATAGCGTATGACGGCTATATTATCTGTGAATATGAGGATGCCCTGATGTGCGGGGGAAGGGAATTTACAAGGCGGATGCTCACCATGGAGAAGCGGATTCTTGGGATTTCATAGGAAGGATATGGCTGGGTATGTTACATATTCCGTAGGATACGGATTATCAAAATAAAGAAAAAGGAGAGCTATCATGAAAAAGAAAATTGTATCTGTATTGCTTGCAATGGCAACGACATCCCTGCTTTTTGCAGGCTGCGGCAACGGAGCGGCAGAGGAAGGGGCAGGCGACCCCACACCCGCCGGGGAAGAGGGGGAAGATGAAGCAGACGCCGTCTCGGAAGAGGGCGAAGCAGGCGGAGACCAGGCAGATGACGGTTCAGAAGCAGATGGGGAAGAGGATTTGGCGGAGATTACCGTTGCCTACTGGACCATGGCCACAGCGCCTCAGGAGACTGAGCTGGTGGAGGAGGCCATCAATGAGATCACAGAGGCGGAGATCGGCGTAACCGTGCATTTGAATATCATGGAGGGCGGCGTTTACACAGCCAACGGAGCGATGGCCAATGGTGTGGCCAATGGGGAGGACTATGATCTGGTGCTGACATCCCCGGCCCTGTCCGGCCACTATCAGGTAATGATGGCCAACGGTATGCTGATGCCCATCACAGACCTGCTGGAGGAGTATGCGCCGGAGCTGATGGCCACCGTGCCGGAGGACTTTATGACAGCCACCAGCAAGGATGGTGAGATCTATGGCGTTTCGCCCTACTGCAACAAGGTGAGAAGTATGTATTGGATCTGCCGCAATTCCGTGCTGGATGCAGCAGGCATTGACATTCATTCGATTAAGACCATTGACGATATTGAGGCAGCTCTGCTGAAGATTCAGGAGACCTCTCCGGACATGATCCCCTTAAGCGGAGAGACCATGAGCCTGAACCTTACCTTCCCGGGCTTCACCTTTGGCGCCGGGGATACGGTGGCCGGATATGATGACCTGGGAGAGGTTACGGCTGTGGCAGCTGCAGTTTACCATGACGACGAGACCCATACGGCAGTGAGCCGTTATGAAACCGATGAATTTAAGACAGATATCCAGTATCTGAAGAAATGGTATGATGCCGGCCTGGTAGATAAGGATGTGGCGACCGATACGGCTACCGGAGTTGCAATTCTGGAAAAGGATAATATTGCCAGCGAGTTTGCGGTGATGCAGTTTGACAGTATGGCTGTCCGCGGGGCAGCGGCGGATGCCTCCTATGTGGAATTATCCCAGAGTGTGGTTGGAACAGGCTCCATGCAGCAGTTCTCCTGGGCGGTTCCCGTATCCTGTGACGAGCCGGAGGCAGCAGTGAAGTTTATGAACATGCTGTTTACCGATGAGCGCATTGTCAACCTGGTAGATTACGGTGTGGAAGGCGTTCACTGGGAGAAGAAGGCGGACGGTACCATCGGTTTTCCGGAGGGACTTACTTCTGAGAGCAGCGGCTATTATATGGGCGCTGGGATCACAGCCCTTCTGGGCAACGGCTTCCTGGCTTATCCCTGGGAGGGAGCGGATCCCGAGACACCGAAGCTGGCAAAGGAGATTATGGACAATGCAGCCTTCTCCCCGATGCTTGGTTTTACGCTGGATACAGATGCACTGGGAGATGCCTATACGGCCCTCTGCCCCATTGCCAACCGGGAGTATGGTCCTGCCCTGTTCTGCGGTTCTGCTCCGGACGGCTACTATGAAGAATTCATACAGAAAATGTATGCAGCAGGCCTGGAGGAATACCTGGCAGAGGTGAACAGGCAGATCCAGGCATGGATGGCAGAGCAGCAGTAAATTTGCGCTGAGCGAAAAAATCAGACTATAAAGAGACGGAAGTTGTATCTTCCGTCTCTTTTTGCTATACTGTAAATTGTTATACGGGAAAAAGATACGGGAAAAAGATACAGTAAAAAAGGGAAAGATTCGATCCTTCAGAGAAAGGCCTCTGGGGGAGCCGATTCCGGTGATTGTGAGGAGAACCATGGAGATACTGGAACAGGAAGCCTTGCTGGAGAGCATGATCCGGCTTCATCACATAGGGGAATATTTTTCGGACCTGGCGGTGTACCGGCCCGGATTTAAGCTGATTTCTTTTGGGAGGAATACATATCTCTACAGCCGCCCGGAGCATAGAAAATACGCATACTTCTTGGTGGAGGGCAGGCTCTCGGTCTATGCGACGGCAGAGAACGGGGAACAGATGCTGGTGCGCTGCTGCGACAGCTTTATTTTCCTGGGGGACATGGAGCTTCTGGGCTACCAGGAGCCCTCCAATATGATCCGGACAGATACCAGGTGCCTGTTTGTAGCCCTGGATATCCCGCTGCTAAAGGGACGGCTGATGGAGGATAACCGGTTTCTTCGTTTTTTAAGCGACTGTCTGGCAGAGAAGATCAATTATCTGGCCCGGCATCAGTTTCATAACAAGATCATCACTGCCCGCCAGAAGGTCATTGCCCATGTGCTGGAGGTGGGAGGAGAGAAGGGGTATTTCAAGGAAAACCTTCGGAAGACAGCAGAGATTCTGGATCTCAGCTACCGTCACCTGCACCGGATCCTGGGAGAGCTTGTGGAGGACGGTGCACTGGAGCGGAGCAGCCGGGGATATGAGCTTCGGAGAATCAAGCGATTGGAAGAGCTGTATTGGGAATATGAGAAATCCGATAAAAATATATAAAAAGTGTGCCTCAGGGCACATTTTTTGCGTTCTGCTCCTGTCATAATAGAATGAGTTGCATGACAAATGGGGCGTTTCAAAACTGAGATTGGCAAATTGCATAAATTTTATCCCGATTTGCGACTGTGAAGAATCTTAGAGCCCCTTCATGTTCTTTCCTACGTCAGCAATTTGGCGGCATGGATGCCGCCGAAAGCCCGATCTGCGCCATGGAGGGCGCATAGAGGGCGGTTGCGTCCGTATTCATTGCCCTTACGAAGAACATTTAGGGGCTCTTGGATTCGGAACCCGGAGCATAAGAGGGATACAATTTATGCAATTTGCCATGCACAAAATGCAAACGCCCTATTTGCCGGGCAGCTCATAGAATCAATAAATCGTAACAGGAGGTATTTCAATATGACAGAACGCGAAAATTTTTTCCTTGCCTACAACCACAAGCAGCCGGAGTGGACGCCCAACTTTTTCTCGGCGTATTCTCCCATGGGCTCCTCCCTTCTGAACAACCAGGGCGTGCCGGGGAAGGGGGGCCGCGACATGTTTGGGGTCAACTGGCTGGTGACTGCAGATACGGGCTACCAGGCCATTCCGGATCCCCACGAGCACATCCTGGAGGATATTGCCGACTGGCGGGACGTGGTGCATTTTCCGGATCTGGATGCCATGGACTGGGAGGCTGCCGCAGAGCGTGACCTGGCCCATGTGGACCGGGAGAACAAGGTGGTGGCCTGCTTTGGCATGGAGGGCAACTTTAACCGTCTCCAGTCCCTGATGGGCATCTGTGAGGCCATGATCGCCATGGTGGAGGACCCGGAGGAGGTTTACGCCTTTTTCAAAGCCCACACAGAGTTCAAGATGAAGACCATTGAAAAGTTTGCCAAATATTACAAGCCGGATATCTATGTGAATGGGGATGATATCTGCTCCTCTGACGGGCTTTTCATTTCCAGGCCCATGTACAATGAGCTGATCAAGCCCTTTGAGATTATGCTGGGCCAAAAGGCTGTGTCTGAGGGAATGATTGTGGAGCATCATGTCTGCGGGAAGGCGGAGGACATTGTGCCGGATATCATTGAGACCGGGGCCACCATCTGGCAGATGGCACAGAGCATGAACGATGTGGTGAAGGTGAAGGAGCAGTACGGGGATCAGCTGCTGATCCATGGCGGCTGGGATTCCTTCGGCCCCCACAATTACGACGACTGCACCGAGGAGATGGTGCGGGCCGAGGTGCGCCGCTGTATTGATACCTATGGGAAGGACGGCAACTATGCCCTGTTTGCCGTTGTAATGGGAGATCTGGAGGATGAAAGGATTCGCCGCCGGAGAGCCTGGGTGGATGAGGAATGCCACAGCTACAGGCCCTGGGCGTGACCAGGCAGTCAGCGGGGGACTGTCCCTGGAATGTGCAGTCCCCCATCTGCATCCATGGCTACCACTGCCGCATCAGCACCAGAAAAACTACTTCATGGGGTTCCAGATGAAACCGGAATTCCATGGCGCCGCCTGCTGTGCTTTTCTGATATAGGGTGCGCAGAGGCTGGATCGTGCTGCGCAGATAGTCCAGGTCATCCTTGGAAAACCGGTCAGGATAGCCGTTCCTGGCCCATTCATCAAAGACGCTTCCGTGCTTGCGGTTGATCTGATACAGGATCACATTGTAGGTTCCCTCTGTCATTTTTTCCAATTTTACTTCAATATTTTTGGTCTGGGGGCTTTCATAGACCTTATAGGCATCCTCCGCAGGGATACTGCTGTGAAGGCTGTAGCTGTCATATTCATTGAGATAGGTATAATTGCACATACCGATCATATAGCGGTCTACAGAGCCCTTCAATACCACAAAATCCTCACCCTTCTGCACCAGATTGCTCCGGCACTTGCTGAAAAGGCTCAGGAGCAGGCTGCCGGGCTTGCGGATTCCGTACCGGTTGAACAGGCCGCTGCGGCCGCACAGGAAGGCGCCGCTGCTGTCATCCATGGTGGGGATATCGGACATCTGGAAATATCCAAGCATATCCACCTCTCCGATCAGATCCACGGTATTGTGGAAGAAAAAGGCGCTTTGGAAGCAGGTATCGTTGAGGTAATGGCCATACAGCACATCCGCGGCCAGCCAGGAGACATGGATGGGAGGCAGCTGGGGCAGGAAGGAGCGCAGGGAGCGGCGGAATGCCTGGATCCGGTGGAGGGCATAGGAGCGGTCCCGGGTATAAAACAGCCCATTTGCGGACATGGTATCCTCCGCCTCCGGACCGGAGCTGACAGGCAGCTTCTCATAGGGAAAGATTCCGATGCTGAGAAAATCCGGTGTCACCTCTGTATGCCGAAGCAGTGCCAAAAGCTCCTGGGTATGGCCGTCAGGCAGATCGCCGGCCAGAAGCAGACCTCCAACCCTGGCGTGGGGAAGGATCCGGCGGATCAGCTTCCAGGCGGAAACAAAGCGGGGCACAAAGCTTCCGGCCGGTTCCAGATAACCTTTCTGGATCATCCGGTGGGGATTGATTTCAAAATACCAGGTATCCATCTCATCCGGACCGTACATATTGGCGCTCCGGGCCAGCATGGTTTCCAGAAGAGCCAGATACTGGTCATGGTCAATGATGATGGTTCCCCGGTCAGAGAATTCCAGAAGCTCAGTGGGAATCGACAGCTCAAGATAAGGGATCATATTGTGGGTCTGAAGAATATTGATGGCCCGGTCAAAGTCCATAAATACGAAGTGATCCTTCTGGGAGCCGAACAGGGAGTAGTCCATAACCTTCTCAATGCGGCCATAGGTAAAGGACATGATTTCCTGTACCTGCTCCAGCTGTTTTTCGATATCGCGTTTCAAGAGATCCTTTAAGGGTCCAACATTGATCATAAGCTTCCAGATCGGCGTAACCGGTGTGACACTGTGCATGTCCGAAACGGTAAAGACCTCCTGGGAAGGAAACTGAATATTGTGGATCAGTGCATGGTCCGGAGACCTGTAGGCCTCTAACAGCTGCTGATAGGATTCCGGGGGAAGCTCATTGACACGATTCTCCTCCGGGGTGGACAGAAAGGCCCGTTCCGCCAGCTTTTCCTGACGGTAACGGTTGGGGGTTGTGCTGTATACCTCCCGGAATACCCGGTTCATGGCGTTCATGCTGGCAAAGCCATTGTCAAAGGTAATGGAGGTGATGGACTTGTCGGTATAGATCAGATCCTCCACCGCATGCTTTAACCGTACCTGATTCACATAGGTATTAAAGTTCTCATGCATGTTTTGCTTGAAAAAAGAGGAGAGGTACGGCGCGCTTAAATGCAGGGCATCTGCAGCCTCCTGCAGGGAAATGGAGGAGGCATAATTTTCGTGAATATAGCTGAGGATGGCTGCCATCCGTTCCTGATATTTGGGATTTTCCAGCTCCAGGCGCTTTTCCATATAGGCCTCATAGTGGTAGGCGTTCAGGTAGTAGAGCAGACGGTAAGCGTGAGAGGTCAGGTTCAGGCCCAGGATATCCTTGCTTCCAAAATATGTATGGGCAGCCATAGCCAGCAGCTGGCGCAGGGGCTGGTAGTCCCGGCTGGGATCCGCCGAGGAGTTGCAGACAAAGTAACCGGTTTGCATGGAGCGCCCCTTCTGGACGAATCTGGCATCCATCACCAGGGACAGAACCACATTGTTGCCGGCGCTGGAGATCTGGTAGGAAATGCCCGGCTCGAACAGGAATACATCAAATTTGCCAAGAAAATAGGTATCCCCGTCCTTCAGGACACGTATGGTTCCGTCCAGAATAAAAAAGAAGTCATAATCCAAAAAGCTCCGGGAGGAGCTGTCCTTTATCGTAATATAAGCCATTTTTAAAAATGGTGTTTTTTCATGTGCATTTGTCATAATACTTGCATTCCTTTCCGTCAAAATGACATGATTATAAAAAAACTGCCTGGAAGTCATAACTAAAGTATACAAAATGAAGATGAGAAAAGCAAGAAAGGAACGAAAAAATATAAAAAATTGACTGTTGATTTTTTATATTTTTAATCTGAAAATCAGGTCAGGTTCATAAAAATGAAATATAAATAGAAAAAATATAAAATTTCCATAAAAATTGTGGGGCATGAGAAGGAAAAAAGAATTATGATAAAGCTACCCTGAAAACAGGAAAACATTTAAAGGAGGAAGACCATGAAAAAGAAATTGATTGCAGCATTATTGACAGCTTCCATGACAGCGGCCCTGCTGGCAGGCTGCGGCAACGGAGCAGCCGAGGAAGGCGCAGAGGATCCCGCACCGGCCACAGACGAGAGCGGGGACGACGGAGAAGAGGAAGGCGGCGAGGACGCTGGTACGGATGCAGACGCAGATGCAGACGGAGAAGAGGACCTGGCGGAGATTACCGTATCCTTCTGGTCTCTGGCAGGTGTTCCCGATGAGGCGAACAAGGCAATGGTGGAGGATGCCATCAATGAGATCACAGAGGCAGAGATCAACACCACCGTTCATCTGAACATTATGGATGTGGGAAGCTACATACCCAATGGTGCAATGGCCAACGGCGTTGCCAATGGGGAGGATTTCGACCTGGTAGTTACTGCAGCGGCCCTGTCCGGACACTACAGCGTTATGATGTCCAACGGTATGCTGGAGCCCATCACGGATCTGCTGAATGAATATGCGCCTGAGCTTATGGCTACGATTCCGGAAGGATATCTGGATGCTACCTCAAAGGACGGCGAGGTTTATGCAGTGCCAAGCTACAGCAACAAGGTGAAAAATATGTTCTGGATCGCCCGCAATTCAGCACTGGATGCAGCAAATATTGACATCAATACCATCAAGACAATTGATGACTTGGATGCAGCATTGCATGCCATCAAGGAGACATCCCCGGATCTGATCCCCTTAAGCGGCGCTTCCTTTACCATGAACCTGACCTATCCGGGCTTTGCCTTTGGCTCCGGCAACCGCGGATGGGATCCGCTGGGAGAGTCTACGGCAGTTGCAGCAGCCGTTTACTGTGATGATGAGACTATGACCGCAGTGAGCCGTTATGAGACCGATGAGTTCAAGAAGGATATTGAATATCTGAAGAAATGGTATGACGACGGCCTTCTTGACAAGGATACCGCTACGGACAGCGCTACCGGAAGCGCCATCATGGACAAGGATAACGCAGCCAGCGAAATCTATGTCGGGCAGGCAGATATTGCATCTACCCGTGCAGCAGCCAGCGGCTCCTCCTATGTACAGCTGACTGACAGCTACCTGTCAACCGGTTCCATGCAGCAGTTTACCTGGGCGATTCCCGTATCCTGCGACGAGCCTGAGGCAGCAGCGAAGTTTATGAACCTGGTATTCACCAATGCAGACATTGTCAATCTGCTGAACTATGGAATTGAAGGAACCCACTATGTGAAGAAGGATGACGGCACCGTGGCTTTTCCGGAGGGTGTAACGTCTGAGAACGCCGGATACTACATGGGCGGCTTGACAGCAATCCTTGGAAACGGCTTCCTGTCCTATCCCTGGGAGGGAGCTGATCCCAACAGTGCAGAGATAGGCAAGAAGGAGATGGAAAATGCAAAATATTCTCCGCTGATGGGCTTCAATCTGGATACTGCAGCCCTGGGTGATATCTACACCGCCCTCTGCCCCATCGCCAACCAGGAGTATGGCCCGGCTCTGTTCTGCGGCTCAGCTCCGGACGGCTACTATGAGGAGTTTATCCAGAAGATGAAGGATGCCGGACTGGACGAGTACCTAAAGCAGGTAAATGAGCAGATCCAGGCATGGAAGGCACAGCAGTAAGCAGGTGCAGCTTCCGAGAAATAGAACCATATCGGTAACTTAGAGTGCGAGGCCGCCGCTAAAGCGGCGGCTTCACTTCCCTCTGGCTGAAAGGGAGAATGAGATGAATGAAAAGAAATCCATGTTAGACAAGATTTTCCCCAGCAGCAACCGGATCATGTTTGACGTGATCCTGCTGGGCATCCTTTCGCTGGTAACCTTCCTGTTTCCGGTGGCGACCTATGTCTACCGGAAGAAGCTGTATTCCATCAAGGGGTCCAGGTTTCTGACAGGCGTTACCATTATGAAGGGCAAGGTGGAGGTTCCCACGAATACCTGGGCCATCCTCATGGTGGTGGTTGCGGCATTGGTGATCCTTACCGGCATCCTGTTTGTGAAAGTGAAAGCAAAATATGCAGGCACAACCCTGCTGGTCTTAAGCACTGCGGAGTTTGTGCTGTCCATCGTATTTTCCAAGAACGTGGTCAGCACCCTGGAGGCAGCCAAGGGCAAGCAGGTAACGCTGGCCTACGGCAGCATCCTGATGGTAATATTCGCCCTGCTGATGCTGATCCGTGCCTTCCATATTTTATATAAGAATAAAGCGGTCGTGCCCCTGGACTTCATGGCCCTGCCCGGAGCACTGTATTTCCTCATTAACAATTATTTCCCAATGTTCGGAATCTTCATTGCCTTCAAGAAGGTGGACTACAGTGTGGGGATTGCCAAGAGCGACTGGGTAGGGGTTGACAACTTCAAGTACCTGTTCTCCACTCAGGACGCCTGGATTATGACCCGTAACACCATCCTCTATAACCTGGCCTTTATTGTCATCGGCATGGTGGTGGGGATTGCTATTGGCATCATGCTCTATGAGATTGTAAACCGGACCTGGCAGAAGATCTTCCAGACCACCATCCTGCTGCCCCAGCTGGTGTCCATGATCATTGTGGCCTATATTGTATACGGCTTTTTGAGCAATGAGGCAGGCTTTATCAACAAGGCAGTGCTTGGGGCAGGCAATGAGATTGACTTCTACGCCAGCAAGCAGTACTGGCCGGCCCTGCTGATTGGGGTCAACACCTGGAAGCTGATGGGCTACAATGCCATTATTTTCCTGTCCTCCATTGCAGGCATTGACAAGAGCCTCTACGAGGCGGCCAAGGTGGATGGAGCCACCAAGATGCAGCAGATCTTTCGGGTAACGCTGCCCATGTTAAAGCCGACGGTCATCACCCTTCTGATCATGCAGGTGGGGCGTATCTTCTACTCGGATTTCGGCCTGTTCCTGCAGGTGCCCATGAGCTCCGGGGTGCTCTACAGCGTGACCCAGACCATCGACACCTATGTGTACCGTGCGCTGATGACCTTAAACCAGATCGGAAAGGCCTCGGCAGCCAGCGTATACCAGTCGGTTGTGGGATTTATCGTAGTACTTGTAGCAAATGGCATTGTCCGCAAGGTGGACAAAGAAAACGCAATGTTCTAAGGGGGTGTAAGAATGGAAAAGGATTCCAGCTTAAGAGGCCGCGGAGACAAGATCTTCCAGGTGGTCTGCTATATTGTATTAACGATCCTGGCGCTGAGCGCCGTGCTTCCGTTCCTTATGCTCCTGTCATCCTCCTTTACGGATAACGGAGCGCTTCGGGTAAACGGATACGGCTTCTGGCCGTCAGTATTCAGTACCTATGCCTATGAATATATGTTCCAGGGCAAGGCAGCCCAGATTTTCAGAAGCTATGGCATTACCTTCTTCATCACCATTTTCGGTACAGTCATCAGCCTGCTGATCGGGCCCATGTTTGCCTACACCATGTCAAGGCGTGACTACAAGAGGGCAAGGTTCTGGACCGTGTTTGTGTTCTTTACCATGCTGTTTAATGGAGGCGTGGTGCCCTCCTACATGATGTGGACCCAGATCTTTAATATCAAGAACACCATCTGGGCGCTGATATTTCCGAACCTGATTGCCAATGGATTTTTCATCATCCTGTATAAGAACAACTTCTCCTCCAACATCCATCCGGCGCTGATCGAGGCAGCCAAGATCGACGGGGCCAGCGAGTTCTTCATTTACCGGAAGATTGTTCTGCCCTTATCCTTACCGATCCTGGCGACGGTGGGCCTGATGACAGGCCTTGGATATTGGAATGACTGGACCAATGGTATTTACTACATAACAGAGGAGAAATGGTACAGCCTGCAGGTATACCTGAACAGTATCCTGAGCAACATACAGGCTATGCAGAGCATGAACGGTGCGGCGGCAGGAGGCCAGTTCCCGGGTGTGAGTATCCGAATGGCCATGGCAGTGATCGGGGTAGTGCCCATCATGATCTTATACCCCTTCTTCCAGAAGTATTTTGTGAAGGGAATTGCCATTGGAGGCGTAAAAGAGTAAGAAAGGAATCGGTGACAACATGAAAGTATTAGGAATATCATTTGGAAAAGTAATGGGCAACTGTGACATCCTCACCAAGGAGGCGTTGTTCGGGGCAAAGGAAGCCTTCCCGGATGCCGAAGTGAAGTTCATCAATACGGTAAAAATGAAAATCGGCCGCTGCATTGGCTGCGGGGCCTGCTCCACGGCTTTGGAGAAGGGCAAGGATAACCAGTGTGTGATCAAGGACGACTTCCAGGCACTGGAGGATGCGGTCCGGGAGGCAGACGTGCTGGTGGTGGCTGCTCCGGTGTATGTGCTGCAGCCGGTAGGGCAGTTTAAGGATTTCGTGGACCGGTTCTCCTGCCGCCATGACGTGTCCGCCATCAACTGGGTGCTGGATAAGCGGCGCAGCGGCGAGATGCCGGGCAATGCGGACGATTTCCCCATGGAGCGGTTAAAGAGGCGGACCGTGGCTTACATCAGCGTAGGCGGGGCCACCACCAAGAACTGGGTGTCCATGGGATGCGGGAGCATGCCGCTGTTCGGCTTCCCGCCCATGATGATCCAGACCGGCAACATGGATGCATCCGCCATGGGTCCCAAGGGGAGCCCGGTGCTGGATGAGGAGCTGATGACCCATGCAAGGGGCCTTGGGAAGCATGCGGCAGAGTCCTACACCCTGCCGGATGAGGAGATCACCTGGTACGGGCCGGAGGGAACCTGCCCGGTATGCCACCAGAACCTGCTGATGGTGGACGGGACCACCAAGGTGGAGTGTCCCATCTGCGGGATCGAAGGGAAGCTCTCTATTGTAGACGAGAAACTGATGGTAGATTTCCCGGAGGAGCAGAAGGCACGTGCAAGAGGAACCTTCAAGGGCCTTCGGGAGCACACCACGGAGATCCAGGGCTTTGGAGCCCAGGCAGTGCCCAAGATCATGGCAGCCGGCGGGTTTGACGCCCTGAAGGAGAAGCTTGAGAAGTATAAGAACTTTGATGAGACCATACAGTCCATGTAAGAGGACATGACAGGAAAACCGCAGGCGAAGGCTGCGGTTTTCTGTTTGGAGAGGATCATGGGATCCAAGATGACTATACCAAAAATGTCAATGAAATCCTGCACGTCCCCTTTGATTTTTGCAAATCTCTTTACAGAAATGCTGTATTTAGTTTTTTCGTCCTTTTCTCGTATCTGTATCGGGAGTATCTGCAATTTGCAGTTCTCCTTTTCGCAATTTCCAAATCACATCAGCTTGCTTTGCAAGCTCAGTGGAATGCGTAACGATAATCACGCATTTATTCATCTGGTGAGCACATTCTTTTAAAATCTTTGTGATCTCTGCCGCAGTATCTTCATCAAGGTTCCCTGTCGGCTCGTCGGCAAGGATGACCTTTGCATCAGAAGCTAATGCACGGGCAATCGCTACACGCTGCTGTTGACCGCCAGAGAGTTTCAAAACATTTCGTTTGCTTTCTTCTTCGGTCAGTCCGACACGCTCTAAAATAGGCTGTGGCGGCAGTTTAGAAGTGAGAGCCACATTCTCTTTTG